>DATCIR010000279.1:0-5276 GCA_036507695.1 Gammaproteobacteria bacterium
ATGCACAGCGCGGGAGGCGGAGGTGTCTGGCAAGACCGTTGGCGGCAGGGAGAAGGTGAGACCCGGAACGGGTCGAGAACCTGGCCTGGGCCATGCCGCCATCGAGCCTGCAGGGATGCATTTACGGCGTGTCTTGCCAGATGCCTCCGCTTCCCGTGCGGGATTGTTCATAAACATAAACTAAAGTAACAAAGTAGAGCTAGTTCCCGCAACAATTCACGGTTAATTCGTTGGCGCGATTAAACCAGATGGAAGTTACGCGGCAGCAAGCAGGCAAGTTAGATGGCACGTTCAACGTAAACACATTAACCGAGTTGGGTTAACGGTGAGCCGTCAATTGAGTAACAGAGGTAAAACTTCAGGTAAATTTACGGGCGCGGCGGATGCGGCGCAAGTAAACTATTTTGCGGGATGATTTGTAACGCAGTTTGGCCAGGCGGCGCTCAAGTATCCGGCCCAAGTCGTCCAATACGGTGCCGCAAATAAGATCGGCATGGTTGTGGTAAAAACGCAGTTTGCAAGGCACCGGCTGGTGTAATCCCTTGCGGTTGCGTTTGTCAAACTCGGTCCAGGCTAATACCGGCAAATCGCCCAAGGTACGGTCGATACACACCCAGGCATCGTCATCAATCAGAATGTCCAAACCACGCAGACTAAACAGTTCCAAACGCAACGACGAGTCCAGGCGTAACTGCGATAAACGCACACGATTGAAGTGAGTCGCACCGACATAAGAAGGGACGGTCTTGATAATTGGAATGTCATTGAGCCGTGATTTCATGAGCAACAGTATGCAAGTTGTTTGCGTTATGATCAACTACTTTTTATTAATTAAGAGCTGGTGCCTAATCAGCAAAAAGTATACAGGCTACGACCCTGCCGGCGCTAAAAAAATTCCCAGCAATGCGGAAATTTTAACGGGTCAAGGCCAGGAATAAAGCGGGTAACTTTTCCGGCAATTTTTGCACATGGTCAACCACGGCATAGCGATTCGCGCCAAAAATGCGCGAAACATAATCGTCCGCATCGGGATCCAAGGTCAGGCAGTAAGTAGTGACGCCGCGCGTAGCTAGTTCTTCCACCGCCTTTTTTGTGTCAAACCGTAGGTACTGGGGGTCGCGCACGTCAATATCCGCCGGCTCGCCGTCGCTCACCAGGAGGATTAATTTACGTTGCTGGGGCTGGCGCAATAGAAACTTCCCGGCATGGCGCAAAGCCCCTCCCATACGCGTGGACAAACCCCCTTTCATGCCCGCCAACCGCGATTTGGCCTGGTCGTCGTAGGGCTGGTCAAAATCCTTGAAGCGAAAGTATTGCACGTCATGCCGGCCATCGGAGGCAAAACCGTGCACCGCGAATGGATCCCCGATACCATCGATTGCCCAGGACAAAATCGCGGCCGCCTCACGCGCCAATTGCAGTATTGGCCGGTCGGTCCCCGGCAATACTTCATTGGTGGATTCGGAAAGATCCAGCAACAATAACACCGCCAAATCGCGGGTTCGATGCCGGTAACGAATGTTAATGCGTGAATCGGGCATTTTCCCCATACGCATGTCAATCATGGCGCGGATCGCGGCGTTGATATCGACCTCGTCGCCTTCTTCCTGATACCGCTCTCTAACGATTCCACGAGGTTGCAAGGCGTCGATGATATGCTTCAAGCGGCTGGCGACAGGCCGGTACTCTAGCAGGGTATTGTCGATAAGCTGCGGGTCACCCTTGCTTTGGCGGCGCTCCAGCACCGTCACCCAATCCGGGCGGTGCAACTGCACCTGGTAATCCCACTCCTGGTAATGATAGGGATCACTGACCGGCTCGGTGCCTTGCAGTTCGTTAATCGTGCAGCCTTCCTGATCCAGGTAAAAGGGCGTCTCCAGGCGCCAGATTTCCTGGGCGTCATCCCCCGCCAGTTCGCAATCCAGCTCGTTAACCATGTCCATCACGCTAACCGTTTTGCGAACCTGGCGTTGACTTAATGGAATGTATTCCGCTTCGCGCCAGCCGGCTTCATCGAAAGCCCACACGTAGCGGTTATCATCGCGATAGGGAATTCCAAAGGATTCCAGGATGCGCAGGCTGGGTATCGGCATATAACCGGCGAGTTTGTTATAAAACGTCACGCCCAAATCCCAGCTCATTTGACTGTTGGTGGCATCGGTTTTTACCCGTTCATGAAACGCGGCGGCCGCCTCTTTGACCCAGGGATTGGTCTCCTGATGGGCTTCATCCAGCATGGCGCGCGCCACGCGCTCCAGCAAACCCACCACCCGGTCCGCCGCGCAACTCACTTCGCTCACTTGTTTATGAACGCGCAGCCATATTTTTTTCAGGCCCGGAAATTCCCGGATCGCCAAATGCTCTATGCGCGCGTCTTCAAACAGGCCAATAAACACCATTTGCGACGGTGTCAGGGCTTCGGCGGACAAGGGCTCGCGGGTGTAGGATAAATGCGCCGCCGCATGGGTGGCTGTGGCGCGATACAAGTCAATGCCGGGTACGGTTCCATAGTCATCGAACGCATCCGGCAGATGGATAACACGGTGTTCGATAAAACACCTATAACCTTCCCGGCTCTCGTAGTCACCGGAGGTCGGGCGCAGGAAAAAGTCCCTGCCCCAGAGCGCGCGTAAATAAAAATTCAGTTTGCGCTGGTTGTCTACAAATAGCGTACCCCGGCGTTCTTTTTGCAAAACCGCCTGGCTGTCAGCGGACTGTAACGCAAAATATTTGGCGAGCGCGTCGAAATCCCGGGCATGGGCTTGTGCACCCCACAATGCCCAGCGGCGCAAACCACCCAGGGTTAGTTTCTCAAACAGCACATCGAGCTGCGCCAGCATGGGACGCAAACCCCGGGGCGCCTTGGCGGACAATTGATGAATCAGCGACAAGTAACCGCGAAACAGATCCGCATCGCCCAAACGCCGGCTGGCGGTGGGCAAACTGGAAAGCATCAGATCAATGACTTCGCCGCTGACCATAGACGATAATTTAAGGGCGCTGGCAACCACATCCTTGATAACGTCCTCACCAACTTCCTTGACGACGGCGGGCATGCTTTGCAGGTAGGAAACCACCAGCGCGGAACCACGGCCCAGTTCGTGTAAGCCACGCGCGCCTTCCAGGTAGATTTGCAGGCCCGCGGGCGACATGACGCGGGAGGCTTCGTGAAAACTCGCGTCGAACGTATCCTTCACTTCCGGCGCGGCATTCTCGAGTTGCGCCCGGTACTCATCCAGGTTAACCGCCATCACGGAAACAATACTCCACTGCGAGTCATTTGGTTATGCGGCGCCATGCCGATTAGAAATAGGTCGCCACCGAGGCGTTCAAAGTATCACGCATGTCGGCATCGTCGGTGATGGGACTCACCAGCGCCATCATGCACGCCGCCTTGGGATCGATGCCTTTCGCGATCAACTGACCGGCATAAATTAACAAGCGCGTGGAGATACCTTCATCCAGGCCATGGCCTTTCAGGTTGCGGCCACGATGACCCACCTGAACCAGTTTGGCGGCGGTGGCCGGATCGACGCCGGATTCATGCGCCACGATTTCCGCTTCGGTTTCGGCGTTGGGATAGTCAAAATCCAGTGCGCCAAAACGCTGCTTGGTGGATTGCTTCAGATCTTTCATCAGGTTTTGATAACCGGGATTGTAGGAAATCACCAGCTGAAAATCCGGGTGCGCCGCCACGAGTTCGCCCTTTTTATCCAGCGGCAAGGTGCGGCGATGATCAGTAAGCGGATGAATAATCACGGTGGTGTCCTGGCGCGCTTCGACAATCTCATCCAGGTAACAAATCGCGCCGATGCGCGCCGCCGTGGTCAATGGGCCATCCTGCCAGGTGGTGCCGCTGGGATCCAGCAAAAACCGGCCCACCAGATCGGAGGCGGTCATGTCTTCGTTACAGGCAACCGTGATCAGGCGCTTCTTCAGCTTCCACGCCATGTATTCGACGAAGCGGGATTTACCGCATCCGGTAGGACCCTTGAGCATAATAGGCATGCGGACCGAGTGGTAAGCCGCCTCAAACAGTTCCACTTCGCTGCCAACCGGTTTGTAATAGGGTTCTTCGGTAATCTTGTATTGATCGATATCGATATCAGTCATATAACGAGTACCTTCATTCTTCAGTTATTCGGTAATGGATCGGAAAGAATTTTGCGCGTTAATTATTTGCGCATTAGTTATTGGCCGCGCGCTGGCGTCAATTTATAACAAAAAACCCCTGGCCGGTATCACTGCGGACAGGGGTTTTTCGAATAAGGCCTTTGCCTATATGAAAAGCGTTTAAAAAAGCCAGCTATGCCTTGATGGGACCCCGGTAAATAACCATGGCGGCGCCTTGAGTTTGCGCATAGTTATCGTAACCAACCAAACGCACATGGTTGTTGGGATGCGCCTTGTGGCAGGCTTTCGCTTCCGCCAGGATCTTATCCACGTCGGTCTCACCAAACATAGGCAATTTCCACATATACCAATAATGATCAAACGCATTTTCCGGCTCAGTGTGTTCGATGGCGGGATTCCAGCCTTTGTCGACAATGTACTGTACCTGTTTACGGATATTGCCTGCATCCATTTCCGGCAAGTAAGAAAAAGTTTCAAACTTGCGGCTGGTAACATCGGCTAAACTCGATTTGTAATCTTGCATTTCACTCATGTAAAAATCCTCGGTTAAATTCTCTACATTCACTTGCTAACCCGTCAGCGTTCAAGAAACGCGGGGCGGGCATCGCCCACCCCGCGCACAAACAAATATGTTACTTGTGAACCACATCAAGTTTGTCAACGGTATCGAATTCAAACTTGATTTCTTTCCAGGTTTCCATCGCCATCTTGAGTTCCGGACTGTGCTTGGCCGCGGCGGTAAGAATTTCCTTGCCTTCTTTCTCCAGCGCACGGCCTTGGTTGCGCGCTTCCACGCAGGCTTCGAGCGCCACGCGGTTGGCGGCGGCGCCGGCGGCGTTACCCCAGGGGTGACCCAGCGTGCCACCACCGAACTGCAGCACCGAGTCGTCGCCGAAGATGGTGACCAGCGCCGGCATGTGCCACACATGGATACCGCCCGAGGCGACAGCGAATACGCCCGGCATGGAGCCCCAGTCCTGATCAAACATGATGCCGCGGCTGCGGTCTTCCTTGATGTACTTTTCGCGCAGGATGTCGATCCAGCCCAGGGTTGCGGCGCGATCGCCTTCGAGCTTGCCGACCACGGTGCCGGTGTGCAGGTGATCACCGCCCGACAGGCGCAGGATCTTAGCGAGCACGCG
>DATCIR010000280.1:0-25213 GCA_036507695.1 Gammaproteobacteria bacterium
GGTTTGGGAGGTACAGGGATCAGTTGCCAATTGTGAAACGCGAAAGCGCAGCCATGCCGGTAACGCCCGAGATTATTTTGCAGTTTTGGTTCGCGGAAACTATAAAACCCTTGTGGTTTAATTCCACGCCGGCATTTGACGCACAGTTAAAAGAACGGTTTCTTGATCGTTATCACGCCGCGCTTCATGGCGAGTTGTCCGGCTGGCAACAATCCGCAGGCGGCTGCGTTGCCCTGGTTGTATTGCTCGATCAATTCCCCTTGAATATGTTTCGTGGCCAACCGGAAAGTTTTGCCGGTGAAGCCAAAGCCCGTGATGTTGCCAGAGTTGCACTAGATAACGGATTTGACCAACAACTTCCTAACGAGCAAAAAGCCTTTCTGTATATGCCCTTTATGCACAGTGAACGTAACGAAGACCAGGAGTTAAGCGTTCGGCTTTATGAAGCGGCGGGACTGAAGGAAAATTTGCGCTTCGCCATTCACCACCGCGATCTTGTCAGGCGGTTTGGCCGGTTTCCACATCGCAATAAAATACTGGGCAGGCCAAGCACGGTGGCAGAGCGGGAATACCTGGCATCGAAAGAGGCATTTCACGGTTGATCCATCGTTCAAGGAATTGACTGGTAGAGAGTTTTGAGCGCGTTGCAACAAGCTGGAATTTATTGCGGGATTGACGCACGTTCAGCTTTACAGCATTTCGTTACCGGGAAAAGCAGATATTCGAAATTTTCTACCGAAGCTGGGCGTACTCTTGGTGTGCCAAAGCGCACGAAAAAGTGCACTAACACTAATACGTATGCTCATATTCATCTTCGTTTTCGGCGGGATTGGTACAGCAAACCGGGCACTCAACTTTCATATATCCGTCGGCGAATTCCAGCGCATCCGCGAAATAATAATGTTGCGAACAATACGGGCAGGTCACCAGGGTGTTGGCCGCGGCTTCCAGATCCGCGTTACTGGTATCTGTGTCGAGTTGACATTTCGTGCTTACATTCCATGCGTGCACAATGTTCAGGCAATCCACGAAGGTCTGCGGCGGAGTACGTGCAGAAGTATTTGTTTTAGTTAAAAACCAATTCCTAAAAGCACGCATAGGTTATACTCCTTGGGTCCCGACGTTAGAACTTTACTAATTTCCCAAGCAACCGAACCTGTTGAAACAAACGATAAGGCAAACTACCGCAATGCAATATTGCGCTGTTGCATATTAAACGCAACAGAACCAGTGCGTCTGCGTAAGCAATATGGCTACATCTAAATAACAGCTGTTAATTGTGTTTTAGGTTTGGAAACGGACGCGTAAGTCGCGGTATATGCAGGCAGGTCAGCACCGGATTGTTGATTTTATAAACCTGCAGGCAGTCTATTTATAATACCGTTAGCTTATAATACCTTTAACTTATAATACCTATAGCAGATTTTAGCGGTCTGCTCGAGTTTTTTACCGGAATATTAGCTTAATTGCTCAGTAAAATGCCTGTAAACGTGTAAGCATTTTCGTATTTTTTGACTCTCAATAAAACCGCTAACTCAATGACAAATTTTAGCTAGCATGCGCGAAGTACTAGCTTAATACGGCATTTTTTTCTGGGAGAAAAATTATCCCGTAGTTTTTGTTCAGCATCATTGCTACCGTCTCACGTAAAATGTTTGGCAAATCTAAAGAAGTTTAATATTCCATCGGCGTACAACAAGCGGCGGATAAACAGTCTTGGGCCGACATGAAGGCGCTTCTGAAGCGGGTATTTAATTAGTGTTTGCTTGGGAATCGATGTCAGGCGTGCACCCGAATCAGCGTGCACGTTATTGAATTATTGGGAGAAAATGACTAGACTAAACTTAACTTATTGAAATGCCGATATTTGTTAATATAAACTTGGCATTGATTGGAAACCTTCAAGTTAAATAGCGGCTCTAAAGTTTCAAGTGTGATAAAAGCCTTTTGCATTCAAGACAAGAGCACTTGGTAAGGGGAAGTGGATCGACAGCGGTAAAACCTATAATAAACAAATCTACATTGTATGTGTGAGGTACGTGGTGATGGAGTCAATACCACTGATTCTGAAATTGGACATTACGGGCAACCCGACCAGTTGGATAAATCATGAAGAAGCTATTCGGCTTTATGTAAGTGACCGGGTAATTACCAGTCTGGGTACTGAAACTTTTCTCTTTCGCGGTGGCACGAACGCAATAACCAACCAACGCTCCTTTGTCGAAGTGGGTTCCATCTTATTAACCCGTGGCCGTTCGAAAATTTATCAGCATGGGGATGAATTCATTCCACATTTAACCAACCGTGCGTTATTTCGCCGTGATGGTCACTTGTGTTTGTATTGTGGTGAGCAATTCAAACATGCTGAATTGACACGGGATCATATCGTACCCATGAGCCGCGGCGGCAGTGACAACTGGGAAAATGTCGTGACTGCCTGTTTTCGCTGCAACAACCAGAAAGGGAACCAGACTCCGGAAGAATGGGGTGGACGTAAACTGCTCGCCGTTCCTTATGTACCGAATAAAGCCGAATATTTATTCTTGCAGAACCGCCGCATCATCGCTGACCAACAGCAGTTTCTAATGGCGCGGTTTCGCAAAGGGAGCGTATTGGCGGACCGGTTCTACTAAACTAACCACCACGCCCAATTCGGTGGTTGGGACGTGGAACTTATGCTGAATTTGATTTCACATTCGCATAAGCAACCACCTTGTCGATAAACACCACAACATCCTCGTTATTATTCAATCCGGTTTCCTCGATAACAGGCAGCTTCTCCGCGAGCTGCTGGATGCGGCCACTGTAAATCCCGCTACTGGTGCCCAGCCGTTGTGCGCTGGCTTCGCTAAAAACCGGCGTGCTGTTAATTCCACAGGATGGGGAGCGCGCTTTAAATACATAACCACAAAGCGTCGGCAAGGAGTGAAAAATAGTATTTGCATAATGCGCCAGCGAATCGGTGACGTCGTGGTGCGGACGGGTAATGCCGCGTGCGTGGATTTCTGACGCAATCTGTACCAGTTGAAGCGGTGGACGCGGTACACCGAGGCCAATCGCGGTTTCCGGACAAATAGCAACGCAGTCGAATTGTTCACATAGCTTCAGGACATTGCGGTGTTGTTTGTCCTGACCGTCATAGCGGACTTTGTGTCCCAACAGGCAACTGCTGACGCCGATCTGAATGTGTTTGATTGGATAGGTTGACATCAGCGCACAAATGAAAAAGCCCGCTGGCGCGGGCTTTTTGCTTTTGGTTTGTCAATGAGCCGGCCGGTCATCTTTTTTCAACAACTCGGTTTTTTTCTTGCCGATGTTTTTCACGCGGAACTCCGGCAGCTGGTAGACCCAGTTCTGCCAGCGTTTGTTGAGTTGATCCACTTCCCGGGTGACTGCTTCGCTGGATTTTAATTCCACCGGCGTTTCACCGGTGTCTGCCTGCGGTTCGACAGCAGGAGAATCCGCCGGCGGCGCCGGTTCAGCTTTTTGCCGTTGCGCTTGTTGTTGCTGATAGGCTTGCGCCGCTTCGGCATTGTAACGGGCATTTAAGCGCGCAAGATACTTGTTATCCTTGGCAAAGGGCTCAAAGCTGATCTCAAGGCCGTCAAACGTGGTCAGCACCGCGCTATATAAAGGCTTGCCACTAATCCCGGCATTGGCGGTATTCACGACATCGTCAAAAGTCATTTTGGTGAATGTCGTGGCAATATTATTCACTTCGTAGGGCGCGGTAACTTGCTCGCCGGGCTGCAGGCTGTCCAGGGTAAAGTCCCTGACATCCGGATGATTACGGTGAATATAAACCAGTTCGCCGGTGTCATGATTAACCTTGATCTGTTGGATACGCTCGCGTTTGATCTCTAATACGTCGGTATCGAGCCAATCCTTGGGTTCCCATTTGCCAGGCAATTTTCCGTCAGCGAGCCAGCTTTGCGGATCATCAGCCGCACGAATGTAGTAACTTTGCGGTGATGTTTCCGCTTTCGCCGGTTTGCTGTCACCGATGATCAAGTCGACCAGTTTTGTTTCATTTCCCGCGAACATCATGATCCGGGTGGACTTGGCGCCTTCCTGCGTGACATCCTGTAAACCGATGCGCGAATAATTTTCCGGTTTGCGGGTTTTAGGTTCCACGCGCTTCAAATTGCCAACACCCAAAACCAGTTCCCGCACCTTGTCGATAGCCGCGGGATAATTATTGTTTTCTTTGACCGTCCACAATTCCTGATCTTTGGTGAGTGTCAGCGTATTCTGATTGGTTTGAATTTTTATAGTCGTGACATCATTTACCCTGGCAAGCAGTTCAGGATAGACATTGTCTCCGGCTCCGGAAATAACATCATCGGTCGGGCCGCTGAAAAAGGTGGCGATGATGATGATCAACGCCACGCTTGCCAATATCAGCATATGTTTGGAATTCTTTAACATACATTCACCACTAAGTAATCGTTGCCGGAACGCGGGTGGGCGTTTCGCGCCGTTTTAGTTTCATAATGGCAAACAGCCCGCCACCAATGCCGATCAGGATGGGTATCAAGCCGATATTGATAAACTTCATCCAGGCTTCCAGCCGGTCGATGTTTTGCTGCAACTGGTGACGTACCTGGCGCAGTTCCTTGCGAATCTTGATGCGCTCCTGCTGGAAACGCTCGAGTTCGACTTGCTGTTCATTGCTGAGGATAAGCGCCTTGTCGTCTTCCTTGCCGCGTTGCAGTTCGACCAGTTTGCGCTCCGTTTCACGCAAACGGTTCATCAATTGTTGCTCTTTCTCGCGGTAGTGGAGTTCCGCTTCCTGCCGGATTTTATTGACCCGGGTGAAAGGCCGCGAGAAGTGGCCGCGGTTGCGTACACTGATCAAATCGTTACTGCCCATTAAATTGTCCAGTGCATTGATGACGAAACTGCCGTTGGCCGCAATGGGCACGGCGATGCGCGAGCCAAACATATCCTGAATCCTGACCCAAAAACGATCTTCCAGCAAGTCGGTATCGGCAACAACAATCACATTGATATCGACTTTGGATTCGGTGAGTTGCCCGGTGAATTTTGCCGGCTCTTGCGGTTTGTTGTCGCCGCCGGATTTGGGAGCGCCGTCGGGGAAAGCTGATTTGACTTTCCCGGTTACGCGGGCGGCCAAAACCATGGCTTCGCCGCTGGGCCGGTAATTACGCAATAACTCCTGCGGGTCCGCCATAAAACTCAGGCTGGCCTTGTCCACTTCCGTGGATTTATCGGTAGTGTTGATCAATGGCGTGACGGTGACGTTCGCCGTCTGGGTAATGGAGATTTTACCCGGGGATGCGAAATTTAAGGTGCCAAGCTCCGAGGTGATGATATCCGATGCGTTCATGCGGTCTTTGGGAATTTTCATCCAGATCGGGTAATCGACCGCCGCAGTGCGCTGCCCCAGGTTAAATGTGACTTTTTGCGCCAGTTGAATATCGCCGACCACTTTATTTTCCGCGGTACTGATGCCCCATGGCTGAAACAGTTTATTCAGATTAGAAGCGCCAAAGTTAGTGCCGGGCATACCGCTCTGTTGGCTGCTGACCTGGTCGGTTTCCGCGTGGGGATCAACAAAGGCCAGCAGGCGGCCGCCATTCAGTATGTACTGATCGATCGCGTACAGGGTGGCCTCACTGAGCTCCTTGGGGTGCACCAGCATCAGCACATCCACGTCATCCGGTATTTTATCGATGTCCATGTCCAAGGAACGTACTTCGAAAAACTGGCGCATTTGAGCGACCACGGTCCAGGTCTCGGTGGGACGGGGCATCATGCCCATACCGGGAATGTGCGGAGCCGGCGAGCCATCGATACTGATGCTGCTAATCAGGCCGACCACTTTCTTTGTAGGGTTGGCGACCTGTTGAATGATTTTGGTGATATCGTACTCGGTAAATTCCTCCCGTTCAGGGCTGAAGAACGGAATAGTTTCTTCTTCATCCGTTGCCCCGGTGACGACCAGGCCAAAATAAAAAGTCGTTTCACTGTCTATGGGCGCTCCCCGTAATCCATAACCCACCGCCTGATCTTCGGTCTCTGAAAAAGGTTCGGGATCAATAATCGTCAGGTTAATGTTGCCGTCCGCGGTACGGCTGTACTCCTGCAACAGTTCCTTGACCCGCGTGGCATAACTCGATATGCCCGGCAAGCGGGTTGCCAGTTTTTGCGACAGGAACAGGCGCACATTGACCGGCTCATCGAGATTTTTAAGGATGTTTTTCGTGCCCGTGGAGAGGGTGAAAAGATCGTTCTCGGTCAAATCCATCCGCGCCGATGTCAACGCGGTGTTACTGAATATGTTGATGGCCAGCAGCAGTATGATGGCGATCAATACGCTGCCGGTAGTAAGCATTTTTATATTCATGATTGCTCCCTTCCTAATCCGCCTTCTTGTATTCAATGAGCACGGCGTTGACAAAGAGCCAGAAGGCGATCAGCGAAACAAAATAGATAATGTCGCGCAAATCAATAACGCCTTTACTGAGCGCGTCGAAATGCGTCAGAAAGCTGAAAGAACTGATCGCGGACACAATAAATTCCGGCGCCCAGAGGCTGAAGAAATCCAGCACCAACGGGAAACCGCTTAACACAAACAGCAAACAGATAACGGCGCTGACGACAAATGCGATCACCTGGTTGCGGGTGACCGCCGAGACACAGGAGCCGATGGCCAAAAACGCGCCCGCCATTAACATGCTGCCAACGTAACCCGCGAAAATAATGCCGTTGTCCGGTTCGCCCAGATAATTCACGCTAATCCACACCGGGAAAGTGAGGCTTAGCGCGATACCGGTAAACGCCCAGGCAGCCAGATACTTGCCGAGTACCGCCTGGGGCATGGTGATCGGCATGGTCAACAGCAGTTCGATAGTCCCGCCTTTGCGTTCTTCCGCCCACAGCCGCATCGCAAGGGCGGGAATCAAGAACAGGTACAGCCAGGGGTGAAACCTGAAAAAGGGCAGCAGGTCCGCCTGGCCGCGTTCAAAAAAACTGCCGATATAAAACGTGAAAATGCCGCTCAAAAATATAAAAATCATTATAAAGATATAAGCGATGGGAGTCGTAAAATACCCGGCAAGCTCACGTTTGAAAATAACCCAAATATTCGCCATCGGTAAAATTCCTCAAGAGACCTGTTGAGTGGTGATGGCGCGAAACACGTCATCCAAGCGCCCGTGAACAATATGCAGGTTTTCAACATCCCAGTTACTGTTGCGCGCCAGATGACTCACGTCCGAAATCGGTGCGTGTTCACCCGACGGGTATACTCTAAACGTGACCCGTCCATCCGCCGCCGAAAGTTTTTCAACCGACTTCACATTAGCGATTTGCTCCAGCGCGCGGGCGACCGGTTCCGGTGTGTTGGTGCGCACGGTAATTTCAACGGTGTTGTGAACCGGCGACTTGGCGTGCAGGCTGGCGGGTGTGCCGTCGGCGATAAGCCGGCCGTTCGCAATGATGATCGCGCGGGAACAAACCGCGTCGACTTCTTCCAGGATATGGGTTGACAGGATGATGGCTTTTTCCGCGGCCATGTCCTTGATCAGCGCGCGCACTTCGTATTTTTGATTGGGATCCAGGCCATCGGTGGGTTCGTCGAGAACCAGCACTTCGGGATCGTGGAGAATCGCCTGGGCCAGACCGACCCGGCGCTTGAAACCTTTGGATAAGGTTTCGATAGGCTTGTTGACCACCGGTCCAAGGTTAACCTTGGCAATCATTTCCGCAACACGCCGGGATTTTTCCGCTCCGCGCAGGCCGCGAATTTCAGCAATGAAGTGCAGGAAAGTTTCCGGGGTCATATCGCTGTAGAGCGGTGCGCCTTCCGGCAAATAACCGATGCGTGCTTTAACCGCGACGGGGTTTTCAGCGATATTGTCGCTACCGACTTTTATAACACCTGAATCCGGTGTCAAAAAGCCGGTCAGCATTTTCATGGTCGTGGATTTCCCGGCTCCGTTGGGACCCAGGAATCCGAGTACTTCACCTTTGTTGACGCTAAAGGAAATGTTATTGACTGCGATGAATGATCCGAAAGTTTTTTTTAAATGCGATACTTCAACCATCACTCCCATTCTGTTTATCCCTTTTTTGCGGTTGAACCGGTTCCAAAAATAATAAAACGATTTTCAGACATGTGGCCGCGCGGATTGTTCCGCAAATGAGCGGCGTCTGCCAGGCTTTCCAGAGTTCGCGCTGCGGTGAATCCGGGAACATACCAGATTATCCGCCGCCTTGATACAACACATTGCCAGGGCTGGTGCTGCGGAACTTGCGAAAGGCGACTAACGCCAGGGGCGCAGAGCACTCGGTCCCAGGCGGAAAAAATAGTAGAGAATACCAAAATCACTGTCAAGCCGGCCAAACCGCCATCGCCTGGGCTTACTATTTAAAGATCGCCTGGGCTTACTATTTAAAGAATGAAAGAATAAGGGCCGGCAATCCCGTGTTGCGGATTTCGAGGCATTCAGCGAATAAAAGACAGTATAGCGGTTTGGCCGAATTATAAACAAAAAATGCCGGGATTTTCAAATTAAAGTAATTTCTAGAATAAACCGGGCGTCTTGAGGATTCACTTTAAGTTAGCAGCAGGCAGCGGCATCGCTTTCCAAAGCCGCTCACTCAGCGTTTAATTTTTCGAAGTTAATGTAGAGCATGAGGTCCGCTGACGCCGGTGCGGTGATAATGTTAGCGCGTGATTGATGCTTCGCTGATGTTTGGTGTTAACAAATTTTCATTGGCAAAAAATCGCAATACAAATTTCGTATTCGTGTGTTGCCGGCATCACGAACCATGTTGCAGCTGTGTAATAAAACATTAGCAGTTTTTAAAAGCATTGGTTATTATTCACACCTGATGCGCGTTAAAAGCTTGCAGAGTTTAAAATCTTTGCTATGTTGATACGAACGAAGTGCAATTTGTTTTTATGCGCGGCATTTAGAGTACGTATTATTTAGAGTACGTATTATTTAGAGTACGTATTATAAGAGTACGCATGAAAGTAAATGATGTAGCACTCGTCACTATGACTTTAGAGCCTCTATGGATACGGTTAGGACCGATAAGGCCGACACAACACTCGTATTAGATAACTCACCAGATGATTCTGCGATTGAAATTAAAGGATCAGTCTTTACCCTCCCTGTCTTAAAAATTTGTACTCCCGATACCGATCAGCTCGAAAAGGCATTGAAAAAACATTTGGCCCAGTCCTTAAGTTTTTTCAAGAACGCGCCTATCGTGATTGACCTTGAGCGCATCAAGCAATTAAAGACCGCACTTGATTTTAAAGCCCTGACGCGGTTACTGCGCGCCCAGCAACTGGTGCCGGTTGCCGTGCAAAAAGGCAGCCTCGAGCAGCACCTGGAAGCGGAAAAGGCCGGATTGGCGATTTTGACGGGACAGGCTTCAACGAAAACCAAGCAACCGGACGTGGCTTCGGTAAGACAAGCAACATCGAGCCAGGATAGTTCTGAAGATTCTGGAGGACGCACCGCGGATCGCGAGGTGGCGCCGGTAACGTCCGCAAACGCGGCTACCAAGATGGTTACCCAGCCCATACGCTCCGGGCAGCGCATTTACGCGAGGGGTGGCGACTTAATTGTGCTGGCGGCGGTGAATGCCGGCGCGGAAGTGATGGCGGATGGCAATATTCATATTTACGCGCCGCTGCGCGGCCGGGCGTTGGCTGGCGTGCAAGGCGACCAGAATTCACGTATATTTTGCCATTGCATGGAAGCGGAATTAATCGCCATCGCTGGATCATACCGGGTGTTTGAAGACAAGGTGCCTGCCGAATTTCGGCAAAAGGCCGTGCAAATTTGTTTGCGTGGAGAGCAGTTGGATGTCGTGCTGTTGCAATAATGGGTTAATGGTTAATACAGCATTAGCCAATGCACTAATGCACTATAGACCAATGACCAAGAGCAACAGCGGCAAAAACGAACAACAGTTAAGTAACAGGTAAGTAAAGTTGATAGTCGCGGATTTTGATCGTTCCTACGAGGATGAAGCTTGATGATTTTTGTTTACGATAGCGGGAGGCATATATGGCCAAAATAATCGTTGTCACCTCCGGTAAAGGTGGCGTTGGTAAAACCACAACCAGCGCCAGTTTTGCGACGGGGTTGGCAAAACGCGGATACAAGACTGTGGTCATTGATTTTGACGTGGGTCTTCGCAACCTTGATCTCATCATGGGGTGTGAACGCCGGGTGGTATATGACTTTATTAATGTAATTCAAGGCGAGGCTTCCCTGGTCCAGGCTCTGATCAAGGACAAACGCGTTGACACCCTGAACATACTTCCAGCGTCGCAAACACGGGATAAGGATGCGCTGACACAGGCGGGGGTAGAGCGGGTGCTGAATGACTTGCGCAAGACGCATGACTACATCGTTTGCGACTCACCCGCGGGTATCGAAACAGGCGCCATTATGGCGCTTTATTATGCTGACGAAGCCTTGGTGGTAACCAACCCGGAAGTGTCGTCGGTCAGGGACTCCGACCGTATTCTTGGGATTCTGCAGGCGAAGTCCAAACGCGCAATCGACGGCGCTGAACCTATCAAGGAGCATTTGCTAATAACCCGCTATGATCCGGTTCGGGTCGAGAATGGCGAGATGTTGAGTATCGAGGATATTACCGACCTGCTGGGTATTCCGCTCATCGGTGTTGTCCCTGAATCGCAGTCGGTGCTGCAAGCGTCCAATTCCGGGGTACCGGTGGTACTGGATGATAAAAGCGACAGTGGCGCTGCGTATCTGGATGTTGTGGCCCGTTTTCTTGGAGAAGACCGGCCGATGCGCTTTATCGATGTGGAGAAAAAAGGTTTCCTGAAACGTCTATTTGGAACTTAAGATTATGACATTATTAAACTACTTTCTAGGCCGAAGAAAGAAAACTGCGACCGTTGCCAAGGAGCGGCTGCAAATCATTCTTGCCCGGGAGCATGCGGATCGTAACGGCCCTGACTTTTTGCCGGATCTGAAGAAGGATATTCTCGAAGTAGTCGCGAAATATGTGACGATCGATCCGGAGCGTATCCAGGTTCATCTGGACAAGAATGGGGACATGGAAATTCTAGAGTTGAATATTATATTGCCCGACAAGCCACCGCAACCACAAAAAGTTGCTGTGCGCAGTTGAAAGTTGGCTGTGCGCAGTCAAGGCAGGTGGTAGTGGTATTAGCGTCGCCAAAGGTCAAAGGTCAAAGGTCAACAAGTTAGCGCTAAAAAATTTAAACAACAACAAACCCGTCACTCACAATAAAATTATTGGGCTGCTGCTGCGCCTTGGCCTGCCGCGAGTTTCCGGTAATTTACGCTGTAATATAAAACCGGAATAATGAACAGCGTGAGTAACGTGGAAATCATCACGCCGAAGATCAATGATATCGCCAATCCATTAAAGATCGGATCATCCAGTATAAAGAGAGCGCCCAGCATTGCGGCCAGGCCGGTAAGGATGATGGGTTTGGCGCGTACGGCGCCGGAACGAATCACCGCTGCTTGAAGACTGACCCCGGCCTTTAGCTGTTCATTGATAAAATCCACCAGCAATATTGAATTACGGACAATAATGCCTGCCAGCGCAATCATGCCGATCATGGACGTGGCGGTGAATTGGGATTGCAGCAGCGCATGGCCGGGCATGACGCCGATGATGGTCAGTGGAATCGGCGCCATGATAATGAGCGGCACCATGTAGGAGCGGAATTGCGCCACTACCAGCAGGTAAATCAATACAATTCCCACCGCATACGCAATCCCCATGTCGCGGAAGGTTTCATAGGTCACTTGCCATTCGCCATCCCATTTTATGCTGTAGCGATAGGGATCGCCAGGCTGGGTAATGAAAAACTGGTCCAGTTGGTACTGGTTTTCGAAAACCTTGTCATTGAGTTGTCCAACCATGTCAAACATGCCGTACAGGGGGCTATCGAGGTTGCCGGCCAGGTCGCCGGTGACAAAGGTAAACGGCAGCAGGTCTTTATGGTAAATCGCTGAGTCGCGTTCGCTGTCCCGCGCAGTGACAAAATCCGCCAGGGGTATTGCTTGGCCCTGTTGGTTGCGTACGCGCAGGTTCAGTAGTGTATTGATGTCGGATTTGTCCGCACTGGAAACCTCGATGCGAATGGGGGTGGGGAATTTAACGATATCGCCGTGTAAATAACTGACATCGTTACCGGACACCGCTGTTGTCAGAACTTCAACCATGTTTTGTTGGTTGATACCCAGGAGTGCCGCCTTGGCGGTGTCAACCTCCAGTACATATTTCGCAGCTCTGGCCTCAACGCTGTCATCAACGTCGGTAATGTCCGGGGTATTCTCAAATACGGCGCGAATTTCCTTGGCGACCCGGCGTTGGCCCTGATAATCGAGCCCATAGATTTCCGCCACGATGGGTGATAATACGGGAGGTCCGGGCGGCACTTCGACGATTTTTACGTCGCCACCATGGCGATGGGCAATTTCCCGGATCGGTTGCCTTACCTCGAGGGCGATCTCGTGGCTCTTGCGCGTGCGCTGTTCCTTGTCAACCAGGTTCACCTGAACATCACCCATGTAGGCTTGTTCGCGCAAGTAATACTGGCGAACCAGGCCGTTAAAATTGATGGGCGCGGCGGTGCCCGCGTAAATCTGGTAGTCAGCAACTTCCGGTACGGTTTTGAGAAAGACGCCGATTTCATTCAACACCTGGTTGGTCTTTTCGACACTGGTCCCTTCAGGCATATCCAGCACTACTTGGAATTCGGATTTGTTATCAAACGGCAACATCTTCAGAACCACGGCGTTAAATACCGGCAGGGAAACAGAAATCAGGATCAGCAGCATGACCGCGGCAAATAACAGCCGGCGTCTGCGTTTGCCGGTTTCCGTTCCGAGAAACGGGCCCATCGCCGATTCAAAGAGACGTTGTAGTTTATAATCCAATGACGATGCAGAATGGGACACGGCAGCGGCATGGCTGCCCGGCAACAACTTGCAGGCTAGCCAGGGCGTAATAATAAATGCAACAGCCAGGGAGATCAGCATTCCCATGCTGGCATTGATCGGTATCGGGCTCATGTAAGGCCCCATCAGCCCGGTGACAAACGCCATCGGCAGCAGGGCGGCGATAACCGTAAATGTCGCCAGAATGGTTGGTCCGCCCACTTCGTCGACCGCCAACGGTATCGCCTGCCGAAGCGATTTATCCCCTTGCTGAAGGTGGCGGTGAATGTTCTCTACCACCACGATGGCGTCGTCAACCAGAATGCCGATGGAAAAAATCAGCGCGAACAGGGAAACGCGGTTAATGGTAAAACCATAGGCCCAGGAGGCGAACAGGGTAATGGTCAGGGTAATAATTACCGCAACGCCGACAATAACTGCTTCGCGCAGGCCCAGCGTTAAAAACACCAATAACACCACCGATGCGGTGGCAAACAAGAGTTTGCTGATCAATTTGTTGGCTTTGTCGTTGGCGGTTGCGCCATAATTCCGGGTGACGCTGACCGTGATACCGTTGGGAATAATCGTGCCCTGGAGTTTTTCCAAACGGTCGATGATGTTATTGGAAATGTCGACCGCGTTTTCGCCGGCTTTTTTTGCGATAGCCATGGTAATGGCGGGGTAGAGACTGCCGGCCGGATGCTGCGCGGATGCCGCGGCGGACCCAATGCCCATCGTCACGAACTGCTCGGGTTGATCAGGGCCCAGGGTGACCTGCGCGACATCACGCAGAAAAACCGGCGCATTGTTATGCACCGCCACGACCAGCTGGGCAACGTCATCGGCATTGCTGAAATAGCTGCCGAATTGCAGGATCAATTCCTGATTATTGTTTACTGTGGCGGCGTTATTACTGGATTGATTAGCGCTCTGTAAAGCCAGTTTGAGGTCGGACACAGTCAGGTTGTAGGCCGCCAGGGTGTTGATGTCGGGAACCACGTGCACCACCCGGTGCACTGAACCAATGGAATAAATATCGCGGGTGCCCTTGATTCTTTTTAGTTCAACTTCCAAAGTATGGGCGACTTGCTGGACATCGTAGGCGGTGATGGACGGCGATTCACTCCACAAGGTAAGGGCGACAATGGGTACATCATCGATACCCATGGGTTTAATAAGAGGCTGAGCGATGCCCAGATTTTCCGGTAACCAGTCCTGATTGGAAAATATGGCGTTATACAAGCGCACGATAGCCTGGGTGCGGTCTTCGCCGACTTCAAACTGCACGGTCAGTACCGCCATGCCCGGTTGTGATACTGAATACACGTGCTTGATGCCGTCGATTTCCGACAGCACCTGTTCGGCGGGTGTGCTGACCAGTTGCTCGACTTCCTTGCTGGAGGCGCCCGGGAACGCCACGAACACATTGGCGAAGGTGACATTGATCTGCGGCTCTTCTTCTTTGGGCGTGACGAGCACCGCAAATACGCCCATTAGTATGCCTACTAATGCCAGCAGGGGTGTTAACTCGGACGTTAAAAAGCGATTGGCGATTTTTCCGGAAAAACCAAGCTTGTTATTCATGATGGGAAATTCATCCGGCAGGTGTTATTGCTGCGCCTGCTCTTTTAGATAAACGCCGGCGCGCACCGGGTCCAAGGCAATCGTGTCACCCGGTTCCAGCCCGGCGAGTATATCCACGGTATTGTCGGTATTTTCCCTGCCCAAGCGAATTTGCCGCAACGCAATCTGGCGATCCTTTAGCACGTAGACGGCCTGCAGTTCGCTGCGTTGCACAATAGCCTGCCTGGGAATCCGCATTTTTTGTTCTTCACCGGTAGTGAACTGGATTTTGACCATATAGCCTGGATTGATACCTTTTGGCACGGAGGGTAATTTTATCCGTACTTTATAGGCGTGGGTAACGGGATCGGCTTCGGGATAAACCGTAATCATACTGGAATGCAAGGCTTCCTGACCATCAGCCGCAATCAAAATAGTCGCTTGGGTGGCGGAGCGAATCTGATTCACAATGGACTGCGGAACATGCGTTACCGCGCGCAGTGCATTGAGAGAGAATCCGGTGAACAGCGGTTGTCCCACCTTGGCCATTTCTCCGAGTTCCACATGCCGTTCCGCAACGATACCGGAATAGGGTGCTTTAACCACGGTATACTTTAACTGTTCCAGAACTTCTTTCACCGCCGCTTGCGCCGCGGACCGGCGTTGTGCCGCCGCTTTTAGTTCCGCTTCGGCTTGGTCGTAAGCCGATTGAGATACCAATTGGCGGGCAAAGACTTCCTTGATGCGGGTGAATTCTGAGAGTGCAATATTATATTGAGCTTCGGTTTCACTGACATTGGCTTCCACTCCCGATAAGCGCGCGCGGGTTGCGGCATCCGTGATGCGCACCAGGACTTTGCCTTGTTCCACAAAGTCATCCACATCGAAATTGATTTCACTGATGCGGCCGCTGGTTTCCGAGGATACGGTGGCGCGTCGAATGGCTTCGATGGCGCCATCGAACGTTTGGTATTTAGGGTAAGTTTGGTAATTAGCCGTGTGCAGATCAAACGGCAGTTCTGCCGCGGTGACTGTATTGGTAAGGTTGAGTATCACACCGAGCGTTGTGAGGAATGAGCGAATCGTTGTGTGCATAGCCTTACCTCGCATTTAAACGGTGTCGATGCACCGAATTCAAAATAAAACGCCGTCTGAAAACAAAATACCAATAGTGATGACGACTGTGGAAGAGCCGCGTAGCGACAGAGCGACGGCGACTTGGAATGCCCTCGATAACGGCGAAATCTGAGTAATGTAACAGAATATCCGTATATTCTAATTAAATTCGATCAGCCAAATATAATTGTAGCTGATATTTAACTGGCTAAGTACCTGAGTTATTGGGTAATTATTAATCGTGTGGGGAAGGCAGTGCTGACATGCGCTGCGACATCTGCCGCGGGTGAAAGGCCGCCGAAACTGTTATTTTTGGGCTTTGACTTCGATGAGTTTGCAGGAGATTTCAAATTGCTCATCGCTTTTTTTTACGCAGCGTGTCACAAAGCCTTTGCCGGTAATTTGTGGAACCAGGCGGTTGGCGCCAGGTTTGGTCATCACGGAAATGGCGATATCTTCAGGCAATTGTTCCTTGGTCTGCATCAATAATCCGGTTGCTGACATGTTGCATAAAACGGCGACTTGCCATTTTTTGGAACTTCCGATGCTATATAGAACCGGGCATTCTGTCTCGATGCGCGGGAATACTCTTTTATCTTTATTTGCCTTTTCCATTTATTATTCCAAAAGCTTATATCCAAAAGCGGCGTCAAACTTTCCAGGATAAATTTTCGGTACTGGTTAAACTTGACATCAATTCTCACAGGGCCATTTGATTCTTTTCCGGTCAGTCGACCCAGTTATCGACCAAAACAGTTATCGACCAAAACAGTTATCGATCAAAATACCGGCGGATTAAATGTGATTGCACGATATACGCGGTCCGCTGGCTTTCTGCCGGAAAAGCCCGTAAATAATTACCAATCTAAGTAATTAGTATAGAGGAAATTCGCAGGTGTTTATTCTTAGTGACATCAAGCGGGCGCTATTTTAAGAGCTTGCCGCGGTGGCTGCAATGTTTTTTCCGGTGGTGTCGGCTGTTGGAGTTTTGTTTTGGTCGGTTCGTGATTCAATTTTTGGGAAGGTAACCAAAGTACCGGGCCTTACCTTATTGATGTCCAATTCCGGATTATATTGGCGCAACAACCAGAGTGGAATTTTGTAAGTGTCTTTTGCCAGGTTCCATACGGATTGTCCGCGGCGTATCTTGTGCTTGTCGGAACCGGCAATCTGGTATTGTTCAAAAAACTCTTCCTGCAGGGCGCGATGATACGCGGTGCGTTGTTCCTCGAATTCCGCGGGAGTCACTTTGGTAAATTTCAATTTTACGCGTTTGCCGACTACCACGGGTTTTCCGTAATGCATGCGGTTAATACCGCGTAGATCGCTGGCGCGCAGCTGCAGCCATTCGGCGTAGTGGCCGAGCGTTTCTGTGGCTTGTACTTCAATGGTGTGGTTTTTTGCAACCGAATAATCGGTGGGATCGGCCAATAATTCAGTTTGTGCCTCCGAGATTACCTGGTCGCCGATGGATTCAGAGGGTGCGTCGAGGCTGGAGTCGCTAGCAGTGGCATCGGTATTGTTACCGTCTACCGCTGGCTCGGTTGTGACACCCAGTACGTCGGGCGAGATCTTGGCGATCAGCGTCACGTCGTCCGCAGGCGGCGGTTCAGCTGCTTCCGCGTTGACAACCGAAGCGGGATCTTCTTCATCGGCAACGACGATGGTTTCCGCAGTGACCGCAGCATTGTCGTTTGGCAAAGTGCCGGTAGGTGTTTTAATGATTTTGCCGGCCGGTGTGCTGTCTGCGTCTAATTGCGCCACCGGTGTTAGAGCGCCGGCAATAATACTATCAGATTCCTCTCCGGCGTCCGCGGCGCTGGCAACGCTAACATCAGCTTGATTGTTAGGCGCGGTGTCCGCGGCAGTGGAATCCGCTCTGGCCAGAATTAATTGTTGGCCGGGGTATATTTGATTCTTGTTCCGGATGTTGTTAATCGCCAGAAGTTCTTGCGGCTGCTTGCCATGTTGTTTGGCGATACGGTCGATGGAATCGCCACGGCGCACGATATAGGTATCTACGTCAGTTTTGGTAAGCACCAGGCGTTGACCGGGATAGATTTTACTGTTGTTGATCTTATTTAACGCGAGCAAATCGGCCGGGTTTATACCGTTGCGGCGGGCGATAAGATCGACGGTATCGCCGCGTTTCACGACGTAAGTGCCCGAAGCAGGTAGAGCCGGTGGTTCCACCTTGGGTGAGCGTTCTTCAGCGACCATAACCGGGCTGCTTGGTGTTTGACCTTTGCCTTGTGGCAAGCGCAATACCTGTCCCACCTGGATACGGTGCTGGCTGCGTAGATTATTAACCGCTACTAAATCGTCTACGCGGATATTATAGCGTGCGGCAACAGTCGACAACGTTTGACCCGGGCTGATGCGGTGATAACGGTCGGGCTTTTGTTCGGCATACTGGGTACCGGACGCGAGTTTGGCGATTGCATCATGGGCGGATGCGGCATGGGCAACTGTCCTGCGATTAATCCTCAGTTCATACCCTTTGGGAACATATTTATTGCCATTCCAAACAGCAGGGCGTAATGCGGGATTGGTTTCCATTAATTCGTCGCGTGGAATGTTTAACGCTTTCACCAATGAATTAGTATCGACGTACGCGGGAACCTTCACAAGCTCATAGTCGACGGGCGGCTCTATGCTGATGTTGCCGAAGTATTTTTCCGGATTGCTGTCAATTTCCACGGCGGCAAGGAACGCGGGATAAAAATTTCGTGACGCAAAACCGAAGGTCCGGCTTTTATAGTTGCGTAACACGGTAACGATATCCGTGGTGCCAAGGGAGGTCGCCGCCCGGCGCATTCCCGCCGCGCCATGATTATAGGCGGTGATGGCTAATGGCCAGGCGCCGGTAACCGCATAGTTGTTTTCCAGCAAGCGCGCCGCCGCCACGGTGGCAATAAAGGGGTCCATACGTTCGTCGATGACATGGTCAACGCGCATAAAGCGCCGCCCCGTGGAACGCATGAATTGCCAAATGCCGGCAGCGCCAACCTTGGAATAGGCTTTATGATTAAACGAGGATTCAACATGGGGCAGGGCGGAAATTTCCCGCGGCAATCCCATTTCATCCAGCGTTTTTAGAATGTAAGGTTTCCAGGCGCCGGAACGTATCAGGCCGGCGCGGAATTTGTTGGACTGGCCCAGTTGAAAACGGATTCGGTCCCTGGCCTCGCGCAGTTCCCCGTTGCTGACTCTGACAGGCCAGAGATTCAGGACGCGTTGCTCTTCAGCGCTAAGGCCGGAGCGGTTGCCTTGAGACAGGGAGCTTAATATGGCTTTGTATTTGTCTTTGACGTTATCAATATAACGTTGACGTTGTTTATTCGAGTAACTCTCGGGAATGCTGATTTTCTCATAGACCACGGCGAGGTTTGCGTCGTCATGGATTAAACCTTCGCTGGTGGAG
Organism: Gammaproteobacteria bacterium; assembly: GCA_036507695.1. Classification (GTDB taxonomy): domain Bacteria; phylum Pseudomonadota; class Gammaproteobacteria; order SZUA-152; family SZUA-152; genus JAKEGK01. The sequence continues at coordinate 19,045 of DATCIR010000280.1, forward strand.
ACTTCGGTATAGACCCGTTGCCAGAATTGCACATCGTGCTCGATGGCGGCAGGCCGGGGAAACGGGATATCGTCACGGGCGTAGCTATTGAGAGAATAACTAATAACTATAAGAAATAGTAATGCCGCACAGCGTCGTGTCATCATTGCTCCACTACTTTTTAATCTGGTTGTTTGTTTAGAGATTGTGTGTTTGGCTGTTGCACGTCGCGGCTGGAGACTATTGATTTGACTTGCATTACTCAATGGCCCAGGTTAACACAACTTTTCCCTATTGGTCTAAAACTCCGTCATTTTTACCTAGCCGCGCACATAGCGCTGAACAATAGAGCTGAACAATAGATCGTAATAATCGAATTCTTACCAACATTCTTGCGGCTTGTTCATTGCTCGCTGTCTGCCTGCGGCAAATCCCTACGCTGTGTATAACCCATGCGCCTTACCTAAAATCATTCGAATGAGACCGATTGATCGCAAAGGGGTTCCGGAATCCGATACTCTATTTTCGGCAGTAGAATTGCAGTCTTAAGTTTAATTTTAAATTTCGATTCCAGGATTAACCCATTGAAATACTGGAAATACCATTGCAATATGCGAGGACGTGTTAATTCCGAGTATTTACTTGTTCATTGGGCTGATGCATGTCTTATACCGTATTGTCCATCATTATTGTTACTGTCCATATCATTGCCGCGGTACGGTGTGTTGGGCACATACTCCTGAATAAACGTGATCCGCGGGCAGCGCTGGGTTGGATCATGGTGTGTGTTTTTATTCCGATTATAGGTCCGTTATTCTACTGGATCTTCGGTGTTAACCGCGTGCAGCGCCGTGCCAGGCGCTTGTTTGTCCGGTCACCGACAAAACCTTATCCACAAAATGAACCGGAAGTTTTCAATCTATCTGGCGAATGGAACGTAACAGACAGGCAATCCATTCAATCCTTTCTCAATGTGTCCAACCGGGTTTGCCGGTTGCCGGTGCATGATGGGAACCAGATCGGCATTTTATTCAATGGCGACCAGGCATACCCCGCGATGTTGGAAGCCATCGGCAGTGCGCAGCAGTGCGTTTACTTAATGACGTATATTTTTGATATCGATGAGCTGGGTAAGAAGTTTATGGAAGCCCTTATCCGCTGCAAAGAGCGTGGCGTCGACGTGAAGGTGCTGGTCGATGGTGTTGGAGAACTGGGTCAATGGACCCGGGTTTCCACCCGGCTTGCCCGGAGCGGAATCGCCGTAGAGCGCTTCTTACCCTTATCATTAAAACCGCCGGCGTTTTACTGGAACCTGCGCAATCATCGCAAGCTGCTCGTTGTCGATCATTCTAGCGCTTTTACCGGTGGCATTAACATCAGCGCCCGGCATATCATGAAAAACGATGCCAATCCGTACCGGGTCGAGGACCTGCATTTTAAATTACTGGGTCCAGTGGTGGTGGATCTCGAAGCCGTGTTTTTGGATGACTGGGAATTTGTAACCGGGCAGCGCGTACAGTACCGGGGAATAAATCTGCCACCCAGCGGCAATGCGTTGTGCCGTGTGATCGTCGATGAACCCAGCGAGAACATTGACCGCCTGGCGACAATTTTGATTGCCGCCGTATCGGCGGCAACGCAGCGCGTTATTGTTATGACACCGTATTTTTTACCGTCCCGTGAGTTGATGTCCGCGCTGCAGTCCGCGGCATTGCGTAATCTGGAGGTGATGGTTCTTTTACCCGAGAAAAACGACAATTTGCTGGTGCATTGGGCGACCCGCAATCTGTTGCGCCAGTTGTTGCAATTTAATGTCAACGTATATTATCAGCCGCCACCGTTTGTGCATTCCAAGTTGTTTATCATTGACGAACAGCTGGTGTTTTTTGGTTCCGCCAATATTGATCCGCGCAGTTTACGCTTGAATTTTGAATTGAATATTGAAACCTATGATGCTGATCTGGTCCGGCGGCTTATGCAATATATCGATGCCAAGATTGCTCTGTCCCGTGCCTTTACCCTGCAAGATGTTGAGAGCCGCTCTTTGCCGGTCAAATACCGGGACGCACTGGCGTGGCTGTGTTCGCCTTATCTATAGATTCTCTGGTTTCTGTGCAAAATCCGCAGATCAATGGAAACAAAAAATTTTCAAATTAATTAAAACAAGCATGCCAGCCATGACACAACAGGGTTTACGCAAGTTAGCATGACTTAAACGATAGCTACCCGGGTATTTCGCAACAGTTCTTGGATATTAAATCGTGTGGATGGGAAGCCAGGATTTCCCCGGTAACGGGGTTCGGCCGGAATGTTGTACAACCTTTCAGTCCTTGCTGGTACGCCAGCATGTACACGGACTCATACTCCTGGTAGGAATAGTCGCGGGGAATATTGATGGTTTTTGAGACGGCGTTATCCACGTAATGTTGAATCAAGGCCTGCATGGCAATGTGTTTGTCAGGCGTCAGTTGATACGCCGTGGCAAATACGTCCAGAACCCTATCCGACGGACCATGCGCGTTTTGCCAGAGTTGGTAGGCATAATCGGTGAGTGTGAATTGTGATGAGCCGCCATCTTCGTTCAGTACGGTACGTTCATAGCTCAGATTAAAAATGGGTTCAATGCCGCTGGATACATTGTTAGCCAACAGACTGATCGTGCCAGTGGGCGCGATGGCGATCAGGTGGCTGTTGCGGATGCCGTGTTGAGCGATGCCCGACCTGATTGCGTCCGGCAGGTTTTTGATGAACGCGCTTTGCAGATATTTGTACTTTTCAAAATAGGGGAACGGCCCGCGTTGTTTTGCCAATTCGATGGACGCTGCATAGGCGGTGTGACAGAGCGTTTGCATGAGCTGGCGTGTCCACGCCAGTGCGGTGTCATCGCCGTACTTAAGGCCCAGCATGGCGAGCGCGTCCGCCAAGCCAGTGATGCCTAAACCAATGCGGCGGGAACCATGCGCCTGTTCCTTTTGCGCCGCTAAAGGATAGTGCGAAAGATCAATGACATTATCCAGTATTCGTACTGCGGTATTTATCGTCTCGACAAACCCGGGCTGATCAAAATTGCACTTAGGCGTAAATGCGTTACCGATAAACTGCGTCAGATTGATGGAACCCAGGTTGCAGGCGCCATACGGCGGCAATGGAATTTCTCCGCAGGGATTGGTCGCGGATATTGTCTCGCGGTAATATAAATTATTTTCGCTGTTAATGCGGTCGATGAACAGCACGCCGGGTTCCGCGTAGTCATAACTGGCACGGATAATTTTCTCCCACAATTCGGCAGCCGGCACGGTTTTAACCACTTGGCAGGGTACTTCGCCGTGTTCGCCTGGCCAGGCGCGATGCACAATACCGGCTGAATCTGCGGTTTTATCCGGCCCGGCTAGCGGAAATACCAGTTGCCAAGCGGCGCGATTTTTTACGGCCTCCATGAATGCATCGGTAACCAGCACTGATAAATTAAAATTGCGCAGCGCGGTTTTGTCCTGTTTGGCCGCGATAAATGTTTCGATATCCGGATGATCGCAACGCAGAGTGGCCATCATGGCGCCGCGGCGGTTGCCGGATGAAAGAATGGTTTTACACATCGCATCCCAGGTATGCATGAATGACACAGGACCTGACGCGATGCGCCCGCTAACGTTGGCCGGCATACCCTCGGGACGCAGAGTGGAAAAATCGTAGCCGACGCCTCCACCGTGCTGCATGGTGAGCGCGCCTTCCTTGAGCGCGTTAAATATGCCGTCGATGGAATCTTCGATCGCGCCCATGACAAAGCAGTTAAATAAGGTGACTTTCAACTGCGTGCCGCAACCGGCCTGGATGCGGCCGCCGGGTAAAAATTTGAAACCACGCATGAGTTCGTAATACTTCTGCCGCCAATTTTCGCGATTGTCCGTTTCCAGGGTTGACAGCGCCGTGGCGATACGTTGCCAGGTTTCCTCAATAGTGCGGTCAATGATTTGCGCGTGGATTCGGTAGCGATAGTTGCGCTCCCAGATCAACTCAGATAACTCATTTTTAAAATATTGTTTATCCATATTCTAAAGATAGTAAGCGATTGATTGATAGGGAAGAGTATGCGCGGGTTTTTCATTCCGGTAGTTAGCGCAGGGCTTTTTCATGCGAGTTTAACATGGGCTTTAACACGCGCCTTTAGCGGGGATTTATCGCTACCTTCAACCAGTATTATCCGCCGATCAGCTGTTGCAAACTCAATGCGTTGAGTGGCGCCCGGCCATTGGCATCGTTATTAAAATAAACATGAACATCCAGCCCTTGTTTTAACCACGCTTTGGCTTTATCGGCCAGGGAAGACAATTTGCGGGCTGAATAATTGGACACATAGGTTTGTGGTTTGCCGTGCAGACGCAGGTAGACAAAATCTGCTGTTACCTCCGGCCACAACGGCCAGTCGCCCGCATCCGATTGACACACGGCTATATTAGCGTGATGAAGCAGGGCGGCCACTTCCGTCTCAAACCAGGAACTGTGCCGGAACTCGATAGTGTGACGTACCGAGTTCCAGCCCGCTAACGCGTCGATAAAATTGGATAGTCGCTGCGTGTTCACCGTAAAAGATCCAGGCAGTTGCGAGAGCACCAACGCCAATTTTTCTTTAAGGGCATATGCGTGTTGCCGTTCGAGACCGATGGCGTCTTGCGGCCGGTTCAGCCGCTTAGTATGGGTCAGGTAACGGTTGGCTTTGATGGCGAACCGGAAGTTATCCGGCGTTTGTTCATACCAGCGCTGAAAAGTCTTGTCTGACTGCAACCGGTAAAACGTGCTGTCGATTTCAACCGCGTTAAAACGGCTGGCATAGTAGCTCAGCCACTGGGATCGTGGCAGGTTTTGATAAAAACGGGATTTCCAGTGTTGGTAATTCCAGCCGCTGGTCCCGATGTAAGCCTTCGCCAAGGCGTTATCCTCACGTCGTTCGGGGAGTTGTCTATGAATATCCCTTTGATTTTTAATAAGCTTAGAGAGACCTGCTTTCCCGCGGTATCTATAGAAGATTTGGTTTAGCTTATAAATTTCCAATATACCCAGAAAACAAAGATCTGGCCATTGATACAGTGACGCTAAAGCGCGTAATTGTGTGCCGAAATTGCCCGACCGTTGTAACACGGCAAGCAACAGATCGATATTTTGACTATTATTTGAAAGTGCATTTTAAGTAGGCCGGCAACCTTACAACATTCATCATAGTAAAATCGGCCTCAAAATACGCAAATTTAGTAAGCGTACAAAGGGTTCCGGTGATTCAATCTGGTCTAGCGAAGGGACGGTCGGTTATTTAGCGGTATTAATGGCACATGGAGGGTTTTGTGTTGTCCGGTCTGCTACACAGTGGCGCTGGGTTTGTCTCCCGGTTTAAATATAGTTTGTTCGGCTTATTGTGTATGCCAGCCGCGAATTCCGGTCTGGCAGAAAGCCTTGAGTCACAAACAAAATTAAGTCCCCATCATTTACGTATCGCGTCGGCGCGGTCTGCCAAGGACCTGCATATCGTTGATGCCTTGGCCGAACAATTTCGCGCTAAACACCCGGATGTCACTATTTCCATTCAGTCAGGCGGTGTATTGAGCGTGCTTGACGACGGGCGCGAAGGCCGGGCGGATGTTATTCTGACACATCATAAACCGGCTGAACGGCATTTTGTGGCCGAAGGCTACTCGCTGAGACATACGCAAATCATGTATACCGAGTATGCGCTGTTTGGACCAACCGGCGACCCCCTGCAATTGTCCAAGGAGAAGGACATTATTTCAGTGTTCAAACGGCTGGCGGAAAATCAAGTGGATTTTTATGTACCTTCGCCGCGCTCTGGCACTAATATGAAAATTCAGGAGATCTGGACCATGGCGGGGATTAATCCCGACTGGATCGGTTATGAGAACACCGGCAGCAGCGGCTACGGGACATTATTGCAAGCGGCGGAATTTGACGCGTATACCGTTGCTGAGATGGCCACCTACCTTACTCAGAAAGACAAAATTCAAGGAAGTCTTTTGCCGCTGTTTCGCGATGATTTGGACTTGCGCAACGTCTATAGCTTGATCGTGGTTAATCCGGAAAAGGTGCCGGGTGTCAATGCCGATTTGGGCATGGCGTTTCATGACTACCTGGTGTCGGAAGAGGGACAGAGTTTTATACTTCAATTTGGCGAAGAAACGTATAACGC
>DATCIR010000281.1:0-2756 GCA_036507695.1 Gammaproteobacteria bacterium
CTTGTGGCGTCCCCCGGCAGGAGACACCGGCGCCGCCCACGGGTGAGTAGTTACAATTCTTTTTAACTACTGAGTTTGGCCCGGTTTCGCCGCGCGCTTTCTGAAATCCAGCCAGGTATCGGCGTAACCCGCTATCGCCACCAGCTGTGGCGCCAAAATCACCACGAGATAGAACCCCAGCAGCCACGGCCAATTTAAACCTTTCATGCCCGCAATCGCGTGGATGGCCGCAACGCCCTGCAATACGTAGAGCATCAACACCAGCATTAATAGATCCGCGCTGATTGCGGCGATAAATGAAGGTATAAATGTCAGGATTACGATAACCAGTGACACGATCGCAATCTGTTTTCCAAACCGCAATCCGCGAAATTCCTGACGAAATCCGCCGGGATTGTACAACACGGCTTGCCATGACCTGGCAATAAACAGGCTGAAAACCACCTGCAGCGAAACTATCATGGCCACAAAACCGGTCATGATGGCTGACCAGGTTTCCAGATTCTCCTTGAAAGCCATTTGCTGGTCCAAGGTCATGGCCTCTATCGCCTGCGCAAACAGCGCATCAAAGTGTGTTTTCCACCACAGCGCCGCGTCACCCACCAGCAGGTGGAATATCACCACGGACAATACGCCAAGCGCGCTAATCGCGATAATGGCCAGCGGCAGAGACCGCGTGGCGCGCAACACCACAGCGGCTAGCCATAACACCAGTAATAACAGCGAGGCAGTGGCCGGCATGATTAGCGGTGTTGCGGTAAACATCGCTACGCCGGTTACCAATACGCTGCTGGCAACCAGCACCAACAAACCCGCCATCGGCCCCACCCGTAAGGTCACCAGGCCGAGAGCGGCGGCACTCAACAAGCCTAACAGCGGAAATAGCAGCGATAAAACCGCCAAGCCCGATGTGACCGCGATCGCGTGGGGCTGGCCACGCATAATAAATGCCGCAAGTGCTTTCATCATGAGTCAGTTAACGAGTTATCCCGCACCCCAGCACACAAATCGCGCTGGATGCGAGTTACTTTTAATTAACTCCAATAGGCGGAGCTATTGGTGCGCATCCGTGTAAGGCAACAAGGCCAATATGCGGGCGCGTTTGATAGCCGTGGACAACTGGCGCTGATACCTGGCCTTGGTTCCCGTAATGCGGCTGGGCACAATCTTGCCGGTCTCGGTGATGTAAGCCTTCAATGTTTGCAGATCTTTGTAATCAATCTCTTTAACGCCTTCGGCGGTAAAGCGGCAAAATTTTCTGCGGCGGAAAAATCGTGACATGGTAATCCTCTCAATAACGTTCGATAACTTTACTATAAGTTATAGGGTTGATTTAAAAATCAGCGGCTGGACAAATCCGGTTTATACGGTGGTTTCGTCTTCCGGCTCGACAAGCTCGTCGCCGGCGTCGGATCCGATACCCATGACGGTCTCATCCCGCTCTCTGCCCCTGCCCTCTTCTTTCTGTTTGATCAGCGGCGAAGGCTCGGTAACGGCTTCCTTGCGATGTAAAACCATGTCGCGGATCACGGCATCGTTGAAACGAAATGCGCTTTTCAATTCGCCCAAGGTTTCGTTATTACATTCGATGTTCATCAGAATGTAATGCGCTTTATGAACTTTATTGATGGGATAGGCCAGTTGACGGCGTCCCCAGTCTTCGAAACGATGGATCTTGCCGCCGGATGTTTCGATCATGGAACGATAACGTTCCACCATGCCGGGAACTTGTTCGCTCTGGTCAGGGTGGACCAGAAACACGACTTCGTAATGTCTCACGTAGTGCTCCTCAAGGGTTATAGCCACCCGCGCTGTGACGGTGTGGCAAGGAGTAAATAGGTTGAAAGGCGGCGATTTTACTCGAATTTTACAAATGTTGTCCAGATGGTAATGACAGCGGTTCTTCCCGGTTTCAATTAGATTTCATAGGTGTATGTTAGTTAGAGATTTTTTGACCGCCCGCAGACGCTTACAAGGGTGAAATAAGCCCTCGCTGGCGCAGTACTTCGTACAGGCAGACCCCTGCCGCCACCGAAACATTCAGGCTTTCGACCGAACCGCGCATCGGCAACCGCACCAGAAAATCACATTTTTCCTTGGTCAGCCGGCGCAGGCCCGCGCCCTCCGCCCCCATTACAACACCCAGCGGTCCGGTGAGATTCAGTTCGTACAAGCTTTGGGTGGCGGCGCCGTCCGTACCCGCAAACCAGACCCCGGCTTGCTGCAGGTGAGACAGGGTGCGGCTGAGATTGGTCACGCTGACCACCGGCACGGTGTAGGCCGCGCCGCTGGCCACCTTGACCACGGTAGAGGTAATGGCGGCGGAACGGTCTTTGGGAATAATCAGCGCGTCCACCCCCACCGCATCGGCCGTGCGCAAGCAGGCTCCCAGGTTGTGCGGATCCTGCACGCCATCCAGCACCAGCAACAGCAAGGCATGATCAGGCGCTTCGAGCAACGCATCCAGAAACGCTTCGTCATGCGCTTTGGGCAGGTCACACAGGGCGACAATGCCTTGATGATTCGCGCCAACTGCCTGCTTATCCAATTCATCACGCTGACTGAGGGTGATTCGCACGCCGCTTTGCGTGGCGAGCTGCAGCAGTTCCTGCATGCGTTTGTCCTGGCGTTTTTTGTCGGCGAAGAGTTCCTTGACGCTGCCGGCATTGACTTTTAGCAGGGCGGTGACGGCGTGCAGGCCGAAGATGCGTTGCAAGTTATGCATGATGGCTGGATAAACGTAGTAACGGCTCGAA
>DATCIR010000282.1:0-6903 GCA_036507695.1 Gammaproteobacteria bacterium
ACGAGTTCATCCAATGTGGTCATAGCCGTGGTCCTAGATAGTGAATGACTCCCCGCAGCCGCACATGTTTTTCACATTGGGATTATTGAATTCAAAACCTTCATTAAGGCCGTTGGATTTTCTGTAGTCCACTTCCATGCCTTCCAGGTAGGGCAGGCTATTTGTATCGACAATGATTTTGACGCCTTGGCTTTCGAAAACCTGGTCATGTTCCCCGACGTTGTCGGCATAATCAACCACGTAAGCAAATCCGCTGCAGCCGGATTTGCGGGTACCCAGACGCAGGCCAATCCCTGAACCGCGTTTTTCCAGCATGGTGGCAACGCGTTGCGCCGCCGCTTGAGTTAATGACACAGCCATAACATCGCTCCTCAGTACATATCGAGTAATAATTTCGCTTCGTCACTCATGCGCTCTTTATCCCAGGGTGGATCCCAGACCAGATTGACCGTGACGTCCGTTACCGCATCAATCGCTTTTACCGTGCACTCCACCTGCGCGGGCAAGGACTCCGCAACCGGGCAGTGCGGACTGGTTAAAGTCATGGCAATGCTTACCGCACCCTGAGTATCCGATTGTATGTCGTAAATCAGTCCCAGGTCATAAATGTTAACCGGAATTTCCGGGTCGTAAACCGTGCGTAATGCCGCGATGATTTTTTCTTCCAAGGTTGCGCCTTCGGCAAACGCATCAGGCCCGTTTGCCTTGTTTATCGTGGATTGAAATTTAACGGTTGCTTGGCTCATAGGGTGTTCCATGGGCTAATACATGTTAGTCTACTGCAATCCGAGTCAATGTGGTGCAAAAAGAGTGTCCTGCACCCGGTTTTCCACAAATGACCTGACTTCAGGCAGCTCAAGTTGTTCGAGAATCTCTTCGGCAAATCCCAGGCACAGCATTTTTCTCGCCATGGCCTCGTCAATGCCGCGGGAGCGCAGATAAAACACCTGCTTCGGATCAATTTGTCCCACCGTGGTGCCATGGCTGCATTTCACGTCGTCGGCGTAAATTTCCAGTTGTGGTTTGGTATCCACTTCCGCATCGTGTGACAACAACAGGTTTTTATTGGTGAGCTGGGCATCGGTTTTTTGCGCCTGCTTGTCCACGACAATGCGGCCATCAAATACTGCGCGCCCGCTGCCCGCAATGATGCCGCGGAAATTCTCGCGGCTGGAACAATGGGTTTGATTGTGTAATACGTTCAGGTGAAAATCCGTCAGCTGCTTGTCGTGTACGGTGTATAAACCGTTTATATCGCAGTGCGCGCCTTTACCCGCAAACCGCGCATCGATTTCGCAGCGTGACCAACTGCCGCCAAGGGCAAGGTATACGCCTTTGTAGTTACTGTCCGCGCCTTGCAGGATATTCACCCGGCCCAGGTGATGCGACTGACTGCTTTCGTCCTGAATCCGGTAGTGGGATAGCCGGGCGTTGTCATTCACGAAAACTTCACTTACGTTATTGGAAAAATAAGCATGGCTGCCGTGGCTGGCATAGCGTTCTATCAGCGTGGCGCTCGCGCCCGCTTCGATGACCACCAGATGGCGCGGCAGAATCAATAACTCGCTATCCCTTGCCAGATTCAGATGCAGCACTTCAACGGGCTTGTCCAATGTGACATTTTTGGGGATGTGCACAAACAAGCCGTCATCAATATTGGCGGTATTTAATGCGGTGAACAAATCCGGTGATGATGGCACGAATTGTTTGGATAAATAGTGCTGAATGACTTCACCATCCGTGCTCATCGACGCGCGTAAACAGCCAATCGCGACATTGCGCGGCAGCCCCCGGATATCGCATAAACGCGGGGCGCAGTGGCCGTTGATAAACACCAGCCGGTAACTGCCGTTATCCGGCAGGATCCATTCGCCGATACCTGTATCCGGTAATGTCCCGTCGTTTTCGGGGGCGTGTAAAAAATTGTATTTGGTCAGGCGCTCAATACTGGTGTAACGCCAGGCTTCCTGTTTACGGTGTGGCAGTTCAAGCGACGCCATCAGTTGCCTGGCCGTTTGGCGGGTTTGATTTAACCAGTCAAGTTGTTGACCTGGCAAATGCTGTCCCTGGGTTATCAGGTTATGCAGCCATTGCCGGTTTGATTCTGCTAGGTTCATGCGGCGGCACCTCCGGTAATCCAGCCATAACCTTTTGCTTCCAACTCCCGCGCCAGTTGTTTGGTGCCGGAGCGAATGATTTTTCCGTTCGCCAGCACATGCACATAGTCAGGCTCGATGTAATCAAGCAGCCGTTGATAGTGGGTCACCACAATCATGGCGCGTTGCGGGTTGCGCAAGGCATTGACGCCTTCGGCGACCACGCGCAAAGCATCGATATCAAGACCGGAATCCGTTTCATCCAGGATGGCGAGCGTGGGTTCGAGCAGGGCCATTTGCAGTATTTCGTTGCGTTTCTTTTCGCCGCCGGAAAATCCGGTATTCACGCTGCGTTTCAACAGTTTTTCGTCGAGATGAACCAGTTTGGCTTTTTCCTTTACCAGGCGCAGGAACGCCACCGCGTCGAGTTCGGATTCCCCGCGTGCGCGGCGTATGGCGTTAAGCGATTCACGCAGGAACACCATGTTGTTGACGCCCGGCAATTCCACCGGATACTGCATGGCGAGAAAAATTCCCTGCCGCGCGCGTTCTTCGGCGGCCAGTTCCAGCAGGTTTTGCCCGTTATAGATAACAGAGCCTTGTGTTACGTCGTAACCATCTTTGCCGGCCAGCACATGGGCGAGCGTGCTTTTACCGGACGCGTTGGGACCCATGATGGCATGCACTTCACCGGCGTTGACCGTGAGGTTCAGCCCTTGCAGGATGGGCTTGTTGTCAATGGCCGCATGTAAATCAGTTATCTGTAACATAGGTTGATTCCTTGGTTGACGTTCTTCGATGGTAGTTTTCAATGACGCGGGTTAACCTACCGCGCCTTCCAGTGTCACGCTCAATAATTTTTGCGCTTCCACCGCGAATTCCATCGGCAGTTGATTAAACACTTCCTTACAAAAACCATTCACGATCATCGATACGGCGTCTTCTTCCGACAGGCCCCGTTGCCGGCAATAAAACAACTGGTCTTCGCTGATTTTTGACGTGGTGGCTTCATGCTCCACATTGGCGCTGGGATTGCGCACTTCGATGTAGGGAAACGTATGCGCACCGCACTGATCGCCGATCAGCAATGAATCACATTGGGTATGGTTGCGGCCGTTTTCCGCACGCGGACTCATGCGCACCAGGCCACGGTAAGTGTTTTGACCCTCGCCGGCCGAGATGCCTTTGGAAACAATCGTGCTCGTTGTGTTGCGCCCGAGATGAATCATCTTGGTGCCGGTATCCGCCTGCTGTTTACCCCGCGTGACGGCGACTGAATAAAATTCCCCGGCGGAATCGTTGCCGCGTAAAATACAACTGGGATATTTCCAGGTAATGGCCGAACCGGTTTCAACCTGGGTCCAGGAGATGCGGGAGCGGTCACCGCGGCACTCACCGCGCTTGGTAACGAAATTATAAATGCCACCGCGTCCGTTTTTATCGCCGGGATACCAGTTTTGCACCGTGGAATATTTAATCCGTGCGTCGTCCATGGCGATAAGTTCAACGACCGCTGCATGCAACTGGTTTTCATCCCGCATGGGCGCGGTGCAGCCTTCGAGGTAACTGACGTAACTGCCTTTTTCAGCGACAATAAGCGTGCGTTCGAATTGCCCCGTTTTGGCTTCGTTAATGCGGAAATACGTGGATAGCTCCATCGGGCAACGCACGCCCTCCGGTATATAAACAAAGGTGCCGTCCGTGAACACCGCGGCGTTGAGGCAGGCAAAGAAATTGTCTTTGAAGGGGACGACACTGCCCAAGTGTTGCTGAACCAAGTCAGGATATTCGCGAATCGCTTCCGACATGGAACAGAAGATGACACCCGCTTCATGCAACTTTTTCCGGAAGGTGGTGGCGACGGAAACGCTGTCGAAGACCGCGTCCACGGCGATTCCGGCCAGCGCTTTTTGTTCTTCCAGTGGGATTCCGAGTTTGTTGTAAGTGTCCAGCAATTGTGGATCAATCTCATCCAGGCTTTTTGGGCCATCGGCTTGGGTTTTGGGCGCGGAGTAGTAGGAAATCGCCTGGTAGTCGATAGGTGCAAGTTTAAGATGCGCCCAGGCCGGGCCCGTCATGGTTTGCCAGTGCGCGAATGCTTTAAGACGATAGTCCAGCATCCATTGCGGCTCCTGTTTTTTGGCCGAAATCAGCCGGATGACTTCTTCGTCTATACCGGGCGGCACCGTATCGGCATCAATTTTGGTGAAAAAGCCGAATTCGTAAGAAGAATTTACTAACTTTTCAATACCTTGTGGCATTACTGTCATGTGGGTTACCTAAATAGAAAGACCAAGCGAATTAGTAAGGAATATAGAGTTAATACCTTGTAAATTCAACGACAAAAAATGTAAGGTAATATCCGAGTAAAATAGTCAGCTATTTAGAGAGAATTCCCGGTGGAATGGTTCAACGAATTTCTCAAGGCGGGCCGTGTGATTAAATGTGCGGTAGTAATTTTAACTGGAATCCGGAATCAAAATTATCGTCATCTTTTATTGTATGGTTATAGGATGGCGAATGGCTTGGCGTGTTGAAACCCGCAGAGCAAAATTAAACGCGGCCAGCGGTCTACGCCAGGAACGAAGAAGCCTGGCGCAAAACTCACAAAAGAATGTCCAGCACAATGCCTGATGTAGTGGTTGCTTTAGTATTGATTATCATCGCCAATGGCGCACCGATTCTGATGCGTTTCTTTCTGGGCGTCCGTTTAACATTTCCGGTGGATGGTCAACGGCACTTTTTCGATGGCAAACGCCTATTCGGCAATTCGAAGACCTGGATCGGACTATTGAGTATACCGGTCTTTAGCATGGCTGCGGCTGGATTGTTGGGCTTGAGCATGGAGATTGGCGTGCTGGCTGGCGCCGGTGTGATGGCCGGTGATTTATTGTCGAGTTTTACCAAAAGGCGCCTGGGAATGAAAGAGAGCAGCATGGCGTTGGGGCTTGACCAGATCCCGGAGTCCCTGTTTCCTTTATTGCTACTCAGCAACAAAATGAATTACGGGACGCTGGAAATAGTCATCGCGGTAATCAGCTTTATTGTGTTTGAGTTGTTGGTTTCCCGCTTCCTTTACTGGCTGCATGTGCGCAAGCAGCCCTATTGACCCGGTCAAATTAATACATTCACATCATAATATGCATTGAGAATTTCGGCGCTATGGATAGTGACTTGCTTGTTAAACACCAATTCCTGAATTTTTTCCAGTCCGCGGCTTTGGTGTTGTTGCTGGCTGGATTAATGTCGTATATCGCTTTGGTGATCGCGGGTGAAGTACTGGCATGGACGGCATTCGCGGCGGTGCTGATTCTGTTTTTCAGTAATCCGGTAATCGCGCCGCAGTTTATATTGCGCATGTATGATGCGCGCCCGATCAGTGCGAATGATGCGCCACAATTGCACCAATTGTTGGATGCCATTGCACAACGCGCCGAGTTACAATCCAAACCCCGGTTATTCTATATTCCCAGCCATGTAATTAACGCGTTTTCGATGGGGACCTCCAAGGACTCCCTGATTGCGGTATCGGACGGCGTGTTGCGAAAGCTGAATTTCCAGGAACTGGCGGCAATCCTGGCGCATGAAATTATGCATATCAAGAACCATGATATTCGCGTCATGACGTTTGCGGATATTGCCGGCCGTATCACCAAGGTTCTATCTTTGCTGGGTCAGTTTTTGGTGCTGGTCAACCTGCCCTTGATTATGTTTACTGAAATTGGGTTAAACTGGGTCCCGTTGCTGATTATGGTGTTCGCGCCGTTATTGTCGGATTTAATCCAGTTGGGTTTGTCGCGGGTCCGGGAATACGAAGCGGACCGGGGTTCGGCGCTGTTGCTGGGCGATGCCAAACCCCTGGCGTCGGCGCTGGCGAAAATGGAACATTATAAGCACAGTTATTTTGGCGGCCTGTTTACGCCGGTGCAAAGAATACCGGAACCATCCCTGTTAAGAACGCATCCGCCGACCGAGGAGCGTATCAAACGTTTGCTGGAGTTTAGTAAAATCGCGCACCTGGAACCGCTGACTAATCACCATGGCGATGACGGAGGAATACCGCTGCGCTTTGCCAAACAGCGCACTCAGCATCCGCGGCGCCGGCTGACGGGATTCTGGTATTGAATGCGATTTCACCAACTAGTTACTACAGTATTCTATTTTTGCAGTTCTTAGTAATAATACCGGCATACTCGTTTAATTCTTCAACCACTATTGTATAACCAATCGTTACTTAACCATGGTGCTTTAAAAAAATGTTCGGTTTTTTTCAAAACAAACCTTTATTGGATGAGGAATCCATTCAATGGATGTTCGATTGCTTTGCCTGGGCATTACGTAATTTCGATGCCAAGGTGTTTTTTACAGAAACCACGCTGGTGACGCCCACCAACGATTGCTTTCCCGGCGAAGAAGATTCGGAGCTTGTCAAAGCCAACCTGATATTGCAGCAGGTAAAGCGCCATGCCGGCATGGCGAATTGGCCCGTGTACCTGGCCGGGCAGCAGGACTACGAGACGGCAATTCCCCGGCTATCGTTTGCAGAAGCCGCGCGGGGTCAACATGCGTTAGCGCCGGTAGCAAAGGAATCAAACGTGTCTCTTCCGGTAACTTATCAGCCGGAATTGTTACCTAACCCGCAGGCTCTGATTGCCAACTATGCGCAATTGTTGGCGCACTACCTGGGTGGTTCTGCCCGTGAACTACCGCCAGGTGGCGCGGAGAATTGGCCGCATTTGACCGAGTTGCTCGGGGTATACCTGGGCTTTGGATTGATGTTTGCCAATACCGCATACCATGTGCGCGT
>DATCIR010000283.1:0-7056 GCA_036507695.1 Gammaproteobacteria bacterium
GCTTGCTCGCATCACTGGGCATCACGGCGGTTAACGCGGTAAGGCCCGTGCGCGTGGCCATGTTCTCCACCGGCGATGAACTTGTTGCACTGGGCACCCCGCTCGGCGAAGGACAAATTTACGATAGCAACCGCTATGCATTGACCGCTTTATTGCAAAGTTTCGGCGCAGACATCATGGATCTTGGCGTCGTCAAGGATGAGCCCCGGAGCATCGAAGCAACCTTTGCCGCCGCAACGCAGCGGGCGGACGCCGTGATTACCACGGGCGGGGTATCTGTCGGCGATGCCGATTACGTCAAGGCGATCATGGAAAAGCTCGGCAATATTAATTTTTGGAAAATTGCGATGAAGCCGGGCCGTCCCTTGGCATTCGGCAACATTGAACAGAGCCTGATTTTCGGGCTACCCGGCAACCCGGTTTCCGCCATGGTAACGTTTTATCAATTCGTCTTGCCGGCGTTGCGTACATTGCAGGCAGAAAGCGCCACCGAAATCATTACCCTGCAACTGCCCTGCGTCACTCCGCTACGTAAAATGGCGGGCCGCGTGGAATTTCAACGTGGCATCATGGAAAAAAATGACTCCGGTGAGTGGATAGTTAAATCGGCCGGCGGCCAGGGATCACACTTACTCAGCTCCATGAGCAAGGCCAATTGTTTTATTATTCTACCGATGGAATGCGCGAATGTGGAGCCAGGAACTAATGTAACGGTTCAACCGTTTTGCGGACTCCTATAGGAATGTCAAGAAAGTCACTGCCGCCGCCTGTTTATTATTACTCAATGTTGAACAGATCTTGAAAATTCGCCACCGTCAGTATGACCTTGATATCCTGATTGCAATTTCGCAATACAATGCTGGCGCCGCTGGCGCCCACGTGCTCACGCATCATTAACAACATACCCAATGCGGAACTATCTATAAACTCCGTTCTTTTAAAGTCGATAACGTATCTCGGCAGCGCCCTGTTTTCATAGCTGGCGCGAAAATCCTTTTGCGCGTCAAAGCTGAAGTTGCCCGCGACCGAAATCGTCATTTCATTTTCATCATCGCTAATCGATGTTTCAATTGGCAAAACTGATACCTCTCACAGCGCTGTCAATAACCGCTACCGGCTTAAGACGGCCACATTTTGTTGCGGCACGGGCAAGCGAACATAGATTGCCGTGCCCTTTCCGGGCTGCGATTCAAAGGCAATGCTGCCGTTATGCCGGTCGACTATGGACTTGGCGATGCATAAACCCAAGCCCGTGCTTTCCGGGTGCTCAGCATGGAAATATTTTGTGCGCGTATACAGGTTAAACAGGCTCGCCTGCATGTCAATGGGTATGCCGTCACCATAATCTTTGACTATCAACAGCAACGCGCCATTATCAAGCTCGGCGGAAATTTCCACGCTGGCGCCGATGGGAGAATGCCTGGCCGCGTTGGATATCAGAATACTAAACAGCTGCACCAGCCTTTGTTTGTCGGCGATTAACACGATATCCTTGTTTTTTACCGCCGTGACAATCTTTACCCTATATTCCTTGGCTGTTTCACGATTCGCCATTAACACTGTGTCGAGCAGTTTTTTATACTCCAAAAACTCCATTTTAAATGTTAATTTCCCGGTGGCCATGTTTTCGATATCAAGAATATCGTTTATAAAGAGCAACAACCGGTCGGTATTTTGATAAGCGGTATCGAGCAGGAACTTTTCTTTTTCGCTGATATATTTGCACACCTCGCCCGACAACATACCAATAGAACCTCTTATTGAGGCCAATGGCGACCGGATTTCTTCGCTGACCGAGGTAATAAATTCATCCTTCATTTTGATCAGTTGCCGGGTATCCGTAACATCCTGCGCCACCCCGATGATCCGGCTTACCGCCCCATCGCCCTTGAGTTGCGGATTACCCTGGATCTGCACAAATTTAAGGGTGTTATCACAAGCCTGCACCCTGACATCAATAAGGAAGGGCGCCTTATCCGAGACGCAGCGTTCAATCGCCAAAACCAATAATTGGCGATCTTCGGCGCAAATGGCGCCGACAAAATCGTGCAAGCTTAAATTGCCACCCTCTCTACCAAGGATATGAAATAATTCTTTCGAGGCGGAAATGTGTTTTGTTTTCAAGTCCAGATCCCAGGTTCCGGCGCGTACCATGCGTTGCATATCAACCAGGGTTTGATCAACATGCCCCAATGCCGAACTGGCGTTCTGCAAATGCGGAAGATCAATGATTGTGACGGTAAACATCCGCTCATCGCCGATCTTGAATTCATTCACGGCAAATTCAACCGCAAAGTGGCTGCCATCCTTCCGTCTGCCTTCTCCTTCATGGTAAGTCGGCGCCTCATTTTCCGCATATTGTTCCCGGAAGCTGGGCCGGAACAAATCCGGAATCAACTTATTTATATGTTGACTTAGCATTTCTTCCCGCAGATAACCAAACATTTTTTCCGTCGCCGGGTTAACGGTTTCAATAAATCCACCCACGTTGATCGTAACAATGCTATCCGAAACAGTCGCCAATATCCGCCTGAGCAAGGCTTCCTTTTGTTCCATATCGTGAAGTATGCGGTTTTTGCGCTTGTCATGCCGGTCGGCAACCACAACATGACCGATGGTGTTCAGCAGCGGCTGCAAATAATCCACAAGCCATTGATCATAACCGCCACGGCGGTTTGCAACACCGATGACGGCAACCATTTTTTCATTGTAAAACACCGGTAACGCCAGGAAAGAATACACCGGAGGATGTCCCGGCGGCAAACCGCCACTGCGCGGATCCCGTTGCGGATCATTGGCAATGGTGGGCTTCTTCGTCTGCAGAACCGTACCGAGCAGATTTTGAGTATTGTGAAACTCCAGATTGGGTGGCGAATATTTATTGATGAAATTCTGGATGGACATATTCTGGTTTAATTTGGAAAATGTATGTACTTTAATAAATGGTTTGCCGCTGAGTCCATGTTTTACTTCACCCAAAAACCCATATTCACTTTCCGATAAATGAACCACATTCTTCAAAACCTGTTCGTTTATTTCTTGTATTTCATTAAATTCAATGTAACAAGCCTGAATGTCCCTGATGGTATCCGCAAGCAATTGGTTGCGTTTTTGGAGCAATGCTTTTTGAAATAACTTTTCAGAGGTTTTGTTTAGCGCGTACACCAGGCTTTCCACCTCCCTGGAACTGGTCTGCAGCTGCAATTGATTGCCATGCTCCATGTCCAGCCATTCGGAGAATTCCGCCACCCTGCGCAGCGACTGCATGGGCTCACGCAGAATCCGTTGCACCATCAACAGGCAAAGCGCGATGGAAAACAGCAACGCGGATATGGTTACTTTCAAAAAATCCATGGTCATGCCCGCAAACGGGTCCAGCGGACGGGTAATATAAATCCAACCCAGAGGATTTCCGGGTGCTATTTGCTGCCAGACTTCCAGCACCCCGTCATTCACTGCCGCGTATTGCCCTGTTTCAACTGGAGCGATGCGTCTCCGCCCCTCTTCGATAGGCGTCACGCGGTTGTCGCTGGTGTTGCGCAGCGCCACCAAGGTGTTAAAACCGGCATCCTTCACATAAATATCATAGGCGCCGTTCAGCATCATGAACGAGCTGACCGCTTCCTCAAACGCTTCCATGTCGGCTGATTCAATAAAATTCCGGCTAACGCGTGCAAGTTGCGCCGCATAGTCCTGATGTTGATTAATCGTGGCCTCAACATGGTAGGATGATTTTTCTATCACGCTGTACCAGGAAAGACCGCTGATGGTGATCAATAGAATGACGATATTGGTTAACGCGACTTTATTGACGATTTTACGAGGCAACCAACTGCGTGCTTGTTTACTGAGAGTTTTAAGGTAGGCGTTGGGGCGCATCGTGGAATGACAGTATTTCTTCAGTTTTTGTGATGGCAACGACGTTGTTCACTGACGGGGTTTATATATTATTTGTATCCGTTTGGCAGCACCCGATCACTAACTTAGTTACTATAAATGCCAGATAACGTTAGACATTTGGTAGATATGTCGGCGAATTAACCAGAATCTTGAATAGCGGGGCCGTAATTTGCGGGATGGTTGGAGATATGGAATGACAAAAGCTGCTGCTTTGCGGCCCTAGAAATTTAATACTGGGGAATATCGCCGTGACAGCTTTGTAAATCAAAATTTGTATTTTGATCCTTTTGTCGAATTGCGTAGAATGTAGTGCCTTCGGTGTATGGTAAATTATCAACTTGTAATATAAATAATTTCTATGCTGTATCAGTTGCTGACGGGAATCCATGCATGAAGAACCCACAACATCACCAACTCAATCGACGAACCGGAAACGAACGCCGGCATTATGTAACCGAGCTGGGATTTCCTTTTGTCGACAGCCACGGTCAGCTGGTCACAGAAGATAGACGCAAGCTCGCCGACCGTCGCACGAGTTACGGCAATGTACTCCCTACTCCCGGACACCCAAGAATCATTGATGTTGGGTGAACAAACCGCTTAACATGCATCTGCACTACATACAGGCTGTCAGAACACCCGTTTGCCTTTATGTAATCCTCTTAATCCCTCGAATCCGTCGGCGGATAAACCTTTCCAGCGGATCACGTTGCCCTGGCTATGACGTCAATGGTTGCTTCCCGGGAATTCGCCAACCGGTTATTGCCGCCATGCAAGGCGTTAGCATCGCGTTACGCGCAGCTCCTGCACCGCCGGCGTCGTTCTAACATACGCCCTTCATGTTATTGATTATTCGCCGTCTATATCCGCTTAGGTAATATTTCAATTTTATCCATCACTAATAACACCCCAGACAGGCTCCGTCCCTAGAGTACGCCGCCACGACGATGGTCATAATTTCGCTAAAATCGCTTGTCTAACCAGGCCATTCCTTGATGCGCGGCAGGATTTACACGCGCTGATTTGCCAAAATGTGAACTATTACCTTTTCATTTTTTCCATAAAATGCTGGCGAAGTCGGCGTGGTATACTCCAATCAGACTTAGGGTTAAAGGATAATAGCTATTTGGTATTTCAGTTTATTGTACCCAGGCGGTAAACTGATCAACTTTTAGTCAATATCGGATTGCATTGTTCATTATGCTAACTTATTGTTTTAACAACGTTTTTTAGATGCACACTAATTATTAATGCACGACCTTTTTCCAAGTAAAGCGTTATTGCAAATAAAAAAGGCTTTTAAATGGAATCTGAGCTATTGATAGTTCCGAAGCTACCGCGGGCAGTTACGTTTTGGGTGCACCCCGAAGGCAGGGTGCTTGGTTCGATATTTCTAAGGAGACAAAGTGTTCATCATGCCGGGCAGGAAACGCCGCTCGAAGCACTTAATCATCCAGAACCCTTTATCGTATTTCAACGGGAGAACCCGGATCAATTGCGGTTTTATAACCGCAAATCGGTGATTCGCGTTGAATACCAAGGTAAAGATCACGACGTTGCCACGGCCATCAAACCGTTGTCGTGTCAGCTTTCATTGATGGACGGTTCTTGCCTTAGCGGCAGTATTCGCGAGCCGCTTCATCCCAATCGGGCAAGGCTTTTGGATTACCTAAACAAACGAGCGGACCAGTTTATAAAATTGCAGGTTGACGACAATACAGTATTGGTTAATAAAAATTACATCATTCATGTGTTTGTCAGCGATTTGCTTGACAACGATTGATAAGCGGTAACACAGTGTCCCTGGATTATCGAATGGCATCAACAAAAAAATATCGGTATTAATATGCGTTTTTTGGCCGGGTTAAAAACAAATAAAGCGATAGCCACCTTATTGGCCAATCAGGTCAGCACACCTGAAGGTAAGCGTGCATTGCTAAAAATTAAAAAAATTGGCGCACCGGCCATACCCAAGCTGATCGATAGCCTTGCATCCACGCAGAGTAGCGCGGTCATTGAAAATTTACTGGGTAGCTTTCTGAATAACACAACTTTGCCAATCTATCTTGAAGCATTAGGCAGTGACGAAACAAAAATCGTAACCAGCATCACCCGAGTGCTGGTAAAATCTCAAGAATATGACTGCACCCGATTGTTGGACGAATTCACCAACCCGAATATTTCCAAAAAAGCCTTGGGTGATATTTTGCTGGAGCATCATGCGAACCTGAACCCGAATTTAATTCTGGCGCTCCTTGATAAAGTAAGCAGCAACGTTCGCCCAATGCTCTATCGCATTCTTGACAAAGTCGTCAATGAACAATCGATAGATAATCTTATCCATAAATGCGCAAGCAATGAGCCGCTGATCCGCACTCACATCGCGAGCCTATTGTCCCGCTTCAATACCTCTAAAACCGTCTATGCGCTTATTGATTTATTAAAGGACCCCAATAAAACCGTACGGCAAGCGGCGTTAAAAGGCCTTGCTGAGCTCAAAGCGCCGGAATCAGTCCAACCTATCTGTCAGTTACTACGCGATCCTGATCTTCTGGTTCAGTCTACCGCCATTGATGCGCTGGTTAAAATCCGTGGCGAAAACACGGTGAAATACCTGATTGAAATACTCCAGGACGAATCCGAATATGTACGCCGGGCGGCGGTTGAAGTATTAAACGTAGTGGGTGATCAACGCGCCATCAAGGATCTGCTGTATGCGTTACGTGATGCCGACTGGTGGGTAAAAGTTCGAGCCGCTGACGCGCTTGGCTCGATTGGTGGCCCCAAGGTTATCGATGCAGTGCTGCTATTAATTAAGGATGGTGATGAATTTTTACGCCGCACGGCGGTTGAAATATTGAATACCAGCAATGATCCCCGCGCATTTGATAAGTTGGTTGAGGCCTTAAAGGACGAAGACTGGTGGGTTAGGGAAAGAGCGGCCGATGCACTGGCCGCTTTGGGCAATCCCAAGGCGGTTGGACCGCTGGTGGACATGTTGAAATCCCACCCGGAAGCCAGCGACATCGTATTAAAAGCGCTGGTTGCACTTGGGGATGCGCGCGCGGTAAAACCCCTCATTGTTCACCTGAAACACGACTCAAGTATTCAGCGCCGGGATACCTTGCAGGCCTTAGAGAAATTAACCGATGCACA
>DATCIR010000284.1:0-32669 GCA_036507695.1 Gammaproteobacteria bacterium
CATCAATCATTCCGTTGATACGGCGCGGTACCGAATTGGCGGAACTCAGTGGCAACCGCTTCAACCCCGCCATCGGTCAACTGATCAAGCTGTGGGGATTTGCCAGTGATGAGTTTCCCAAAGGACCGCCGCCGGCTGCGGACGCGATTCAAAAATTGGTGGAGCAGAAACCGGTCATGCGGGACCTGGTGCTGGATGGGGTGCAGTTAAAAACCACGAATCCCGCCGTGCGCCTGGATTTCGGCGCGTTTGCCAAAGGCTACGCCGTGGATTTGGCCATTGAACATTTAAAAGAGCTGGGCATTACCAATGCGATCGTGAATGCCGGCGGTAATTTGCGCACAATCGGCAAACACGGCGAGCGCGCCTGGCGTGTTGGCATCCGCAATCCACGGGGTGAGGGCGTTTTAGGTTCGGTGGATACCTTCGCGGATGAAAGTATCGTAACCTCGGGTGACTATGAGCGCTATTTTGAGTATCAGGGCAAGCGTTATCACCATATTATTGATCCGCAGAGCGGGCATCCGGCCCAAGGTGTCACGTCAGTCACCGTGTTTGATTCGCAAGCCGTCCGCGCCGATGCCGCCTCAACGGCCATCTTTGTGGCGGGTGTTGACGCGTGGTATGAGGTGGCCAAGGCGATGGGGGTGGGCGGCGTCATGTTAGTGGCCGCCGACGGCGTCATCCATATGACGCCCAATTTAAAAGAACGCATCTATTTCGACATTAAACCCATACCCCACATTATTTATAGTGATCCGCTAAATTAGCACGCACGCAAATACTTTATCTCCGATGATGGGACAAAAATTAACGGCGGGTGACCGGCTGCTCCTGGTTTTGGCGCTGATGATAGTTGCCTCACTGTACGCCGTGTATTGGGGGGGATCGGTGTATGGCAATCAGGCCGTTATTGCCATTGCCGGCAAGCATTGGCGCACGGTCGATTTATACGAAGACGGTATTTACAATGTGAAAGGGCCGTTGGGGGTCAGCCGGCTGGAAGTCCATGAGGGGAGAATTCGTTTTATTTCATCACCTTGCGATAACAAGCAATGCATTCATCAAGGCTGGATCCAGCAAAGTGGTGAAATCGTTGCCTGTGTGCCCAATACGATCAGTGTAAGAATACTGGGACCCGATCCACGCTTTGATACCATGAATTTCTAAATTTCTGGAATAAGAGACCAATAATATACTGTCAGCAAGGACGAACGCAGAATGAAGGACTATCCACGGTGATGGCGTCGATACAGAGTTCGGAAAAAGACCATATCATCGCCTGGCTGGCCGCGTTGGCAATCACGATTCATATTATCGAAAGTGCATTGCCCACGCCGCTGCCCGGAGTGAAGCCGGGCCTGGCCAACGTGGTCACCCTGGTGGCATTGCTCAGCTGGGGTTGGCGGGTTGCGGTATGGATCAGTATGCTGCGGGTGCTGGTCGGCAGCCTGTTAATCGGTACTTTTTTAACACCGACCTTTTTTTTAAGTTTTTCAGGGGCCTGTTGCAGTCTGGCCGGTCTGGCGTTCGTGCAAGTGCTGTCCCGGAAGCTGCCCGCGCTCGCGGCAGGTCCGGTGGGATTTGGCGTGGTCAGTGCATTGATGCACATGGTGGGACAATTTTGGGCCGCCTACTGGTTGTTTATTCCACATAAGGCACTATTTCATTTGTTGCCAGTACTAATGACAATGGCGCTGATTTTTGGCATTGTGAGCGGTGTTATCGCCGCCCGGGTTGTGACTAATTTGAATTCAAATACGGAATCACTTTCAAAGATCCTGCAATGACTGCCGTCGCCGCTACACCGCCACGCTTAGCGCCCAACATCACCTCCAGTGATCGCTTGGGCTTGACGATATTTTTCGCCATCGTCGTTCACAGCCTGATTATTCTGGGCGTGAGTTTTTCCAAATATGATCACGCCAAGCGGCCGGAAAAACTGCCAGGCCTGGAAATCACCCTGGTGCAAACGCAAACCGACAAGAAAATCGAGGACGCGGATTTTCTGGCGCAGGCCAGTCAGGAAGGCGGTGGCGACAGCCAGGAATTGGAAAAATCCAGTTCACCCGCGGACAGTGCGGCGCCCAACAGTGAAATCGGCGAAGTCGCGGAAGTCGTGCCGGAAACGGAAATCGCCACCTCGCCGGATCCGCAACGCAAGGAAATCCTGACGGCAACCCGTAGTTCCGAGCACAAAATCGCGCTGCAGGAGGCGTCGCCGGATTTACCCACACAACGCAAAAACCTGACCTCCAAGCAACTGTTGAAACAGAGCAAGGAGATGGCGCAGTTAAGCGCCGAAGTGGATGTGGCCCGTAAAGTCACCTCGACCCAGCCGAAGAAGAAATTTATCACCGCGCAAACCAAGGAATACCGCTTCGCCAGTTATGAAGAAGCCTGGCGCAAAAAAGTGGAACGCATCGGTACTTTAAACTTCCCGGATGAGGCGATCCGGGCGCGTCTGACCGGCGATGTACGCTTGTCAGTCACCATAACCGCCGCTGGCGCCGTCAAGGACATCAAGATCACCAAGTACTCCGGCCACAAAGTGCTGGACGACGCCGCCCTGCGTATCGTCAAGATGGCGGCGCCGTACGCGAGCTTTCCGGAAGAGATCAGCAAGGATTATGACGAGATCGTCATCGTGCGCACCTGGCAGTTTTTGTCCGGCAAGCGCTTGATAACTAAGCGCTAGGTGTAAAATGACGCGCACATTTGCGCTTGTCATAACGCCTGTCCTTGCGCATACTGGTAGCCATGTCCGGGTCAAGCTATCTCACCAACCAGTTTCTCATTGCCATGCCCAATTTGCTGGATCCGAATTTTTTTCATTCGGTCACCTATATCTGCGAACACAATGAAAACGGCGCCATGGGCATTGTAATCAACCAACCGGTGGATTTGACCCTGGGTGAGCTGATCAGTCAGATCGGCATGAAACATTCGCCTTCCCGCTGGCTGGAACAAGCGGTTTATCGCGGCGGTCCGGTGGAAACCGAACGCGGTTTTGTGCTGCATCAACCGCTCGGTCATTGGGAATCAACGCTGGGCGTGACGGATACTCTGGGTGTTTCCACCTCCAACGATATTATTGAAGCCATCGCCGCCGGCCAGGGGCCTGACAACTGTCTGGTTGCGTTGGG
Organism: Gammaproteobacteria bacterium; assembly: GCA_036507695.1. Taxonomy (GTDB): domain Bacteria; phylum Pseudomonadota; class Gammaproteobacteria; order SZUA-152; family SZUA-152; genus JAKEGK01. The sequence continues at coordinate 3,147 of DATCIR010000284.1, forward strand.
CTACGCCGGCTGGGGCGCCGGCCAGCTGGAACAGGAAATGGCGGCCAATGCCTGGCTCAGCGGGCCCGCCGCCGCCCGGATTATTTTTGAAACCAAGGCCGAACGGCGCTGGGAAGAAGCCGCCGGGCTGCTGGGTGTTGATATCCACCAACTGACCGGAGACGCGGGTCACGCGTGACATCGCCGCTCCGGACTTTGCTGGCTTTTGACTACGGGACCAAACGCATTGGCGTTGCCGTTGGACAGGAGCTGACAAAAACCGCTACTCCCCTCGTCACTCTGCACCAGGCCGCGCACGATATCGACTGGAACGCCCTTGATCAGCTCGTGAAAGAATGGCGGCCCGATGCCTTTGTGGTGGGTTTGCCGCTTCACGCCGATGGCAGCGAGCAAGCGGTCAGCCACGCCGCGAAACAGTTTGGGAATCAACTGCAGACACGTTACAATTTGCCGGTTTACTGGGTCGATGAGCGATTGACATCGGCGGAGGCGGAAAGCATGATTGCCGCCAGCCGTAAAGACGGTAAGTCCGGGCGGCCTTCCAGGAAACGTGCCGCGCATGGCCGAATCGCCAAGCAACACATCGACAGCGCTGCCGCCCGCTTGATTCTGGAAAGCTGGTTTAACCAGCCGGTAACGGACCCTAAGGGGCAGGGAAGCGGTGAGAACCAGTAGAAACCAGTGAGATTTGGTTTTGCGGAGTTCATTGAAAGTCATTGAAAGTACAGTATCGCAACAGCGAAACACCACGCACACGGTAACCAGCGATGCACCCCAAACATGACGTTGACGCGCTGATCGTCAAAATGGCGGACGAATTAACAGCCACGGTTCAGTCATTGCCGTTAGATGACGTGTTAATGATCGGCATTCACACCGGCGGCGTGTGGGTTGCGGAACGCTTGCATCAATTGCTGAACTTGCCGCTGCCGCTCGGTACCCTGGATATTTCCTTTTACCGCGATGACTTCAGCCGCATTGGCATGAATCCGCAAGTCAAACCCTCCGCGCTGCCGGTTGCCGTTGACGGTAAGCACATTATCCTGGTTGACGACATCCTGCATACCGGCCGCACCATTCGCGCCGCGATGAACGAAATATTTGATTACGGCCGGCCCGCATCCATACGGCTGGCGGTGCTGGGGGAACGCCGCGGACGCGAGCTGCCGATTCAGCCGGACGTGGTGGGCGCTCATTTGTCCCTGGAAAGCCATGAGCATGTCAAATTGCTGGGGCCGGACCGGTTAAGCTGGTCCGTGGTGCGCACGCCGTGATTGCGCCAAACATCCAATTGGACCCGCAGGGCCGGCTGCGCCATTTGCTCACCATCGAAGGCCTCAAGCGCCAGATGCTGATCGAGATACTGGATGCCGCCGAGTCGTTTACCACGGTGGCCGGCCAGGCGGTAAAAAAAGTGCCGCTCTTGCGCGGCAAGGCGATCGTCAATCTGTTTTTTGAATCCAGCACGCGTACCCTCACCACCTTCGAACTGGCGGCCAAACGCTTGTCCGCCGACGTCTTAAAAGTGAATGTCGGCACCTCCGCAACCAATAAGGGTGAAAGCCTGCTGGACATGCTGCGTAACCTCGAAGCCATGCACTGCGATATGTTCGTGGTGCGCCATGCGGAAAGCGGCGCGGCGCATTTTATCGCTTCCAAAGTGGCGCCGCATATCAGTGTTATTAATGCCGGGGATGGCCGCCATGCGCATCCCACCCAGGCGCTGCTCGATATATTTACCATCCGCCGGCACAAGAAAGAGTTCGCGCCGTTAACGGTTGCCATCGTGGGCGACATTATGCATTCCCGCGTGGCGCGCTCCCAAATCCATGCGTTGACCACGTTGGGGGTATCCGAGTTGCGGGTGGTGGCGCCCAAAACCCTGATTCCCAGCCATGCTTCCAGTCTGGGCGTGCATGTCTATCATGATTTAACCGAGGGCATCCGCGACGCCGATGTGGTGATCACCCTGCGTTTGCAGAAAGAACGCATGGAATCGGCGCAATTGCCCAGCGAACATGAATACTTCCGGCAATACGGTTTAACGCCGGAAAAATTACGAGCGGCAAAACCGGACGCGATCGTCATGCATCCGGGGCCGATCAATCGCGGCGTGGAAATGTCCTCGGAAGTGGCCGACGGCCCGCAATCGGTGATCCTGGAGCAGGTCACCAATGGCATTGCCGTGCGCATGGCGGTGATGTCGATGGTGCTCGGCCGGGCGCCGGAAGGAACGGTTTAGTCATGGGATTACAGATTAAAAACGGCCGCGTCATCGATCCCGCCAACAATATTGATTCCGTACAGGATGTGTTTATTGAACGCGGCAGGATTGCCGCGCTGGGCAAAGCACCCGCCGGTTTTACGGCGAAAACACAGATTGATGCCAGCGGACAGATCGTTTGTCCCGGCCTGGTTGATTTATGCGTGCGCCTGCGCGAGCCCGGTTTTGAGCACAAGGGTAATATCGCCACCGAATCCCGGGCCGCCGCCAAATCCGGTGTCACCACCGTTTGTTGCCCGCCCGATACTAATCCTGTTATTGATACCCCGGGTACGATTGAATATATTCTGGAGCGGGCCGGGGAAGTCGGGCTGGCTAAAGTGGCGGTACTGGGCGCCTTGACTCAGGGGCTGACCGGTAAACAACTCAGCGAAATGTACGGTTTAAAAAGAGCCGGTTGTGCGGGCGTCAGCAACGCCTACCATGGCATAAATTCGCAGGTAATGCGGCGCGCCATGGAGTATGCAGCCAGTGCTGGCTTGACTGTCTTTATCAACGCGGAAGATGCGAGTTTGCGCGCCGGCGGATGCATGCATGAAGGCCAGGTGAGTATGCGTTTGGGATTGCCGGGTATCCCCGAATGCGCCGAGACCATTGCCGTGGCCAGAGAACTGCAATTAGTAGAATTAACCGGTGTACGCGCGCATTTTTGTCATTTGTCGACGGCCAAGGCCGCGCAGATGGTGGCCAATGCGCGGCAGGAGGGTTTGCCGGTTACGGCGGATGTAGCCGTGTCACACCTGTTTCTGACGGAAATGGATATCGGCTTTTTTGATTCCAATTGCCGGGTCAAGCCGCCGTTGCGTACCCAGCGCGATATGGAGGCCTTGCGCGCCGCTTTGACTCAGCGGTCCATCAGCGCCATTTGTTCCGACCACCAGCCCCATGATGTCGACGCCAAACTGGCGCCCTTTCCCAGCAGTGAGCCAGGTATTTCCGCCATAGAAACGCTGTTGCCATTGAGCTTGCGCTTGGTTGAAATGGGCGTGCTGTCGTTGCCCGGCGCCATCGCGTGTATTACTTCGCAACCCGCGGCTATTTTGGGTCTTGATGCGGGACGTTTGAGCGTGGGCGGCGCCGCTGATATTTGTATTTTCGACCCGGAGCGGCAGTGGGATTTCAGCGAGGCGCAAATGGTGAGTTTTGGCAAGAATTCGCCGTTTATCGGCTGGGAATTTACCGGTTGCGTGACGCATACCCTGCTCGATGGAAAACCGGTATATCAACGGAGCGAATAGCCGGGTTGGGCAATTGCCAGCGCCGCTAACGCATTTAATGTTTATGACAACGCCAACTTCAAAGCAAATAACCAAGCCACACCGCGATACGATTTTCGTGGAGGATGCTGAAATATTGCTGCACGAAAGTTTTCCCGGCCAGCAGTATATCCTGCGCGTGAAAGCGCCGGACATCGCGCTGCGGGCGCTACCCGGACAATTCGTGCATCTTCACTGCGGTCCTGAATTACCCATGCGCCGCCCCTTGTCCATCATGCGGGTTGATCGCGAGGCCGGCTGGGTGGAATTTTTATATAAAGTGTTTGGGTATGGGACCGAAATTCTTTCACAACGCGCGCAAGGCGAAGTAATCAATGTCATGGGCCCGATCGGCCAACCGTTTGTGTTGCATGATGAATGTCCCCGTGCATTGTTAATTGGCGGTGGTGTCGGCATCCCGCCGATGATATTTCTGGCGGATGTGATCAGGCACACCCGGCCGGCGTTTAAACCCTTCGTTATCATGGGATCCGAAGTGCCCTTTCCTTTTAACGCCCGGCCTTCGCAGTTTGTGGTTCCCGGAATGCCCCCCGGCGTGATCGGCGCGGTGCCCTTGCTGGAAGACTGGGGCATACCCAGCCGCTTAGCCAGTTTACAAGCTTACCCGGGCTGCTTTGACGGCTATGTGACGGGTCTGGCGCGCGCCTGGCTGGATGCCATGGACGCGCCGCGCCGCGGCGCAGTGGAAGTGTTCGCCTGCGGTCCGCATCCCATGCTGGAGGCCGTGGCCAAACTGGCAGACGATTATCAATTGCCATGCCAGGTTTCGCTGGAAGAGTTCATGGCCTGCGCGGTGGGCGGTTGTGCCGGCTGCGTGGTGCAAGTGCAAACCCCGGCCGGTCCCGCCATGAAGAGAGTATGTGTCGACGGTCCGGTATTTGACGCAAAGACCGTCTTTTCACAGTAAGCCGTTTTGGCTCCAAAATCAAAACAGGAAACAAAGATGGACCGGCATACATTTTTGTTAAGCGAAGGTTATTGGAAAGCCACGGGTACGTTCCAGGATGACCAGGGTGCCGAGTATCCGCTGAACGGCGAAACCGTCATTAAACATCTCGGCGACCGGTGGGTGAATAAGGGCGTGACGCGGATTCTGGCGGGACGCTCCGTGAACTTTAACAACGACTATGACATTGAGCCGCTGGCGCCGGGCGCTATGGAGACACATTGGAGTTCGCAAAACCCCGCCTTGGGGCCTTTGTATGGCACTACAGGATTGAGGACAATGAGCTGGTCTCGGAATACCGGTCAGCGCAAAACAATTACCGAGGCAGCGAACGTTTTACTTATCTGGATGACGATTACTATACGGTGGAAGGTGTGTTATACAAAGGGAGGAAAAAGGTATCCTCCTGGTCCGTGGTATTGCGGCGCCAGCACGGCGCGAAGTCCCGCAACCGGCACTAACGGCGAACCGCCCGCACGGCTTGCCGCAGTAGGCTTTAGATCTCGTCGATGTTCAACAAACGAATACCATCCAGCGGTTCCTTGCCGTCATCCTTGGCGTTTTTCTCGGCCAGCTTGATCATCAGGCGAATCTCATTGGCGGAATCGGCATGGTGCAGTGCGTCGTCGGCGGTGATGATGCCCTCTTTGTACAGCTGGTAGAGCGCCTGGTCAAACGTGACCATTCCCAGGTTGGTCGACTGGCCCATCACCTCTTTCAGCTCGCCGATATCCCCCTGTTTAATCAATTGCGAGATCAACGGCGTGTTCAACAAAATTTCCACCACCGGATAAACGGAATCACGATTAACGGTAGGAATAAGTTGTTGAGCTACGATGGCGCGCAGGTTAAGCGACAAATCCATCAGTACCTGGTCGCGGCGGTCTTTCGGAAAGAAATTAATGATGCGGTCCAGCGCCTGGTTGGCGTTGTTGGCGTGCAGGGTGGTAAGGCACAAATGGCCGGTTTCCGCGAACGCCAACGCGTGTTCCATGGTTTCGCGGGTGCGTACCTCGCCGATTAGAATCACGTCGGGCGCCTGCCGCAAGGTGTTTTTTAATGCGGACTCGAAATTCTTGGTATCCACACCCACTTCACGCTGGGTTACCACACAACCGTCATGTTCATGGATAAATTCAATAGGGTCTTCCACGGTAATAATATGGCCGGTACTGTTGCGGTTGCGGTGGCCGATCATGGCCGCCAGCGTGCTGGATTTGCCGCAACCCGTGGCGCCGGCGACAATCACCAGGCCCCGTTTCGCCAGCACAATGTTTTTAAGCTGTTCCGGCATATGCAAGGCGTCCAGCGTGGGAATATCCGTTTTGATACGGCGCAGCACGATGCCAATTTGATGTTTTTGCTTGAATACGTTGACGCGGAAACGCCCGGTGTCCGCGCGGGAGATGGCAAAATTACACTCGAGCGTCTCTTCAAATTCCTGCCGCTGCTGGCTGCTCATCAGGTTGTACGCCAGCTGATGGGTTTGTTCCCCCGTAATAGGGTCTTCGTCGATGGCCGTGATCTTGCCATTGATTTTCATGCTGGGCGGCAAGCCTTCCGTGATAAATAAATCGGAGGCATCACGCATGATCATTGCATTGAGCAATGAATTGAAGTCCTTGACCAGATTAAAGTATTCTTTGAATAAGCTCATGATTTAAAACCGGCAATATTGCTGCAAAGTGCAAAGATAAGTCAGCTCCGGAACAGGTATGACGGGACCAATGGAGAACACCGTGTATTCATTGTAATAACGAATACGGTGAGAAAACAATATTCAGGCCGCACTAAATTTAATGCGCCGCGGACGCGCCTGTCAGCGGTTTCCCGCAAAATATCCAGGAAAACCAACAGGTTTAAATAAAGCCGGGCAGTATCTTGTTATTTAAACGTGTCTTTATTGGCGGCTTTCTGTGCCGCATCCGACTTGGTGATCACACCTTTTTGCAACAGCTCCTGGAGTTTCTGATCCAGGGTCTGCATGCCTACGTTCTGGCCGGTTTGAATCGCGGAATACATTTGCGCGATCTTCGCTTCCCGGATCAGGTTGCGGATCGCCGCCGTGGCGATCATGATTTCATGCGCGGCGACACGGCCGCCGCCGATTTTTTTGATCAGGGTCTGTGAAATTACCGCGCGCAGGGATTCTGACAACATGGAGCGAACCATTTCTTTCTCCGCCGCCGGAAATACGTCGATGATCCGGTCGATGGTCTTAGCCGCTGAGCTGGTGTGTAAGGTGCCGAATACCAGGTGGCCGGTTTCCGCCGCGGTTAGCGCCAGGCGAATGGTCTCCGGGTCGCGCATTTCGCCCACCAGGATGACGTCCGGGTCTTCGCGCAGCGCCGAGCGCAGGGCTTCGTTAAAGCCCAATGTATGGCGATGCACTTCGCGCTGGTTCACCAGGCATTTTTTGCAGGGATGCACGAATTCGATCGGGTCTTCGATGGTCAGGATATGGCCGTGCTCAGTGTCATTTTTATAGTCGACCATGGCGGCCAGTGTGGTTGATTTACCGGAACCCGTGGGGCCGGTCACCAGTACCAGGCCGCGGGGATTTTTCGAAATCTCGGCAAAAATCGGCGGACAGTTCAGTTGCTCAAAACTTAAAATGCTGCTGGGAATAGTCCGGAACACCGCGCCGGCGCCACGTTGGTGATTGAATGCATTAACACGAAAGCGCGCGAGGTCGGGAATTTCAAATGAGAAGTCTGTCTCCAGAAATTCTTCATAGTCCTTGCGCTGTTTGTCATTCATGATGTCATAAATCAGCGAATGCACGCCTTTGTGATCCATGGGGGGCACGTTAATACGGCGAATTTCGCCGTCCACCCGGATCATGGGCGGTTGGCCGGCGGACAAGTGCAAGTCGGAAGCCGCGTTTTTTACGCTAAAAGCGAGCAGTTCTGAAATATCCATTGCATTCCTCTACATAAACTAGCTTATTATTACGCGGTCTTTGGCGGCTGCATGCGCCGGGACTTCATGAATGAAAACCGCAGTACACGAATAATAGCGTCTGATGATCTACAATTCTTTATGCTGTTGATAACAATTAGATAATAGAAGTGGGACGGGAAAGACGGTAATCGATAACGACGCTAATAACAAGATGGTACCTTACCGGTATTTTGTCTAAATTTGTGTATCAACACAATTAATAAGACGTGAATGTCAAGAATCGCACAAAATTTGAAAAACATAGCGCGAAGAATTGAAACAGCAGCCGAGTTGGCGGGACGTGACGCTCGTGCGGTTGGTGTTCTGGCAGTGAGCAAAACACACTCAATCGATAAAATTCGTGAAGCGTATGCGGCGGGACTTACGCGATTTGGCGAAAGTTATGTCCAGGAAGCTATTCCGAAGATCAAGGCGTTAAACAGCCTGCCACTGGAGTGGCATTTCATCGGGCCCATCCAGTCCAATAAAACCCGGGATATTGCCGCGTATTTTGACTGGGCGCAAAGCGTCGATCGTTTAAAGATTGCCACCCGGTTGAACGAACAACGGCCCGTTAAACTCAAGCCGCTTAATATCTGTATTCAAATTAACATCAGCCTGGAAACCGGCAAGTCCGGCATTGTGCAACAGGCACTGCATGAATTTGCCGAACAGTTAATGCCGTTACGGCGCCTGAAATTGCGGGGCTTGATGGCCATCCCGCAAAAAACTTCCGATGCGCGCCAGCAACGGGCATATTTTGCAAAGCTTCGCCGCCTGTTCGATGATTTAAATCAAGAAGGTTATCAACTGGATACGTTATCTATGGGGATGACCGAAGACCTGGAAGCGGCGGTCATGGAGGGATCCACCCTGTTGAGAATTGGCAGCGGATTGTTTGGTGCGCGAGGCGGATATATCGGTAAATAGCCGGTGCAGCACAACAAGATCAGCTAGAATACGCACAACGTTATTTGCTTGCCGGCCATGTGCGCCGTGCGTGTCAAATGCCGGTGAGGTGTAATTCTGGCGCTGGGTTTTCTGATGCATCGCTCTTGGTTGGAAAGCTCTTTGTTGAATAGCTCTTTATTGGAAAGGTACGGGTAATTCAAATCATGAATATTGTATTTATTGGCGGAGGCAACATGGCCTCCAGTCTTATTGGTGGATTAATCGCAGGTGGTTTCGACGCCGATTGCATTACCGTGGTGGAGATCAGCGCCGATAAACGTCGTCTGTTAACGCAACGCTTTGGTGTTGCGGCAGTGGGAAAAATTGACGGTACCCTGCACAATGCCGATGTAGTCGTGTTTTGCATCAAGCCACAGCAATTTAAGGACGTGGCGCAGGCCAGCGCCAGGGAAATTCAGGCGCGAAAACCCTTGGTGATTTCCATTGCCGCGGGAATTCGCACCGCGGATGTCCAGCGCTGGCTGGGTGGATCGTTTGCCATCGTGCGCGCCATGTCCAATACGCCGGCGCTGGTGCAGACCGGCGCCAGCGCTCTCTTTGCCAATACCGATGTCAGCGAAGCACAGCGCAGCCACGCCGAGTCTTTATTGCGCGCGGTAGGTATCGTGGAATGGATTGACGATGAAGCCCTGATGGATGTGGTGACCGCGTTGTCCGGCAGCGGGCCGGCGTATTTTTTTCGAATCATGGAAGGATTGGAGAAGGCGGCGGAACAATTGGGCCTGTCAAAAAATGCCGCGCACTTGCTGACCATTCAAACAGCGCTCGGCGCCGCAAAAATGGCATTGGAATGTGAAGAAGATATTGCTACCTTACGCCAACAGGTTACATCGCCCGGTGGCACTACCGAACAAGGTTTAAAAACCATGAATGAAAATAATATTGACCAACTGTTGCTGGAAGTTTTACAAGCAGCACAACGACGGGCCAAGGAGTTGGCGGATCAACTGGGGGGACGATAGATGGGGGGTTATGGTACCAACGCCATTCAATTCTTGATTCAAACCGTTTTTGGTTTGTATCTCGTTGCCGTCATGCTGCGCGTGATCTTACAGCTGGCGCGCGCGGACTTTTACAATCCGGTGTCGCAGTTTCTGGTGAAAGTCACTAATCCCCCCCTGATACCCCTGCGGCGTATGGTCCCCGGTTTCATGGGTATAGATTTCGCCGCCATTGTATTGATGGTCCTGATCAAGGCGCTGGAAATTTTTCTAATTGTGCTGATTAAGGGGGTATCTGTTAACCTGCTGGGCATCGTGGTGCTTGCCGTTGCCGAGCTGCTGCGCTTGCTGATCAATGTTTACTTTTTCACGATCCTGATCCAGGTGGTCATCAGCTGGGTCAACCCCGGCACCTTTAATCCCGTGGTCTCGTTGCTGTATTCGATTAATGAGCCCTTGTTGCGCCGCGCCAGGCGCATTATGCCGCCGATTTCCGGTTTTGATTTGTCGCCTATCGTGGTGATTATCCTGTTGCAGCTCATTTCAATTTTATTGATTCAACCCATCGCCGATTTGGGACAGGGTTTAGCCGTTGGCAGGCTCTGATACCGGGCAAGCCGCTTTCCGCTGGTCCGGCGAAGACCTTATCCTGTCCATCGTGGTCCAGCCCCGCGCCAGCACCAATGCGCTGGTCGGCCTCCATGGCGCCCACATCAAAGTGAGGCTTACCGCCGCGCCGGTCGATGGCAAGGCCAATCAATTACTTATCAAACAATTGGCACAGTGGTTTCACGTGCCGGCAGCCCGGATTTCCATTCTGCACGGCGACACCTCGAAGCGTAAAATCGTGCGTATCCAGCAACCGAAAAAGCTACCCGAATTTATCGAAATTCCTTAAGAAACAGCCGTTAGTTAACCCTATCAAGCAACGCCGCGAAATGCCGAAATAATATACGCACAGCGAGCGAGATGCGTGTTTTGTGAAGCAAAGCACCATTGATCTGTGAATGCCTGATTACTTCTAAACTTCTATGGTCACAGGCCGCTATTGAAACTGTAGCTTTGGGTTTTACTACGATAATTAACCACTTAGGTACTCCGGGATGGCTAAGGAAGAATTTTCTCTACAACTTCAACAGTATCATCGTTGGAAAACGGACATCATTAAAAATATAGAAACCTACCGCAAGTGGGTCGAAGATAATGAGATGAGCAGTCCGGAAGAAGACCTGCGCATGTATGAAACCATCGACGCGCTGAAGAAGGATGAAATCACCATTGCCGTGGCCGCTGAATTTTCCCGTGGAAAATCCGAATTAATCAACGCCATTTTCTTCGCCAACTACCAACGCCGCCTGTTGCCCTCGTCCGCCGGCCGCACCACCATGTGCCCCACGGAACTGTATTTTGATAAAGAAGCCGAAACCCCCTACATTCGCATGCTGCCGATCGAAACCCGGTTGGAAGACATGAGTATTGCCGAATACAAACAGCATCCGGATCACTGGATCAGTGTTGAGCTGGATATCGAGTCCGTGGACAGCCTGGTGGAAGCATTCAAGGAAATCGGCAAAACAAAATCAGTAAGCCGCGAAAAAGCCGCGCAAATGGGGCTGTATACGGAAAGTTATTTCCAGCACATGAATGAAGCGCCGCTGCAGATCGAAATTCCCATGTGGCGGCATGTGTTGATCAGTTTTCCGCATCCACTGTTAAAGCAGGGATTAACCATACTGGATACACCGGGTCTTAACGCTTTAGGTAGTGAGCCGGAATTGACCATGGACATGCTGCCGCGGGCGCAGTCCGTGATGTTTGTATTGGCGGCGGATACCGGCGCCACTAAATCGGATATGGAGATCTGGCAGCAATACGCCAAGTCTTACCGTGAAACACAGCAAACCGGGGTGCTCATTGTCTTGAACAAAATCGATACCCTGTGGGATGAATTGCACGACGCGGAAACAGTGGACAAAAGCATCCAGAATCAACGCGTGGAAACGGCGGAAACCCTGGGTGTTCCCATTGAGGATGTGTATCCGGTTTCCGCGGTGAAAGGCTTGTTGGCAAAAATCAAGAAAGACGATCAATTGTTATTAAAGAGCGGTTTACCGGCGCTGGAACGGGCGCTTTCGGAAGATATCCTGTCGAAGAAGCAGGAAATCATCCGCGAAAACATTGTGTCGAAAATTGGCGGCATGGTGGAATCCACCAAGTCCGTATTGACGGAGCGTTTCGAAGGCGGCAAAAGCCAGCTTACCGAACTGCGTTCACTCTCCGGTAAAAGCGCCGATGTCTTGATGGATACCATGAAGAAACTGCGCGCCGAGCAGGCCGTGTATCAAAAAGATGTGGAGAACTTTCAAACCAGCCGCCACGTGCTGAAACGCCAATTGGTGGCATTAAATGAAACCTTGTCCATCGAATCCCTGGATCAATTGATTTCCAAAACCCGCGAATCCATGGTGGACAGCTGGACAACAGGCGGCATGAAAAGCGGTATGAAAACGTTTTTCGACGGCGCCAAGGACACTATGACCCAGGTGAACTGGCAAGTGGATAAATCCAACAAGCTGGTCAGCTCCATCTATGACCGGTTCCGGGAGGAGCATGGATTTACCGACATTAAGCCCTTATTGTTCAGCACTCAAAAATATACCCGTGAGCTGGCGCAGCTTTATGAAAAAGCCGATATGTTCCGCAAGAGTCCGGTCACCACCATGACGGAGCAAAGTTTCGTGGTGAAGAAATTCTTTGTCTCCATGGTAAGTCACGCGCGTAATATTTTTTTCCGCGCCAATGAAGACGCGGAAAACTGGGCGAAAACTGTTTTGCTGCCCCTGGCGAAACGCATTAAGGAGCGCAAAACCCAGCTTGAAAAGCGCATTGAGAATCTGCAAAAGGTCAAATCGTCACGGGAAAAGATCGGCGAAAATATCCAGCGCATGGAAAAAGAAACCGCGGATCTGGAAGTACAGCTGGAGTCCATCAATAATATTCTGGATGTGATTCATTCACCCCTGCCCTGGAAGGTAGAACAGGGGAACGACTCCCTGGCAGCTTCGATGATGAACAATGAAGCGATCATGGGGGGCGCCGTGGTCACTGCGCTGCACGGTGTGAAATAATTTTTGCGATTTTCCGCTTCGGAACGGTCCCTGGCAGGGGCTGTTCCATCCATCCATCCTTCAACTACCTCTAATTTATTCAATTGTTTCCAGTACTTGGCCGGTTTGTGGTGTTCTCAGTGCAAGCTGAAAAGTATGTGGTATTATTAAATAGCATTACCACTTTCAGGGTTAAATAAAACGGAAGGTCCGGTTTCTTACCGAGTCCGGTGTCCTTCAACATAAAAACGATCAATGCTTTGCTATAAAGGATTTCGTGCACAGTTAATTGAATCTGGTTACTGTGCGAATACAACAATCCATTGATCGCAGGCCGGGATGATTTAATTGGAGGTTTCAGGTGTTGGTAAACAATCGAGTACAACAGCGATTAGAACAGCGATTAGAACAGCGAGTTAAACAGATAGCCGGGTGTTTGCTTTTATTCTTTAGCGTTGTCATGGGAGCAAATGCAACACCTTCGGCAGAATCCTTTGGTGACTATACCATTCATGTCAGTGCGTTCAACAGCGATACCCTGCAACCCAGTATGGCAAAAGCCTACAATATTATACGCAGTAAAAATCGCGGCTTGCTCACAATCACCGTCGTAAAGAAATCAAATGCGGCAAATGGAGCGCCTATCAAGGCCAAGGTGGATGCCCAGGCCACCAACCTTACCGGGCAATTGAAAAACATCCAGGTCCGCGAAATCAATGATGGCGGTGCGGTTTACTACATCAGTGAGTTCAATGTCGCGGATAAGGAAATACTCGATTTCACCATTAATGTTCGCCCGGTCAATAACAATGGTCCGTATACGGTGACCTTGCGGCAGCAGTTCTTTACACAATAAGGTACCCAATAAGCTACAGACTTAAGTTTCGCCGGGTACTTTAACAATTAAAACGTTTAATACGTTGTGATGGGTCTATACCTGTCACAACAGTTTTTCCCGGGGGAACCATTAAATTCGTGGAAATTCAGCCCTCACCCATTCATTGTTCTTATTCATAAGCAAACACTTCATTGTTTGGCTAATATTTTTATGCAGCTATGGGAAAGAACAGGGAGGATTATCTAAACGTGGCTGGTGTGTGCGCTCGCCACTGGGTCGTGTTGTTGGCAATCTGCGCTTGTCTTTGCCGACCGGTGGCCCTGGCTGAAGACCGCGAACCAATAACAAGCGAACCCGGCAAAAAGGATTACCTGACCTTCGGTTTCCTGCCGATGGAAAGTCCGGCTGCCCTGTTTAAACGTTTTGCGCCGTTGCGAGAATATCTGTCCACACAGATTCAACAGGAAATCCGCCTGGAGACCGCGAAAGATTTCCAACAATTTTCCGAACGAACGTTACAGCGGCAATATGACATCGTGTTTACCGCGCCTCATTTGGCGCTGCTGGCGCTGGATGCTAATCAATATGAATTGGCGGCGGCTTTCACCAAGCCCTTGAGGTCCGTGATTGTCGTGAGGGAAAAAAGTCCTATTCAGGATCTCAGGGGTTTACAGGAAACAACCATTGCGACGCCACCCGAAAACGCGATTGTGACCATGGTGGGCAAGAAATACCTGGACTCGCGCGGTCTCAAAGCAATCCGCTATCGAACCTATCGCACACACAATGCGGCGTATTCCGCGGTATTGGGAGGTGAAGCGGATGCCGCCATGATCGCGAACTATATCGCCATCAAAGCCATGTCCGCCAATTCCGGGTTGAAAATAGTCGCGGAGAGCGAACCGTTTCCGGGGATTGGTATTTTGGTCGCAAAAGACTTGCCGGATTCGTTGAAGCGGGACTTTAAAAAAGCAATGTGGGGAATGGCGGAACTGCCCCAGGGACGCACTATTTTGAATGCCATCGCACAACCAGGGTACGCTGAGGCAGACAAGAAACAATTCGAAGTGTTGCGGCCATTCGCGCAGGCGGCATCGCCTTAAATCGCCATCACCTGGAACAGCGTGCGTTTGATTGGCGCCAGTCATGCAGACCTGTTGAAACAGTCTGTTGATGCCGAAACCAAACTTTGTGCTGAAAGAACCGGGTGTAGGCCCGGGTCAGGGGGCTATTACATCGCCCTTCCCCGGGAGGATACCATTACCGGTGGCCGTGCGCACTTTGCTTAGTAATTAAAGTTTAGCAATTAGTGGATAGCGGTTTGCGGATTACAACGCGTAATTGATAATGAGCGGCGCATGATCGGAGAAGCGCTGCTCTTTATAGATCGAAGCGGCTTTTACCGCGTCTTTTAGATTCGGTGTAATCACTTGGTAGTCAATTCGCCATCCGACATTCTTAGTCCATGCCTGTCCCCGGTTGGACCACCAGGTATATTGATCCGCTTGCTGGTTCACCACCCGGAACGCATCCACATAAGCCAGGGGGCCAAACACCTGATCGAGCCAAGCGCGTTCTTCCGGCAGGCAACCGGAATTTTTCTGATTGCTTTTCCAGTTCTTGATGTCGATTTCCTTGTGCACGATGTTCCAATCGCCGCATAACACATAATCGCGCCCCTTGCGCTGCATGTTTTTCAAGGTGCCGGTAAAACGTTCCATAAAACTGAACTTGACTTGTTGACGTTCATCGCTGCTGGAACCCGAGGGCAGGTAAATGGATGCGACACTGAGGGCGCCGAAATCCGCCTGGATGTACCGGCCCTCGGCATCCATGTCCTCCCAGCCTTCACCCAAACCAACTACTATATTGTCGGGTTTCTCCCGGCAGTAAATGCCAACCCCGCTGTAACCTTTTTTTTGCGCTTCAAAATAATAACTATGATAATTTTTTGGAAAAAAAATTTCCGTGTCCAATTGATGGGATTGCGCCTTGATTTCCTGCAGGCAAACCACGTCCGCTTTTTGGTTTTTCAGCCAGTCGAAAAAGCCTTTTTGTTGCGCGGAACGAATGCCATTGACATTCACGGAAATTATTTTCATTGGCGAATTCTTTTATGGGCAAGTGAAAAATAACGGTGGCTAAAGAAGCCGTATCATACTGAATTACGGCCAGCGGATCCATGGTTGCGGGACGGGATTTACGCCGGGCCATGGCGATCAGCCGCAGTAATTGACTATAGCAGTACTTGACTATAATAGCGCTCATCGATCAAGCTTGCCTGGCAAAAATCGCATATCACAAATAGTTCATACGCACGCGTTATAACAGGTTGATAATCAAGAGGTCAAAACCCGCCATGGAGAAATATCAAAAAGAATTTTTAGATTTTGCCGTTGAGATCGGCGTATTAAAGTTCGGCGCATTCACGCTGAAATCGGGCCGCCACAGCCCGTATTTTTTCAACAGCGGTTTGTTCAATACCGGGCGTTGCCTGGCAAGGCTGGGCAGCTATTATGCGCAAGCCATTGTTCGCTCCGCTGTGGAATTCGACATGGTTTATGGACCGGCCTACAAAGGCATACCCTTGGCGTCGGCGCTGGTCATCGCGCTGGCCAACGACTATCAAAAAGATGTGCCTTACGCCTTTAACCGCAAGGAAGCCAAGGATCACGGCGAAGGCGGCAACATTGTCGGTTCACCATTGAAGGGCAAGGTGCTGGTCATCGACGATGTGATATCCGCCGGCACCTCCGTGCGGGAGTCCATCGATATCATCAACGCGCAGGGCGCCACACCGGCCGGCGTGATTATCGCGCTGGACCGCCAGGAAGTCGGCAAGACCGACAAGACCGCTATTCAAGAAGTGGAAAAAGAGTTTGGCATTCCGGTGGTGAGTATCGTGCGTTTAGGCGATCTGATTAACTATCTCGAACAGCAGGCTGATATGCAACAATACGTGGTGGCGATCAAGGATTACCGGAAAAAATACGGCGCCAGTTAGAAGTGATTCCCAACGCGAAGACGCCAAGGCGCAAAGGTGAAAATGAAGATTCTATTTCTTTTGTGTGCTCTGCGTCTAGACGCCTTGGCGTTAGATTTCAGCAGGTCTCTCCTGTCCCACAACGTGAATAGTTATCCAATAATCAGTTTGAGGCCTACAATCAAGGTGATGGCCTCATACGCGCGTTTGATCCATTGGCTGCCTTTCACGATGGCAAGATGGGCGCCGATATAACCGCCCAGCAGGGAGCCCATTATCAACGCGGGTAACCACGTCCATTTGATTTCCGAGAGCATGGCCAATACGGCGGCGCCGGCGCCGTTCCAGAACAGTCCTACCAAAATCAGGGTGTGCGCCACCGCCCGTTTGTAGTCCAGGCCAAACCAGCGGACCAGCCACAGCGTGACAAACAAACCGGTGCCCGAGGTCAACGAACCATTCAAGGCGCCGATCACAAACAGCACAAGGCCGCCGATCAGTAGCGAACGCGCGGAAAACGCCGCCGGCTTTTTCGTCAAACCCAGTTGCGGTTTAAACACCGAATACAGGCCAAGGCCGGCGGTCAGCACGCCTAAGGCGATTTCGGCGTTGCGGCCGGGCACCAGCAGAATCACGTTAGCGCCCAGAATCACGCCGGGCAGGCCAAACAATAACATGACGAGCACCAGGCGCTTATCGAGCGAGCCTTCCCTGAGGTTGCGGATGGTCGCGCCCACACCCAGGGCGACACTCGCGATCTTGTGGGTCGCCAGCGCTATGCCAAACGGCAGTCCGAGAAAAATCAAAACGGGAAACTGGATGAGCCCCGCGCCGCCGCCGGCGAACGCGGAGAAGATATTGGCCGCCAGCGAGATAACGAACAGTAAGAGTTGCTCGAGCCCCGGCAAGTTTGGCGGCCTTTTCGGATGAGCGGATTAGCGGTTGGAAGATTTAATCAAGGTGCCCACGCCTTCATCGGTAAAGATTTCCAGCAATACCGCGTGCTCCACCCGGCCATCGATAATATGCGCGGTGTTGACCCCGGATTTCACCGCGCTCAACGCGCTGCCGATTTTCGGCAACATGCCGCCGTGGATGGTGCCGTCTGCGATCAGTTTATCCACTTCCGCGGCGGTAAGGCCCGTTAACAACGTGCCGTTTTTATCCAGCAGGCCTTGGGTATTGGTCAACAGCATCAGTTTTTCCGCGCGCAGGGTTTCCGCCAGTTTGCCGGCCACCAGGTCCGCATTGATGTTGTAGGACAAGCCGTCCTTGCCGACACCGATGGGCGCAATCACCGGAATGAAATTGCCGCTGATCAGCATGTTCACCACGGCCGGGTCAATGCTTTCCACTTCACCGACATGGCCGATGTCGATGATTTCCGGCACGGTCATTTCCGGCGCGTTTTTAACAAAGGTGAGTTTCTTGGCGTGAATCAAATCCCCGTCCTTGCCGGTCAAGCCCACCGCATTGCCACCCTTGCGGTTGATCAGGTTGACGATTTCCTTGTTGACCAGGCCGCCCAGCACCATTTCCACCACGTCCATGGTTTCGCTGTCGGTCACGCGCATGCCTTGCACGAACTCGGATTGCTTGCCCAGGCGTTTCAGGAGATTGCCGATCTGCGGTCCGCCTCCGTGCACGACAATCGGGTTAATACCGACGGCTTTCATTAAGACGATATCGCGGGCGAAACTGGCTTTTAAGGTTTCGTCCACCATGGCGTTACCGCCATACTTGATGACAAAGGTCTTGCCGGAAAACCGTTGAATATACGGTAATGCTTCCGCCAGCACATGGGCGGTGTTGACGGCGGATTCGCGGGTTAATGACATAAAGTTGTTGCGCTCACATGTTCACTATTGTTGTTGGCACTTACGTTGGGTTTAAAACAATTTAAAACGGTATTTGCACCGCGTTGCCGGCCTGTTCCCTTAGCAGCTGGCGGAACGCAGCCTTGATCCGGTCCAGTGCCTGCTGGTTGTCGCCTTCAAAGCGGAATACCAGGCAAGGCGTGGTGTTGGACGCGCGCACCAGGCCAAAGCCATCGTCCCAATCCGCGCGCACGCCGTCAATGGTCGTCAGTTTGGCGCCTGCGAATTTGGCGTTATCCACCAGCTTTTTAATCAGTTTGAAATGCTCGCCTTCCGCCATGTTAAGGTTCAGTTCCGGCGTGTTCACGCTATCGGGCAGTTCGCCGAATATTTGCGTGGCCGGCCGCGGATCTCTGGATAATATTTCCAGCAAACGCGCCGCGGTATACAACGCGTCGTCAAAACCGTACCAGCGTTCCTTGAAAAAGATGTGGCCGCTCATTTCACCTGCTAACAAGGCGCCGGTTTCCTTGAGCTTGGCCTTGATAAAAGAGTGGCCGGTTTTCCACATGATGGGATGGCCGCCCGCCTCTTTAATGACCTTGGGCAGTTTGGTGGTGCATTTGATATCAAAAATAATATCGCCGCCCGGGTTGCGCGCCAGGATGTCCCTGGCGTAGAGCATCAATTGCCGGTCCGCCCAGATCACCTCCCCTTGCGGCGTGATAACACCCAGCCGGTCGCCGTCGCCGTCAAAGGCGAGGCCGATGTCGGCATCACTGCCGGCCAGGGCTTGTATCAAATCTTCCAGGTTCTCGGGTTTGCTGGGATCCGGGTGATGATTGGGAAAGTTGCCATCCACCTCGCAATACATTTCCGTCACTTCACAACCCAGCGCCCGTAATAGGGTGGGCGCGACCGAGCCGGGCACGCCGTTGCCGCAATCAATAATCACTTTCATGGGGCGGGCCAGCTTGACATCAGCGGTGATGCGCTCGATGTAATGCTGCACGACTTCCTGGGTTTGGTATTGGCCTGCGCCGCTGATGAGGTTGTTGGTTTCGATGCGCTGGCGCAAGGCCTGGATATCCGGGCCCGCCAAGGTGGTGCCGCCGATCACCATTTTCAGCCCGTTATAATTAGGCGGGTTATGACTGCCGGTCAGCATCACGCCGGAGCCGCTGCCCATTTGATACGCCGCGTAATAAAGCACCGGCGTCGGCGCCATGCCGATGTCCACCACATCCCGTCCGCTGTCGAGCAGGCCTTGCGTAAAGGCTTTGAGTAATACCGGGCCGGACAGGCGGCCATCGCGGCCCACATAAATTTTCTGTTCAGCACGCGCCGCGGCTTCACTGCCAAACGCCAGGCCGATCCGGTAAATGGTGTCTTCAGTCAGGGTTTGATTGACGATACCCCGGATGTCGTAAGCCTTGAAGATGGAGGCTTCGATGGGGCTCGCTTTATAGGGTGCGGACATGTGGTTCCCGATGCGAAAATTATTAACTGGATGGACGCTAGCTTTTTGAGACAAGCATCAAACAATAACCAGACCGGCGCCGGAGTTGCTTAATGGCGGCCGGTATGGCCAAAGCCGCCGGCGCCACGGCTGCTGTCGTCAAAATCCGTGACAATTTCAAAGGTGGCCTGCACTACCGGCACAAACACCATTTGCGCAATACGCTCACCGGGGTTTACCGTAAACCCGGTTTGGCCGCGGTTCCAGCAGGAGACAAATAACTGTCCCTGGTAATCGGAGTCAATCAAGCCGGTGAGATTGCCCAGCACAATGCCGTGTTTGTGACCCAGGCCGGAGCGGGGTAACAACACCGCGGCGAGACCGGGATCGTTAATATGAATGGCAATGCCGGTGGGAATCAGCTCCGTCGCGCCCGGTGGCAGGAGCATGGGTTCATCAATGCAGGCGCGCAGGTCCATGCCCGCTGAACCGCCGGTGGCGTACTCAGGCAATGGGATATGTGTGCCGATGCGGTCATCCAGAATTTTCAGTTGTACTTTTTTCATAACACCCGATGTCTTGTTGGAATAGTGGAATTTGCCCATAAATTCACGCGGTTCGGTTAAGAAGGTTTTTCAGAAAACGCAAAGCATGGCGGTATTATACCGATTTGTGGCGGGCGGGGTAGTTGGATATTCGCCAGGCGCGGTGAGCGGCCGCGCCTGGCGAACAGGGGATGGTGTTACTGCTTGCCGACCAGCACGGTGATCATTTTGCCGGGATCCACCCGGCGCTGGAAGGCGTCCTGGACCTCGGCCGGCGTAATCGCTTGAATTTTGTCATTGAAGGTATCCAGGTAGTCCAGGGGCAGGCCATAAAAGCCGATCATGCCGATGTAGCCCAGGATTTTCTTGTTGCTGGAGATGCGCAGCGGGAAACCGCCGGTAATGTTCTTTTTTGCGGAGTCGAGTTCCTCGGCGGAGGGCCCTTTATCGATAAAGGTTTTTAAGGTATCCCGGACCACCGAAAGCGCTTCTTCAGCCTGATCATTGCGGGTTTGCAAGCCGATTTGGAACGGACCGTTTTTGCGCATGGGCAGAAAATAACTGTAGGTGCTGTAGGCCAGTCCGCGTTTCTCGCGAATTTCGTTACTCAGCCGGGCGACCAGGCCGCTGCCGCCGAGGATATGGTTGCCGACATACAAGGTGAAGTAATCCGGGTCGTCGCGCTGGATCCCCGGTTGCCCCAGCAGTATATGGGTTTGCGCCGAAGGGTGTTCGAGCTTGACGACTTCTTCACGGGCGAGATTGGCGACATCGGGTAATTTTTCCGCGGGAATGCCCTTCGGTAATTGCTCAACCACAAGCGCGGCGACCTGCTCTGCCTTGGCGCGATCCAGATCACCGACGATGGCGATAACAGCGTTGGAAGTCACATAGTAACGCTGATAAAACGCTTCCAGATCATTGATCTTGAGAATTTTCACGGTTTTTTCATAACCGGATGGCATGATCGCATAGGGGTGGGTCTTAAAAACCGCTTTATAAAAAGCTTCTTCGGCCAATACGTTCGGCGATTGCTTGCGTTGCTCGATGCCGATGAGCATGCGTTTGCGTTCCCGCTCAAACGCGTCCTTGGGAAAGGTCGGTTGGGCCAGCACCAGGGCCATTGTCTCCAGCGCCGGGGTCAGGACTTTTTCATCGGACAGGCTGCGTAAGGACAATGTCGCCATGTCCCGTTGCGCCTCGTTACTAAATTGGGCGCCCAGTTCGTTGAAACGCTCGGAGATCTGGTCAGCGTTGAGGCTGCCGGCGCCTTCGGCTAACAAGGCATTGGTCAGCAGGGCGGTACCCGCTTTATTCTTGTCGCGGGCGGCCCCGGCATCGAAAATGACCTGTATGTCAACAATGGGTAATTCCGGGGCGGCCACAAAATACACCCGGGCGCCATTTGGGGTCGTCCAATGTTGAATGTTGACCCCCGCCAATAACGAGGGGCTGAAAATCAAGGCGCCAACGAACACAAATAATCTATTTCGCATGTTGGGCTCCCCCGTGACTGCCGGCGAGTGATTTGGAATTGATGGGCTGGGGATCCAATACGGCAACCGTGAGCCGGTCATCGATCAGGTATTTTTGCGCCACCTGCCGCACCTGCTCGGCGGTGACAGCGCGGAAGCGGTCGACAAACTCGTCCATTAAGCGCCAGTCAAGACCGACGGTCGCCAGGGTGCCCATTTGCATTGCCTGATAGAAAATGGAATCCTGCTCATAGATTTTGCTGGCCACCACCTGGTTTTTGATGCGCTCCAGTTCTTTTTTACTCACCAGCTCGGTTTTTAAGCGTTCAATTTGAGCGCGAATGGCCTTTTCCAAATCCGCCACCGTATAACCTTGTGCCGGTGTGGAGTCGAATAGGAACAACTCATCCATCCGGCTGAACAAGTCATACTCCGCGCCAATGCTGGCGGCCATTGCCTTACCCCGGATTAGTTCGCGGGTAAAGCGCGAGCTATCACTGCCATCCAAAACATGGGCCAGCATCTCCAGGGCATAGGGTTCCCACTCCTGCTCGGCGGTCCTTATCACCGGCACCTTGTAACCCATCAGTAAATAGGGCAGTTGCGCCGGTTCTTTAACAACAATGCGCCGGATACCGTTTTGCGGCACCTCTATTTGTGGTTTAAGTCGCGGAATGTTCGCGGGCGGCAGTTTTCCATAATGTTTTTCGGCCAGTGCCAGTACTTGCCGGGGATCCACATCGCCCGCTACCACCAGGATGGCATTATTCGGCGCATACCAGTCGTTGTACCATTTTTGCGCATCTACAACCACCATGTTTTTCAAATCATCCATCCAGCCGATAATGGGATGCTTGTAGGGGCTGCTGGTATACGCAGTGGCCAGGAACAATTCATAGGTTTTGGATTTGGGTTGATCATCGGTGCGCATGCGCCGTTCTTCCATAATCACCTGAATTTCCTTGCTAAACTCCTCGGCGTTCAGGTTTAGGTTGGTCATGCGGTCGGCTTCCAGCTCCATGGCGATGGGCAAACGGCTTTTCTCCAGTTGCTGAAAATACGCGGTGTAATCCTTGCCGGTAAAGGCGTTTTCACTGCCGCCGTTTTCAGCAATGATGCGGGAAAATTCATTGGGAGCGTATTTATCGGTGCCCTTGAACATCATGTGTTCCAGCACATGGGCCACACCGGTGCTACCATTTTGCTCGTAACTGCTGCCGGCTTTGTACCAGATTTGTGACACCACGATCGGGGCGCGGCTATCTTGCTTAACCAGGATTTTGAGCCCATTGTCCAGTTTGAATTCATAAACACGGGGATTGCTTGTTTTGCCGGGTTCTGGCGCGCCAGTTGCCTGACTATCCGTTTGTGCGGCGGATGTGGCGCCGGTTGCCTGTGGCGCGGGACCTGTTGCGCAAGCCGCTAAGAGGGCGGAAATCAGGGCAAACGACGTGACGGTCTTCCAATATCGGCATCTACTCATGCTAAATTCTCGCTTTTTTTGGTGTTAAACGGTGTGGAATCAGTGGCATCACTTTAGTTTGAATTTTTCTTCTAACTACAGAGCATAGACGATCGTGTTAGAAATCGTATTGCTGTGAATAATATTCACTATTAATGCCAGCCGCGCTGAGCGGTTTTGGTAAAAATTTGCGCGATACCGGCGGCTTTTTTCGTTACAATTCCCAGTTACCTAAAACCCGCAATGTTTGAGCGGTGGTTTTATCCATTAACTACCTGCGGCAATCCGCCGCGGCGCTAAATGAGACAGCCATAAATCATGTTTGGTTTCAAAAAGGACAAATCCGGCAAGCGGGCCGATAAAAACGCAACGCCGTTGACCGACAATCCGGAAAACGTCCAGCCGCAAGCAACAGAGCCCGTCAATAAACCCGGATTTTTTGCCCGTCTGGCGCAGGGATTAAAACGCACGCGTAGCGGTTTTACCGACAGCGTGGCGAATCTGGTGCTGGGCAAGAAAACCATCGATGCGGAAGTCGTGGAAGAAATCGAAGCCCTGCTGTTAAGCGCCGATGTGGGTATCGACGCCACCCAGGCGATCATCGATGATCTGACACAACGTTTAAAGCGCAATCAATTGAGTGATGCCGATACATTGTTTAGCGCCCTCGCCGAAGACATGAGCGCCATTCTCGAACCCGTGAGTCAACCCCTGTTGATTCCGGCGTCCGGCAAACCGTTTGTGATTCTCATGGTCGGTATCAACGGCGCGGGAAAAACCACGACCATTGGCAAACTGGCGAAACGGTTTCAAAACGAGGGGAGTAGCGTGATGCTGGCCGCCGGGGATACCTTTCGCGCGGCCGCCGTTGAGCAATTGCAGGAATGGGGAAGGCGCAACGAAATCCCCGTCATCGCCCAGCATACCGGAGCCGATTCCGCTTCGGTGATTTTCGATGCCTTGCAAGCGGCGCAGGCGCGCAACATCGATGTCTTGATTGCCGATACCGCGGGCCGGTTGCATACCCAAGCCAACTTAATGGAAGAGTTAAAAAAAGTGCGCCGTGTCATGTCCAAACTCGATCCCGCCGCGCCGCATGAAGTGATGATTGTGCTGGACGCCGGTATCGGGCAAAACGCCGTGATCCAGGCCAAACAGTTTCATGACGCGGTGGCGGTTTCAGGCATCACCTTGACCAAGCTGGATGGCACGGCCAAAGGCGGGGTGATATTCGCCATCGCCAAACAACTGGGCATACCCATCCGTTATATCGGCATCGGTGAAGGCATTGACGATCTGCGGGATTTTAACGCCCGGGAATTTGTCAACGCATTGCTGGAGCATGAGCCCGCCAATTCATGATCAAGCTGGTTAATGTTTCCAAGCGCTACCCCGGCGGTCATGAAGCGCTGAGCAACGTCAGTTGCCAGCTTGCGAAAGGCGAGATGGCGTTCTTAACGGGGCGATCAGGCGCTGGCAAAAGCACGTTGCTGAAGTTGATTACCCTGGTGGAGCGCACCACGCGCGGCGAAGTGGTGCTGGATGGCCAGAACCTGTCGCGGATGCGGCGCCGGCAAATTCCGTATTTGCGCCGCAAGATCGGCATGGTGTTTCAGGACCATAACCTGCTCTACGATAAAACCGTGTTTGATAACGTGGCGTTGCCGTTGATCATTGCCGGCGAGCATCACGCCGAGACCGGGCGCAGGGTACGCGCCGCGCTGGACAAGGTGGGATTGCTGGGCCGTGAAAAAGAGTATCCCGTAACATTATCAACCGGCGAACAACAGCGCGTGGGTATTGCGCGCGCGGTAATAAACCGGCCGCCGGTGTTATTGGCCGATGAGCCAACCGGCAATCTGGACCCGGATCTGTCCCGGGAAATCATGGAGCTGTTTGAGTCCTTTAACAATATCGGCACGACGGTACTCATTGCGACGCACGATTTGGAGCTGATTAAACAGTTGCCGCACCGGTTGCTAATCCTGCATCAGGGCCGTTTAGTGGCGGATAGCACCACGGAAGATTTACTTCAAACCGCATAACGATAACATTGCGTACTCTTATTTTTCATTCCAGCATCACGTTTTAATTACATGCGCACAAACAAAAGCCGTCACCGCAAAAAGTCGCAAGCGCACCGGCAGCCGCCCACCTCGTCTTATGCCGAACATGAGGCCGAAGGCCGCACGCGCGCCAAGTCCCGTTCCCGATTCGGCCGCTTGATTGCCCACCATGGCTGGGTGGCAAAAACATCGTTACAGCAACTCCTGCAGACACCTTTATCCACTCTGCTAACCGCGGCGGTGATTGCAATTGCGCTATCCTTGCCTGCCGGTTTGTATTTGTTGTTGAACGACCTGCAAACGGTGGTTGTGGGTTGGCAGGGAACGGCCCAGATTTCCGTATTTGTAAAAAAATCGGTACCCGATGCTCAAGCAAAAAGTGTGAGTCTGCTGATAAAAGGCTGGGATGGGATTTCCGAAGTGCGCTTTATCAGCGCGGAGCAGGCTTTAGCCGAATTTCAGCAACACTCCGGATTTGGTGACGCGCTGAGTATCCTGAAGGAGAATCCATTACCAGCTGTACTGGTGATTACGCCAGCGCGGGAGTATTTGTCAGCCGATAAATTGCGGCCGCTCACAGACAAGCTAGGTCAATTGCCGGAAGTGGAACTGGTGCAGCTGGATCATCAATGGATCGAGCGGCTCAACACCATGATAGACTTGGGAAAACGCGGCGCGCTGATATTATCGGCAGTGCTGGCGCTCGCGGTCATGATCGTCATTGGCAACACCATTCGCCTGACGATTTACAACCGGCGGCAGGAAATTCTGGTCACCAAACTCATCGGCGCCACTAATCAGTTTATCCGCAGGCCTTTCCTTTATACGGGCTTCTGGTACGGAGTGAGCGGCGCGGTGCTTTCAATTTTATTGATATCTTTGCTGTTCTGGCTGATCAGTGGGCCGGTGAAATCCCTGGCCGGCCTTTATAACAGCCCGTTTCAATTGACCGGCCTGACAACGGGGGGCGCTGCACTGATGTTTTTGACAGCGGTAGGGCTGGGGCTGGTGGGTTCGTGGATTGCGGTAACCCGGCATATCCGGCTTATTGAGCCGAAGTAGTGCGGTTCGCCTGACTATTTATCTCCTATCTTACTGTTAGTTCACATGTTTTTTCTGCCTGAACTTTTGGAAGCCTTAGCACTCCTATCCGCTGAGTGCTAAAATTCCTTGGCGCTCGCAAAATTCGAGTGCTAAACTCACACCGACACAACATAACTTAGGGGTAACATGATGCCGAAAATCCATGCGTTAGATTTGGTGAATCCCAGCGGCAGTCTGGAGGCCTATATCCAGGCGGCCAATCAAATACCAATGCTGGAAGCCGCCGAAGAACGGCAACTTGCCGAACGTCTGCAACAGAACGGCGACCTGCAGGCGGCTCAGCAACTGGTTATGTCCCATTTGCGGTTTGTGATTCATGTCGCCCGGGGTTACAGCGGGTATGGACTACCCCAGGCTGATCTTATCCAGGAAGGCAACATTGGTCTTATGAAAGCCGTGAAACGCTTTGACCCTACCATGAATGTCCGCCTGGTGTCTTTCGCGGTGCATTGGATACGCGCCGAAATTCATGAATTTATTTTGCGTAACTGGCGTATTGTTAAACTGGCCACCACCAAAGCGCAACGCAAGCTTTTCTTTAACTTGCGGAAAAACAAAACCCACCTGGGCTGGTTCAGCCAGGCGGAAGTCGAAGCGGTTGCCAAAGATCTGAACGTCGCGCCTGAAATCGTGCTGGAAATGGAAAAGCGCATGAGCGGCCAGGATACCCCGTTCGACGGTTATGCCAACGCCAACGATGATGACGACTACAGCCCCGCCCCGGCAGGTTATTTACAGGACAACAGCCACGAACCGTCCATGTTGCTGGAGCGGGAAAACAGCGAAGTGGACAACAATGAAAAGCTGGCGCAGGCCCTGGATACGCTGGATGAAAGAAGCCGCGATATTCTGCAGCTGCGCTGGTTGGCGGAAAAGAAATTAACGCTGCATGACCTCGCTGCCAAATATAATGTGTCCGCTGAACGCATTCGTCAGTTGGAACAAAACGCCATGAAGAAAATGAAAGCGAGCCTGGCCGCATAATTCATTTGCTTGTTTTTGTGACATGTTGGACAAAAAAGCCGCGAATCGCGGCTTTTTTGTGCACCTGAGTAAACTAGAAAGCAGGTAACGCGAGGGTGCTATGACCCAAGCCGGGTCAATTTTCTAAATGGATCAAGTCTTTTTCAATGCTAAAACAAGCGGTTATGAAGAGTTTCTTTTTATGATTTGTTGGCGCCAAGGAATTTATACCGACGAAATTTTTCATGTAGAAAATAGGGTAATATCACGTATAATATTCGACATCTATCGCCAACCATAATAAAGCTTGCAAAGCCCACAATTTAATTTTCAATTATTATTTATAGATACAGGGGAGTTGTTATGCAAAAATTTAAGAGAAATTTTAATTGCTTAGCAGTTTTAGCATTAGTAGTCGGTTTGTCTGCATGTAGCTCAGGTGATGAGAGTCCGCCTCCGCCGCAAAGCGCAGCGATTAGCGCAACCAATGCGCAAGCTTTAAGTATCGCTGCAACTGACGCGAGTATTGAAGCGTCTGTGAACCAAGCGGCTAATCCATTTGGAGTATCGATTGCAGTTGACTCCACAACGGTGGCGGTATCCCAACAAATAGCAAACATGTTCCAACAGCAAAGATCACCAATTGGCGCAGTAGTTCTAACCGGAGATTGTGGCGGCAGTGTTGAAGGTCCCGATGATCAAACCGCTACCAGCGGAGTGATGTCATTTAACAATTATTGCACCAATGTGCCCGGTTACGGCAACATGACCATGAATGGAAATGTTGCGTTTTCATTCAGAGATCCAGTGTTAAGTTTAAACTATAATAATGTCCAAGTAAGTTTCGGTGGTCAAACCGAAACATTAAATATGTCGCTAACAGTGAATCTTGATACCGGTGATGTTTCATGGAGTTCAAGTTTTGCAGGTACCGGCGGGCAGCAACTCACAATATCCAACTTTGAAATAACTGGAACACCTTCGAGTGGCATTAACATTATTTCTGGCCGTGTGACGCACCCGAGTTTCGGCTATATTGACATAACTACTAGTTCGCCTGTTGTATTAACAGGGTGCGAAAATAACAGACCAATGAGCGGTACGATTGTTGCGCAAGGCAGCGGTGGAACAAGTGCTAGTATCACGTTTAATGGGTGTAACAGTTATACCTGGTGTTACGACCTGGGTAATGGTAGCGGCCCGCAATGTAACAGCGGTACCTGGTAATAAAGTCAAAAAAAACACTAAAACGCGGGCTTTTACAGCTCGCGTTTTTTTTGCGCCAAATTAATCGGGGTTATGATATTCATTTATGTGTTCGCATGTTATTGAATGTCGACAGTGATATTAATACGTACTTGAATAGCGTAGGACTGAATAACGTTTGTAAATTTTTCTGCAAAAGTAGACGAAAATATATGCGAACATTAATCTTCTGCGGCAATTTTCTATTTCCAATGTTACTGTGTTTAGAGGTATATGCTCAGTCGAATACATTTAGTATTTCGCCAGGTATTAGATTTTTCGATTACGCGGAGTACGGAGACGACGGATCGTTCTTAGATGGTGAAAAAGGTCCAGTGCCAGGTATAGGGGGAGTTATCGAGCATCGTACCTCAAACAATGCAGTGCTGTCGGTCTTTGGTGATATTTTTTTGGGTAAGGTAAATTATGACGGTCACCTGCAGTCAGGGTTGCCATTGAGCGCTGAAACAGATCAATTATTTTATTCCGTAGGTGTTGGTGTCCAGACACCGGGCATGTTAATAAATAAACCACTATTCGATAAAAGGATTGCGGGCTTTACCAATATTATCTATCAAGTGTGGGAGCGGGAAATTTTGCCGACACAAATTTCCTCCCGTTTATTTGAAATCTATAGTTGGTGGGAGTTATCTATTGGAGGCAAATATTTTGTCTTTGAAAAAGATGACCAAAACTTAGTTCTGTTTGGCCGAGCATTTTACATAATTAACCCAACAATGCAAATTGATTTGGCCTCTTCTGGCTATGGCAAGCCAGTGCTTGATTTGGGTGAAAAGACCGGTGGAGAAGTGGGGTTCGAATGGTTGACTTTGAGTTCACCTAACCACTGGTTAGGTTTGACGGGCGCATATAAGTTTTGGGGATTTGGCAGAAGCGACGATCAAGTTGTTTTTAGAAATGATAATACTACTTCTATCGTAATCCATGAGCCACGAAGTGAAACCAATAACTTTAACCTTCAGGCAGTAATTAAAATCAATTTTTAATGTAACTACTCACCCGTGGGCGGCGCCGGTGTCTCCTCCCGGGGGACGCCACAAGTACGTCCCTGTAGGCTCGACTGCGGCCATCCCTG
>DATCIR010000285.1:0-38600 GCA_036507695.1 Gammaproteobacteria bacterium
TGTTCTTCGCCTTCTTTCAGACTAATGGAGTTGACCACTCCCTTGCCCTGGATGCATTTGAGTCCCGCTTCGATGATCGACCACTTGGACGAATCCAGCATAATCGGCACGCGGGAAATATCCGGATCCGAAGCCACCAGATTCAGGAATCTAACCATGGCTTTTTCGCCATCGAGCATGGCTTCGTCCATGTTGATGTCGATGATTTGCGCGCCGCTCTCCACCTGTTCGCGCGCCACACTGAGCGCCGCATCGTAATTGTCTTCCAGGATTAATTTTTTAAACCGCGCCGAACCTGTCACATTGGTGCGCTCACCCACATTGACAAACAGGGAGTCCTTGCCGATGTTCAACGGCTCCAGGCCGCTTAAGCGGCATTTGGGTTCCAGCACGGGCACGTTGCGCGGCGCCAACTCCGCCACCGCGTGCGCGATGGATTCGATATGCGCGGGCGTCGTGCCGCAACAACCGCCGACAATATTCAAAAAACCGCTTTGCGCCCATTCATGAATCTGCGCCGCCATGGATTCCGGTGTTTCGTCATATTCCCCAAACGCATTGGGTAAGCCGGCATTGGGATGCGCGCTGACAAAAGTGCCGGCAATCCCGGATAACTCTTCGATATGTTCCCGCAACTCGCGTGCGCCTAAGGCGCAGTTCAAGCCGATGCTAATGGGCCTGGCGTGACGCAGGGAATTCCAGAACGCTTCCACAACCTGGCCGGACAGCGTGCGGCCGCTGGCATCGGTAATCGTGCCTGAGATCATCACCGGCAAACGTTTATTGTGCTGCTCAAAATAGGTTTCGATGGCAAAGACGGCCGCTTTGGCGTTGAGCGTGTCGAAAATGGTTTCCACTAACAATAAATCCGCGCCGCCTTCCACCAGGCCATGTATAGCCTCGTGAAAGGACGTCACCAGCGTATCGAAGTCGATGTTGCGAAAGCCCGGATTGTTCACGTCGGGTGAAATACTGGCGGTACGGTTGGTCGGGCCCAGCACCCCGGCAACAAAGCGCTGGCGGCCGGTGCGTTGCGCCGCTTCATCGGCGGTTTCCCGGGCCAGGCGCGCGGACTGGTAATTCAGGTCGTAGACGATATGTTGCAGCGCGTAATCCGCCTGGGATACCGCGGTGGAATTAAAGGTGTTGGTTTCAATGATATCCGCGCCCGCATTCAGATACGCCGTGTGAATTTCTCTAATGATCTGCGGCTGGGTGAGGGACAACAAATCATTATTGCCTTTCAGATCCGAAGGGTGGTCCTTGAAGCGCTGGCCGCGATAACCCTGCTCATCCAGGCGATAGCCCTGGATCATGGTGCCCATGGCGCCATCCAGAATTAAAATACGTTGTTTGAGCAGGTTTTCTAAACTGTACATTACGGATCCTTTGTCAGCCCGCTGATTTTCAGGGCAACATCGAAAAGCCGGCTATTCTACCACGTAAATACGATGCTGGCTTTTTTTTGGGCCGGCATGGCGCAAATGGTGGAGTAGTGGGGAATATTTAATAAGTCAAGGGCTTACAAACAAACGCAGCCGCGAAAAACATTACCCGGATTGAGAGTTTTGGTCAGCATTGCTCCCAGGGCAAACCATGAAACCGCCAGCCGCCCGCGCTGCTGCGATGATGTTTTTCATCGAGCACGCCTTCAAATCCCTCTTCGACATTGTAGACTTCAGGAAATCCGGCTTTGACGAGTTCGGTACCCGCTTCCCGGGAGCGTTTGCCGGAGCGGCAAATCAACACCACGGGCGCGCAGCCACCGGCATCGCAGGTCAATCCACCCAGCATGACCTGACGCACCTGCCTGACGAAATTGAGGTTCACTGTCCAGTCCGGCTCGTCGATCCAGGGAATATGAATCGCGCCGACCGGGTGTCCGACAAATAAGAATTCCATCGCCGAGCGCACGTCGATTAACGTGGTGCTGGGATTTTTTTGGATCAAATCATACGCCTCGTGTGGCGTCAGTGACTTTACTTGGCTTTCCGGCATGGTCTGGCTTTCCTATGTTAACGGCATATTAACGCTATATTTGCGGCCCACATCCACTACAATTATTTAAGCGGCCATTATTAAAGCGGCGCGGTACCGGTCCGATTTAATAAAGATGCCTTGCGCTCTCACAGAATTTGAACGGGTGGCGGCCCGGTACAAAGTTAAACACGTTGTAAATCCAGATCGACTAATTATCCAATATCGTTATAATTATATTCACGTATTGTAATTCGGTGGAAAAAATTAGCAATCAGCATTCGATACACGCTACACTGGATTGTAGCGCTCAACTTTCATTCAACCCGGATCCAAAGCTATTCCTTCGATCAGCCACACAACTTTCTCTATAGTTTAATAATGGTTTAGTAAATAGTTTACAAATATGTCAGACCTGATTCCAGTTACTCCCATAAAACCACCTAAAGCCTTGTTACGTCCTATTGGCAAAGCCATTGCCGATTACAACATGATTAAAGCCGGAGACAGAGTGCTGGTTGCCGTGTCCGGCGGCAAGGATTCACTCACCA
The DNA here is from genome assembly GCA_036507695.1 of Gammaproteobacteria bacterium. Lineage (GTDB taxonomy): Bacteria > Pseudomonadota > Gammaproteobacteria > SZUA-152 > SZUA-152 > JAKEGK01. The sequence continues at coordinate 2,529 of DATCIR010000285.1, forward strand.
TGTTGCATGTGCTGCTGCATTTAAAACGCAACGCGCCCATCAGTTTTGACGTCGGCGCGATTACGGTTGATCCGCAAATTGAAGGCTATGACCCCTCGCACCTGAAAGACTATATGCGGTCATTGGGCGTGAAATTTTTCTATCAATCACAGCCCATCATGCAACGGGCGGTGGAACATATGGGCAAGGTGTCCTACTGTTCCTTCTGTTCCCGCATGAAACGCGGCATTATGTACGCCACGGCGCGCCGCGAAAGCTACAATGTGCTGGCGTTGGGCCAGCACCTGGACGACCTGGCGGAAAGTTTTTTAATGTCCGCCTTCCATGGCGGGCAACTGCGTACCATGAAAGCGCATTATGTTATCGATGAAGGCGACTTGCGGGTGATCCGTCCCTTGGTTTATGTTCGCGAGCGTCAAACCGCCGCCTACGCCAAGGAATGCAACTTGCCCATCGTCGCGGACAGTTGTCCCTCCTGTTTTCAGATGCCGACCCAACGTGTGCACATGAAAGAATTACTGGCCGCCGAAGAAAAGAAAAACCGCAGCTTGTTTAAAAACCTGTTAACCACCATGCGCCCCCTGTTAAACCAGGAATATTATGTGCGCTCCTCTGATGTGGAAATGAAATAATTGCATCTCCCCGGTTGCGGATAATTCCGTTATAATGCAGCAGTCTTGAGGCAATGTCCGTCTTCCCTTGCAGTCGTTACCCCTGACTTTTATTAAAACTGTTATTAAAACCGTGAGTACGATTGTTACTGATATTCACCCCTGTTAAGAAAACAAAAATTTTATCATGCTGGCCACTCTCGCCAAACTTGCCATTTATTTATTCGCATTGCTGCCATATCGAATAACCTATGCCCTCGGCGCGGTGGTGGGATATCTGGTATACCTCATCCCAAACACCTTGCACAAAGCGGCAAAAACCAATATCGATCTTTGCTTTCCGGAATTGAGCGAACAGCAGCGGGCGCGATTATACAAACAAAGCTTCATCGAGCTGGGGCGTACCGCCGCGGAAACCGGCGCGCTGCTGGTCTGGAATAAACAACGCACCCTGAAGCTGGTAAAAAAAGTCAGCGGCGAAGAATGCATTCAACAGGCATTCAGCCAAGGCAAAGGCGTAATCATCGCGGCGCCCCACCTTGGCGCCTGGGAAATGATCGGACTGTATTGCTCCAGCAACAATCCCATGACCTCGCTATACCGGCCTTTGCGCATCCCGCGGCTGAATCCATTTGTAAAGTCGGCAAGGGAACGGATGGGAGCCACCCTGGTTCCGACCAACGCCAGCGGGGTGCGCGCCTTATATAAGGCGCTGGAACAAAACCAGATGGCCGGCATTCTGCCTGACCAGGACCCTGATGATGAAGGGGGTGTGTTCGCGCCCTTTTTCGGGATTTCCGCCAACACCATGACCTTGTTGCCCCGGCTGTCGCAAAAAACCGGCGCCAGTGTGATTTTCAGCTATGCGGAACGATTACCCCGCGGGCAGGGATTTCACGTGCGCTTCGTGCCGATGCCGGCTATGCCCGGCGCCCGCGATCTAAAAGAAACCGCCACACGGTTGAACCAAGGCGTGGAAACCTGCGTGCGGCAGTCACCGGCGCAATACCAATGGTCATACAGACGCTTCAAAACCCGGCCGCCCGGTGAAGCGAAACTTTATTGAAGCCCGGTTGACATTACCCGTGCGGTTTATGCTCCTGAAACGCCGCGATGATCTGTTTGACCCGCTTGGAATTCGCGCCCATATCAGAATGACCCACACGCGATGCGCTGCGCAGATGAATTACGCCCTGTGGTTCATCAAGGCGGGCTTCGAAGTCATCCACAAAACGTAACAACGGCGTGGTATAGGTGGCCCACAGGTACCCGCCATCATCGGCTTCAATCGTGCCGCCGGTCGACCTTATCGCACTTCGCATTTGCTCCCACGCCGCATCCGCCGCGAGACCGGAAATGGCGATGGGTTCGGCGTTTTTGTTATCGAATGCCTCTGTGCAAACACAGTTATGTGTCTGCGGGCAGGCTGGTAATTTGCCGTGAATCAGCCCGTGTTTGCCGCCGGACCGGGACACGATCGACAACGCAACCAGCGCCAGGATGACGAGTACGGCCAATGACAAAATGGTTACCATGGTGCTTTTAATCAATTTTTTCATGTTGGGAAAACAAATCGGCCTGTTCAAGATTCGCTATCGTTATACAAACCGCCACGGCGTTAAGTGAAACGCTTGCTGAAATCCAGGTCTGAATCCTTGCCGCCGGAAAATCATTAATTTCTTTCATAGATACAACCCTAACCAAGCTTGCCGCGCATCAAAATAATTGTGCGGCCGGGTTCACATTTTCTCAAGCAAATAACCATTTGTACGATACAGGTTATAAATCGACAATAACGTCGTGAGGTACTTACATGGATTCTGAAAAACGCATGGGCTTGCCCCCGATACCCGCCAATTATCGAAAATTACTGACGGTTGCCCAGATGGTTGCCTTGCGCAGCATTGAAGGTTATGGCTGGTCGCTGCATTTTGTCCGCCGCGAAGGCCTGGCAGTGCCGATTCCGGTGATCAAAGGCGCCGACGGAGTTGCTCTCGGCATGATTGATGAAGACGGCAACATCAAGATGAACCCCGAAATTTCGATTCGCGACTAATCTATGGTGTTGTCCTTTTTCCCCCGGCGCGCTTTGGGGATTATGACACGCTTTTCATATTTCCAGGTGGTTTGATAAAAAGCCTCGATTGAATCCTTGACGATATGCCGTTTAAACGCATAATCGATTTTCAGCCAGCGTTCCGTCAATTCGCTACTCACCCCGGCTTCCTGCAAGGATTGCCTTAACAGGTCATGCCGAATCTCAAATAACTCCGCAGTTATATACAGGTGCCGGTGCGCCATTTTTGGTTGTTTGCCCCAGTATTCCACCGGCCCGCCCATTTTTTCCGCCCCCATTTTTTCCGACATAAATGCCGTTTGCCGTTTTTCAATGGCCTCTTGCTTGTGGCCTGCAAAAAAACCTTGCAGCCAGGGATGGGCGTACAACTTGTCGTAAAAAATCTTGTGGACCTGGTTTAAGGTGGCCAGTCCGCCGACCGCATCAAACAATGACTGTTTTTTCATAACGGCCTTAATTTCCGGCGCAACAAAACGCACTGTATACAATTGTTAATCCAATAAAACATAACCGCCGCGGTTGCCTGTGCAACGGGGAAAATCCGTACTGGAACATTTTAGGGGTTTTGGAGAACTTGGCGACGGGAAAAAATAAAACAATATAGAGCTAGATCAATTTAACCGTTTAATTCAGGCAGGTTTACTCGCAATTGAGGTACTCGAAATAGAGCTGCCCGAATGACGGCTACTTGAAATACAGCTCCACGAAAAACTCACCGGAATCCGTTGCAAACGGCAAAATGATCGTAGAGGCGTTATTATTGTGAATAATATCGTTCTCGTGATCGACAATGACGGACGGAAAAGTGAGCTCAAAGTCATAACCCTCTTCCTGCATTTTGGCTTTTGCCCCGCCGGCCATCATGTTGGCGATTTCGCCCACCAGATCCCGCACCGTTTCATCAATCGTGTTAATTTCCATACGCAGCATGCGCCGGGCGATTTCCAGCGCCACCGGCTTGGTAAAACTGATCGCCAGCGAACCGGTTCTTTGTTTGCTGACAAGATCAATGATACCGGTCACATCACCCGGTATTTTTTTATTGGTTTTAATCGAGGGTTCGCCGGATTCCGGCCGCATGTCGGCCATGGTGGCCAGCACATTGATTATCGATTCCTGAATCGAGTTGATAAATTGTTCATGCATATTATTTTCCTCAGTATGAATTGGCCATCATCCATGAATTTGCTGAGGTTCATACAGAAATCGACCCAAACAAAAAGCCAGTGGCCCAATCTGAACAGCGGCAAGCCCACAGCGTCGCGGTTCCGTGCGCCGACATTATGTCCATTAAAAACCGTATGTTAATGCAAAACAAACCCGGGGCCAGCGCTACTGCGCACCAACCTGGCACAAACACTCCTTCCTAAGGATTATTATCAGCCCGCTTCGCAGAAAACTTGAATTTATTCAGGGGTGTTGTTCGTTAGTTTTGTCCACGGCCGTTATATAAGCGATATGAATACTAAAACACAGCTCATCATAACAATTCTATAAACCCGCATTTCTCACCAGGATCGCGGGAACTGGCCGCTCCCGCCCATCCATGGGCTTCGCGGCATTAGTACATCCTGTACGTCACGCAGGATTCGGGTTCGTAGGCGCCGCTCTGGAGCGAAAGTCATAGCCGTAGCTATGGCTTGAGTGAAGAGCAAGCCTACGGACGCGAAGACCAGTCTGAGCCGCGATAGGCCGGAGAGCTGAACAGTGTGTCTTCGATTTATGATGCATAACCGTTTGTTTTTCCATCTTCTCTTGATCGTTAGAGGCCGCCTGGTGAGAAATGCGGGTTAGCCCCTCGAGCCAAAGAACAAAGCGGGCCGGAGCCCGCTTTGAGTTGCCTGATATCGTTTTCGACTACTCTAGCGCGACGCGATACTGGTGCCATATTGCTGTTTTATTTGAACCAGCATGGTTTCCGCCTCGCGCAGCCCCTGCGCCGCAGCCAGATCCAGCCAGTAGGCGGCCTCCGCCACGGTGCGCTCGCTGCTTGCGTGTTCCATCAATAAGCGGCCGATGTTGTATTGCGCCAGGGCATAATCCTGCAACGCCGCTTTCTTATACCAGAACAGGGCCATTGCGTTGTCGGCCTTAACACCTTTTGCGTTCTCGTACATGCCCGCCAGCGTGTTTTGCGCGGCCGCATCGCCTTTCTGGGCGAACACGTCGTATTCGGAAGCGGCTATGTTATACAAACGCTGCGCGTAGCCGGCGTCACGATTCACCACCTGTCCTGTTTCATAGAAATAAGCCAGCCGTTCCGTCGCGATATGATGGTTTTGCTGCGCAGCGGTTTGATACCAGTGAAACGCCTGCGCCAGATCACGCCGGGTGCCGTTACCATTGAAATAGCGTTCGGCCAGCTCGAATTGCGCCTGCGCCATGCCGTCCTGAGCCGCCTGCAGGTACCACTTGAATGCCTGCTGTGCGTCGGGCGCGGCGCCTTTGCTCTCAGTATGCATGCGCGCCAACATATGCCGCGCACCATTGTCGCCAGCGCTTGCCGCTGAATTAAAGTGTTGCTCCGCTTGCCTGAAGTCACCGTGTACAAACGCCATCAGGCCATCGTCATAACTATCGGCCTGCGCGTTCCACGAAACCACAGCACAAAAAATTGCCGTGATGCATAATTTTTGCCTTACCGGGTGAAACATCGGCATGAAACTATCGCTCCTTCCTGATTATTTTGATAGCGCAACCGCCCGTGAGCCGAACGCTTGCTTAAGAATTGAACGTCCAGCGCAGTAGTTTCTTAATGGGGAAAAGCATAAGCCAAGAAGAAAATGCGAATAACGTCACAATTTTCATTCGATAGTGCCGATATATGGTTCACAGCTTTAAATATAATTAAAAAAGTGCCGATTTTTATTATAGAAATCCAGTAGTTAAAATTTTTTTGAAATATTATTGGAATATATTGAAATCGTCGACTAAGATAATGATCAGTAATCATTGGACAAGATAAGAGCCTATGAAACTACAGCAACTAAGATATATATGTGAAGTGGCCCGCCGTGGCCTTAATGTGTCCAGTGCCGCCGAACGGCTGCACACCGCACAGTCGGGTATCAGTACCCAGATTCGTTTACTGGAAGAAGAGCTCAATGTGCAGATCTTTGAGCGCCACGGTAAACGGCTGGTGAACATTACCCCGTCCGGCCAGACCATTATTGAAATGGCGGAGCGCATTCTGTGTGAAGCGGAGAACATTCAGCAGATCAGCGAACAACTCAATGACCAGAGCAAAGGCACCTTGTCCATTGCGACAATTCACGCCTATGCCAACTACAGCTTGCCGCCGCTGATCAAAAAATTCTCCAGCCAGTACCCCGGCATTCAATTACGCATTCACCAGGGTGACCCGGAACAACTGGTGGACATGGTGATATCACGCACCGCGGATCTCGCCATTACCACGGCCCCGGAAAACGTCCCGGACGAGCTGATCATGCTGCCCTACCGCACCTGGAAACTAGCGGCCATTACCCTGCCAGACCACCCCTTGCAGAACGCGCGGCCGCTGACCCTGGAAGCATTGGCTGCTTATCCACTGGTGACGTATGACTACGCGTTTGCCAGCCGCTCCTCGATCAACACGGCCTTTGATGAAAAAGGCTTAATGACCAGTATTGCCTTGACCGCCCATGACTCCGATATCATCAAGACCTATGTCAAACTTGGCTTGGGCGTCGGGCTGGTGGCGAAAAGTTCGATTGACGATGATAAAGACAGTGATTTGCGCGTTATCGACGCCAGTCATCTGTTTCAATCCGGCACTACCTATATCTGCCTGCACCGCGGTAAACATCTGCGAGACTACGTGTATACCTTGATTAGTTACCTGGCCCCGGACCTCACCCGTGAGACTATTGAAAAGGCCGTGCATGGTGACGAAGAAGCGGATGTTAAGTAAGCGTATTAGCTGGACACCACCGCAGCGTGGCGCGAAGTAACAGCGGTATTCGTTGGATAGTGACATAGGTTGAATCGGAATACTTTTTGTGAAAAAGAACGCGTTGCGCCACCCACATGGCCTCGTTTAAAACATTCCGCATCATGACGCCCGCCAGTGCTGTCATAACATTCGCTTTACGGCAAACCCGCATTTAAAACACCCAGCGCAGAGTTAGCGAATGACTGAGTTGCGCATTCACGATTATTTGCGCCAGAAATCCGGCGAGAACAACACCAGCAAGGTAAAGATTTCCAGCCGTCCCAGCACCATGGCAAAGGACAATATCCACTTGGCGGTGTCATTCACGTTGCCATAATGGGCGCCCACCTCACCCAGCCCGGGACCCAGGTTATTGATGCAGGCGGCAACGGCTGAAAACGACGTGATATGATCCACCCCGGTCGCCATCACCGTTAACATGATGATGACAAAGGATGCGACATACAAGGAAAAAAATCCCCACACCGCATTGATAACGCTTTCCGCAACGGGTTTGTTACCGATTTTTACCGGTATCAGCGCGTTCGGGTGTATCAGGCGTTTGATTTCCCGGATCCCCTGGCGGTACAACAACAGGAATCGAATCACCTTCATTCCCCCACTGGTGGAGTGCGCACAACCGCCGATAAAACTGGTGAACAACAGTAACACCGGCAGGAATCCCGGCCAGTAGTAATATTCCGAGGTAGTAAAGCCAGTAGTGGTGCCGATGGAGACCGCCTGAAAAAGCCCGTGGTGCAGGGCGCTGCCCAGGTCAAAGGCGCCGGTCACATACAGGTAGAGGATGGTGAGCACGGCGGTCATTGACAACAATGTAAAATAGGTGCGCACTTCCGGGTCATGTATATAAGGCTTTAAAGTTAATGCACGCCAGGACATAAAATGCAGGGAAAAATTAATACCGGCCAGCAGCATAAATACCACCGCGATCATTTCAATCAGGGCGCTGTTGAAATAACCCATGCTGGCGTCGTGCGTGGAGAACCCGCCGAGCGCTACGGTGGAAAAGCTGTGCCCAATGGCGTCAAACGCATCCATTCCAGAAAGCCAATAGGCGACCGCACAGGCGATGGTCAGTCCCAGATATATATACCAGAGCGCTTTGGCGGTTTCGGTAATGCGGGGAGTAAGTTTGTTATCTTTCATCGGACCGGGTGTTTCAGCGCGATAGAGCTGCATGCCGCCGATACCCAGCATGGGCAGTATCGCCACCGCCAATACGATGATGCCCATGCCGCCCATCCACTGCAGTTGCTGGCGGTAGAACAGGATTGAACGCGGCAAGGCGTCGATACCGGTTATGACGGTCGCGCCGGTGGTGGTCAGGGCGGACACCGATTCAAACACCGAATCGGTGAAGGTCAGCATTGGGTTTTCGGAAAAATAAAAGGGTAACGATCCAATCATACCCAATACCAGCCAGAACACCACCACCACCACGAAGCCATCACGAATCCGCAATTCCCTGTGGTAGTTCCGCACCGGAAACCACAACAGCGCACCCGCAACCAGGTTAACGCCAAACGCAGTCATAAAGGGCAGGATCGCGCCATCACCGTAGATGAGCCCGACCAGCACCGGAGGCAGCATGGCGATACTGAAAATCATCAACAACAAACCAATAATGCGAAGGATAGCCGCCAGTTGCATAGTGAGCTGTATTGTCTGTTAAATGAAGGTGATTCCAACCTGGAACAAACGTTCCACCTCAGGAATACGTTTTTTATCGACAACAAACAATATAACGTGATCCTCGGATTCGATCACGGTATCATGATGCGCAATGATGACTTCCTTGTCGCGTACGATTGCCCCGATGGTCGTGCCCGGCGGCAGCACAATTGCCTCGATCGCGCGCCCCACAACCTTGGAGGAGTTCACATCACCGTGCGCGACCGCCTCAATGGCCTCCGCGGCGCCGCGCCGCAGGGAATGCACGGCGGTCACATCACCCCTGCGGACATGGGCCAACAGGGAACCGATAGTGGCCTGCTGGGGCGAAATAGCAATATCGATAATGCCGCTTTGCACCAGGCCGACATAGGCCGCGCGGTTGATAAGCGCCATCACTTTGCGCGCACCCAGGCGCTTGGCCAGCATGGCGGAAAGAATATTCGCCTCATCGTCATTGGTGACGGCGCAAAACACATCCGTATGCTCGATATTTTCTTCCAGCAGCAACTCTTCATCCGCGGCATCGCCAAACAACACAATCGTGCGTTCCAATTTTTCGGATATGACTTTGGAGCGTTCCGGATTATGGTCAATCAGTTTCACTTGATAGTCGTGTTCCAGGGCTTTTGCCAGGCGCGTGCCGATATTACCGCCCCCCGCGATAATCACCCGCTTGACCGGCCGGTCCAAACGCCGCAATTCTTTCATCACCACCCGGATGTGGCGCTTGGCGGCAATAAAAAATACCTCATCATCGGCTTCGATAACGGTATTGCCCTCCGGGATGATTGGCTGGCCGCGCCGGAAAATCGCGGCTACCCGCGTATCAATTCCCGGCATGTGGTCGCGCAGGGTTTTTAACTCGTGCCCCACCAGCGGTCCACCGTAGTAGGCGCGCACCGCGACCAGTTGCACGCGGCCACTGGCGAAGTCCAGCACCTGCAATGCGCCCGGATACTCAATCAGGCGCTGCACATAGTCCGTGACCAATTGTTCCGGACTGATCAGCACATCGATGGGCAATGCTTCCTGGGTAAATAACTGGGGATGGGTCAGGTATTCCACATCCCGCACGCGGGCGATTTTGGTGGGTGTGTGAAACAAGGTGTAGGCCACCTGACAGGCGACCATGTTGATTTCGTCCTGGTTGGTGACCGCGATAATCATATCGGCATCTTCGCCACCAGCGCGCCCCAGCACTTCGGGATGTGACGCGTGTCCTTGCACGGTGCGGACGTCCAGGCGATCCTGCAACTCCTGCAATTTCTTGCCATCGGTATCGACGATGGTAATATCGTTGGCTTCCTTGGCCAACACTTCGGCGACAGAGGACCCGACTTGCCCCGCTCCAAGCACAATGATTTTCATGGCCGTCCGCGCAAGCTAACAAATGCCGGGAAGATAACCGCTAACAGAAAGGAAGAATACACACTACCGGTGAATTGATTATGCATGTTTGTCTTGTTCGTTCGTTATTCATTGTTCGCAAAACAACATGAGCGCCAACTATACTCCTTTCGCAACGCATTACAACCGGACGGAAAATGTTACTTGGTTTCGATACCCAGGGCGCGCAATTTTCGATATAAATGCGTGCGCTCCATGCCGGCCAGTTGCGCCACTTTGCCAACGCTGCCGTGCGCCTGCTTGAGATGAAATTCGAGATAGGCTTTTTCAAATTGCTCCCGCGCCTGCCGCAAGGGCAAATCAAATTGCGGCATAACGGCCGCCCCGCCTGACTCACCCGAATACGCCACAGTAATCTCTTCCAATATTGCATCCACGTCCCTGATATCAACGCTGACATCACCGTCCATCATCAGCAGCCGGCGCACGATGTTTTCCAACTCCAGCACGTTACCCGGCCAGTGATAGTTGCGTAAGCGGTTTTGCGCCGCCACGGTAAAATTTCGATAGGGTAAACGCTCCTGGTTCGAGAACACGTTCACGTAATAACGCAACAGTTCCGGCACGTCCTCACTGTGCTCCCTCAATGCCGGCACGCGGACCGGATAAGCGTTGATGCAGTGAAACAAATCTTCACGAAAACGGCCGGCCCGGACTTCCTGCTGTAAATCGTAACGCGTTGCCACAATGATGCGCACATCAATGGTGACAGGGCGGTCGCCATCAATCCGGTAAATGGCCGAGGATGTCAGGGCGCCGTACAACGCGGCCTGCATCTCTTCATCCAATTCGGCGGCATCGTCAAGAAACAGCGTGCCGCCGTTGGCCTGCTCCAGACAACCCTTGATGGAACCCGAATTGCTTTCGACGCCCAGCAGCAATTCAATGCCGCTTTTATGCCGGCGGCTGGATAACAAATTGGTGGTTCGCAGCTCCACGTAGGGATACTGTTGACGCCCGCCCGCGGCATGGATATAGCGCGCGCAGCGCGTTTTGCCGGCTCCCGGCTCACCGATCAACAATACGCTGACATCATGTTTAACGCAGCGGTCAAGCTGTTCAACCAGCTTTTTCACCACCTGGCTTTTACCAACAATCTCCACCGGCTGCAAAATGTCGTGATGCGTGACATTTTGGCTCGCCGCGGACTCCCCGCTCTCAAACGCGCGTTCCACGGTTAACAGCAACTTGGCCAGGGACAGCGGCTTCTCGATAAAGTCAAACGCGCCCAGGCGCGTGGACTCGACCGCCGCTTCCACGGTGCCATGCCCGGACATCATGATCACCGGACAACGCAGGTGATTGACTTCCAGGAATTCCTTTAACAGGGTAATACCATCAACGTCCGGCATCCAGATATCGAGCAATACCAGATTCGGAATCCGCGCGGCGATCGCTTCACGCGCTGAAGCGCCGTCTTTCGCCGCAGTGACCGCATAACCCTCATCTTCCAGAATTTCCTTGACCAGCCGGCGGATGTCAGGCTCATCGTCAACAACGAGTATGTGTGGTTTCAAAATTGTTACTCTCTCAATCATTCACAAATTAATCAGGCTTGCGCGGATACATTGCCCTGGCTGTCACCGCTCTCCTGGCTGGATACCGGCAGCCGGACCACAATACAGGCGCCGCCTTCATGGCGATTCTCGGCGAACACGGTGCCGGAATGTTCTTCCACAATGCGCTTCACCACGGCCAGCCCCAGGCCGCCGCCTTTGGTTTTGGTGGTGGTATAGGGCTCGAACATCTTGTCCATCATGCTCTCCGCGATACCGGGTCCATTATCAAGGATCCGCAGTTCCAGCATATCCTGCGCGGCGCTGGCGACACGTTCAACGCTAATTAATATTAGCGCATCCTTTCTGTCCCGGGTTGATTCAATCGCGTTCTTCAACAGGTTATGCAGCAGTTGGCGTATCCGGCCCAGGTCCGCTTCCACATCCGGCACATCCGCGTTGATTTTTACGATAAACTTTACATCCGACTCATCATCCTGATAAAGGTCGAGAACTTCGTGAATCAGCGCCTCGATATCCAAGGGTTGTAGTTGCAGCTTGGGCACCCGCGCATACTCTGAAAACGCCTTTACCATTTCTTTCAGGGACTCCACCTGCTGAACAATCGTATGCGTGGAACGATCCAGGACTTCGGCGTCTTCCGGCTTCATGCGCGACAAGTATTTGCGGCGCAAGCGTTCCGCCGACAATTGAATAGGCGTCAACGGGTTCCTGATTTCATGCGCCAGGCGGCGCGCCACTTCACCCCAGGCGGCTTCGCGCTGCGCCTGCACCAGGTTCGTCACGTCATCGAACACCACGACGTAGCCGGCGTGGTTGTCTTCATCCGATGGCAATACCGCGCCACGGCACATTAAGATTTTATGCCCGCGTTTGCGGGCGACCGCCACTTCTTCGTGCCATTCCTGCCGGTCCACTACCAGGTTACGCGTTAATACGTCGACGAAATCCTTCAAATGCTTACCATAACTTTTGATGACATTTAACGGTTTGCCGACCGCGCGATCGATATCAATACCGAGTATCTGGCTTGCCGCGCTGTTGGCGACCCGGACCTGCAAATCGCCATCCAGCGTGATAACACCCGATGAGAGCCGCCCGAGCACCGCCCGCAGATAGGCGCGCTCCCGCTCCACCTGTTCCTTGCTGCGTTCCGCCTCGTCCCGCGCCAGGGATATTTTGCCGGTCATGTCGATAAACGACTGCACCAGCGAACCCAACTCGTCATTACTGGTAATCGGCAGTTTCTTGTCATAATTTCCGGCCGCCACGGCGCGGGTTCCCACCGCCAGCACCCTGACCGGCGCCACCAGCCGTTGCGCGGAAAAAAACGCCGCCCAAATCGCCGTTAGCAGGCTAACCAACAGGACCAGTGACAAAGTGAGGGTAAAACTGTTTTTTAACGGCTCGCGTAAATAAATCAGTTCCTTGTGCTGGCCGTAGGCGGACTGCACATTGCCGGCGAGAAAACTCATGCGATCCGCGATAGGGAACAGCGCGTATAACACACGGGTTTTGGCGGGTCCCTCAGTTGAATCCAGCGCGACCGCGACGCGGATCTGCAGCCCGAGGTCGCCCATGGGCGCCAGGCCGGCGTAGTTCCTGCTGGTCCTGACCTGGGACAGGATCACTTCGTCAGGTTGGCTGGGAATGATGGCCGTGGTGTCGGCGCTGCTGGACGCAATGACATGGCCGCTATCCGTCAACAAGGTGAGTTCGTAGGCGTTGCTTTCACTGCGCAAGTCATTTAGCGCCAGCAAGGCTGTGGCATCCGCCTTGTAAGCCAGGCTGTCCGCCATGGCGCGTGTTTGCTTTAATACTTCACGGATACGCAAATCCAGGGAGGCGCGGCTCAACTCCAGCGCGTCTTCCATGGCGGCTTCGACGCGCACATCAAACCAGCTGTCGATGCCGCGCTGCAGGAATCCCAGCGAGAAATAATAAACGACGGATACCGGCGCAACCGCAAGGATTACAAAAACAATCACCAGCCGGGCGGTAAGCCGGGACCCCACCACGTTGCGGCGGTAATTGCGTATCAGCCGGATAAAATTAACGCCGATAAGCCCCACCAGCACGATCAAGCCCAGCGCATTGATAACGACCAGAACCAGGTGCATGCGGCCGAACTGCACCGAACTTTGCGTCGCGGTACTCAACAGCGTCAGCGACAGCACAAGGAACAAGCCCATGACCAGCACGGGGAAAAAGCTGTCGGAAATACGTTTAAGCAATAATGTCACTTCAGACATCGGCGTTACCCATTCTTGCGTTACAGACGGTTAAACCCGGGCTATAAATTCAACTCAATCCATTCACTACCCAGCCACCAGCTCCTGGACGTCCAGGCATCGATTTTCAGCGGCAATGGCAAATTGTCAAAACTCAGGCTGGTGCGGATACGCGCGTAATACTTTTCAGTCTCCTTGTCTTGCAGCAATTTCTCATCGATAACCGGCAGGTTGGAAACATTGCCGATTTTCTGCAATGCCGCGCTCAGGGAAAAATACGTGTACTGGGCTCCGCTGTTCAGGTTGCGCACCAGGTACTGATCGCTGAGCGCGTGGTATTGCAATTGGTAGCGCTGCCCCAATGCCGCGATTTCGCTATCCCACCAGAAACGCCGCGGTTCGTAGATTTCAATAACCAATTCCAGCACCAGGGGCACGCCGTTGTTGATGGCCTCCAGCACATCGTTGCTGAAATCGAATTCCAGGTTGGCGTTCAATTGATATACCTTGTCATTCAACACCAGTTCCGCGTGGTTTATCACAAAGCCGTCGGCCATTGCCGCGCCCGCCGGCGCCACGGAAATCAACAGCGCCGCCAGGCAGCGCCGCAACAAAGACCGCACGCGCGGGTGCAACGCAACACCCGCGGGCAGGTAAAGTTTTATTGCTTTTTTATACATGCGTAATAGAAGCCATCCATTTCATCTTGTCCGGGCAATACCTGGCGGCCATAGTCCAGCGGCATTCCCCATGCTCCACTCAGTTCAACGTGCAGCGCATCAGGGTATGACGACAAAAAGTCCCGTATTTGCTGTTGATTTTCTTCCGGCAAAATTGAACACGTTGCGTATAAAATCATACCCCCTGAATTCAATAAGGGCCATACCGCGGCCAGTATACGCTGCTGGATTACCACGGCTTGTTCAATATCCGAAGGCTTGCGCAATTGCTTGATATCGGGATGGCGCCGGATCACGCCGGTGGCGGAACACGGCGCGTCCAGCAATATACGGTCAAACGCCTGCCCGTCCCACCAGCGGTGCGGCGACTGCCCGTCACCCACCCGCACGCTTGCCGTTGCGCCAAGCCGCCGCAGATTTTCGGTCACTTTTTGCAGGCGTTCGGCATCGATATCCACCGCCACCAGTTCCTGTAGTTCCGGTTGGGTTTCCAGGATGTGCGCGGTTTTACCGCCGGGCGCCGCGCAGACATCCAGCACCCGCTGCCGCGGCGCCAGCGCCAGCAAGCTTGCCGCCAATTGCGCCGCCCCATCCTGCACTGACACCAGCCCGTCCTGGAATCCCGGCAATTGCGCGACCGGCACCGGGTTGTCCAAGATGATTCCCGCGTTAGCATAGGCTGCCGTTTTGGCGGGTATACCCGCCGCCGCCAATTGTTCCAGATAGGCGTTACGCTGCACTTTCAGCAGATTGACGCGCAGCGCCATCGGCGGCCTTGCATTGTTGGCCTGCAAGATGGCTTGCCAGTGTTGCGGCCATGCTGTCATTATCGCATCCAGCAGCCATCGCGGATGACTGAACTCGGCAACCGGATTGTCCTTCAATTGCGTGTTCAATGTCTCCGCGCGGCGTTGATAATTGCGGAGTACCGCGTTAACCAGGTTTTTTGCCCAGGCTTTTTTTAACGCGGCGCATGCCGCCACCGTTTCCGCCACGGCGGCGTGGTCCGGCACCCGCATATACTGCAATTGGTAGAGTCCGGTCATTAGCAAGTGCCTGATGTCCGCGTCTTTGGCCTTGAGCGGTTTCTCCAGCAATAAAGCCAGCATGGCGTCCAGGCGCCACCACCAGCGGCTGACCCCGTAACACATCTCCTGCACAAAACCCTGGTTCTGCGCATCCGGCAGTGAACCCAGGCGATCAGCTAACGCATCAGTCAGCGACATGCCGTGAACATGGACATCGACCAGTATCCGGGCAGCCAAGGCGCGTGTGTTCATCCGGAGGTCAACACTTTACCCTGCAGGCTGTGGGCGTTGACAAACTCTGACACCGCCAGAGGTTTGCCGCCCGGCAATTGCAATTGCGTGATACGCAAAACGTCCTTCCCGGTCACAACATCGATACCCGCCCGGGATTCATGCAGCACCGTACCCGGTACTTTGCCAACGGTTTTAGGCGCTTCGGCGGCGGGCAATAACTTAGCGTTCCAAATGCGTAGCGTGACGCCATCCATCGACGTCTGCGCCACCGGCCAGGGATTAAAGGCGCGGATCAGCCGTTGCAACTGTTCGGCGCTTTGGCGCCAATCAATCTGCGCTTCGGCTTTTTGCAACTTCGCGGCATAGGTCGCCCGCGCGTTATCCTGTTGTTCCGGAACCAGCGAGTCTTCCGCCAGTAATTGCAGGCTCTCGGCCAGGGCGGTTGCACCGATGTCCGCCAAGCGGTCATGCAGGGTTTGCGCGGTATCGTCCGCGTGGATGGGCGTGGTTTTACTTAACAACATGTCACCGGTATCCAGCCCCTCGTCCATTTGCATAATCGTGACCCCAGTCTGCGCATCACCCGCTAAAATCGCGCGCTGGATCGGCGCCGCGCCGCGCCAGCGCGGTAATAGCGAAGCATGAACATTGATGCAACCCAGGCGCGGCGCCTGCAGCACAGCCGGCGGCAGGAGTAAACCATAGGCCACCACCACCATGAGATCCGCGTTGAATGACCTCAGCTGTTGCTGGACCGCCGGTGCTTTTAGTGTTTCCGGCTGCAGAACCGGCAGCTCATACTGCAGCGCCAGCTGCTTCACCGGACTGGGTGTGAGTTTTCGGCCGCGCCCGGCGGGCCGGTCCGGTTGGGTGTACACGGCGCAAATGTTGTGCGGCGCCTGGAGCAGGGCATTAAGACTGGCCGCCGCGAATTCCGGCGTGCCCGCAAATAGTATATTCAGCGCCTTCGCCATGCCTCATAAACCTTGTATTTGTGTTTATAAAAATGCCGCTGTAGTGAGTTTGTGGATACGCCCGGTAATGGCCAATTCACTGATTGACCGAACGGAACGCATGATGCGGCTACGGTAAAGTAAGCTCCGGCTGACTACAAGGTTTTTTGCCGCAGCTTTTCCAGCTTTTTGCGGATACGTTGGCGTTTTATTTCCGATAGATAATCAACGAACAACTTGCCTTCCAGATGATCCATTTCATGTTGGATGCAGACCGCGAGCAGCCCTTTGGCGTCCATTTCAAACGCCTGACCCTCACGGTTCAGCGCGCGCACCCGGATATGTTCCGCCCGGGTTACTTTTTCGTAAATACCCGGCACCGAAAGACAACCCTCCTCCATTTCTTCTTTTCCGCCGGCCGCTATGATTTCCGGATTGATAAAGCACAGCGGCGTGGACCGGTCTTCGGAAATATCGATGACAATGATGCGTTGTTGGATATCGGCCTGGTTAGCGGCCAGGCCAATACCCGGCGCCTGATACATGGTCTCAAACATGTCAGCGACCAGCTGTTTGATACCGCTGTCAACGTTTTCTACAGGGAGTGCCTTTTTGCGCAGCCGGGGATCGGGAAAATGAAGGATATTTAAAAGCGCCATGTGAAGCCTGTCATATTTCGAAATAAAAGCTCTAAAAACTCAGTTTAGATAATACTAGATTCTAAAGTAGTCACGAACAAGTGCCGTTTCCTATCGCGCACAGAGACATTGGCGTTGGATGCGTGGTTTTAGGGTGTACCGCCGTTTAGATCGCTTATTGCCCAATCTGGGGATTAGTTAGCGCCATTTCAATAACACTTGCGCTCGTTTGACACTTTCAGGGCTTAAGTTACTCACTATTGGACCGCTATTTTCCCTACTTGGAAAAAAATGCAGGGACGCACTTTAAAAATCCAACCCGCCTAATACTTGGATATTCTGGATGAACAATGGCCACTAGTGTCGCGAACCAGAGAGGGAAACAAAATAAAACGGAGGGATTTTTTCGCAGGGCAAGGCGCGAGGAGGCGGCATAGTGGGGACTATGGCAACGCGACCGTGCGGAAAAAGCTGCCGTTTTATGTTTCGATATTTCTGGTTCGCGACACCAGGTCCTTCATTACCAATTGGTATAACTGGTGCGGGTACAGGGTTTCGACTACACTGCAAAAATTAACTCACTACAGGATGGTCTGAAGAAGCGCTATGTGGAGCAAAAAACTTCTCTTAGGTTTAACCGTATGGATGATATTGGGAACGGCGGCCGCCGATAAAATCGCGTTGCGGTCGGATCATCCGGATCGCTATGTGGTGGTGAAGGGCGATACCCTCTGGGACATTTCAGCGCGATTCCTGGAAACACCCTGGCGCTGGCCCGAAGTATGGAGCTTTAATCCTCAAATCGAGAATCCGCACCTGATCTATCCCGGTGATGTCGTATCCCTGGTCTATGATGAGCAGGGACGGCCCATGTTAAAAGTCGACCGCGGTCAACCAACCGTAAAAATATCCCCCAAAGTGCGCTCTACCCGCGTCGATACCCCGATTTCCACTATTCCACTGACCGCGATTGAACAGTTTCTTGGCCATCCACGGGTACTTTCCGAGCGGGAAATCAATAACGCCGCTTACATTGTTGCCGGTGATGAAGGCCGGCTGATCGCGGGCAGAGGTGACAAGATTTATGTACGCGGGCTGGTTGCGGGAGCGGATTCCGAATTCAGTGTGGTGCGAATCGGCAATCCCTATCGTAACGAGGGCGCCAAACCCCGGGATATTCTGGGTTATGAAGCCATTCTGGTTGCCGATGCGAAAGTCGAGGTATTTGGCGACCCATCGACCCTGGTCATTACCAACTCATCGCGTGAAGTGCTGATTGGTGACCGGCTGCTGCCAAAGCGTGATGTTGGACTCGATCAAACATTTATTCCCCATCCACCGGAAAACCCGGTCAGCGGACAAATCATCGATGTGGTTGATGGTGTAGCCCGCATCGGCCAATACCAAACCGTGGTCATTAATAAGGGCGAAAGCGACGGCATCGAGACCGGGCATGTTCTGGCGGTGTTTCAGTCAGGCGCCAAGGTATTGGATCCGCGCACCACGAAGACCGAAATAGTGACACTGCCCGATGTACGCGCCGGCGTTGTGATGGTCATTCGCTCCTTTGAGTTGGTGAGTTTCGCGATGGTGATGGAGTCGTACAGGGATATGCGGGTTTATGACTCGGTACGCAATCCCTGATTCTTCGTATTAAGTCAGCTGAGTTTTTTCCCGTTTAAAAAGCCTTGTTCCCCTGGAACAAGGCTTTTTTATCAATCGCTATGAACAGCGAAGTTTAACGGCCCGCGTTCAGTTCACTGCGGTTCTGGCGTAACCGCCACAACTATTCCCTTCAAAACCGCCAGCCGGTATGATTGCCAGCCAGCATGCCCGACTCTTGTTGCTAAACATCCGCCGGATTAGAAACCGGCAATACGCCATTGCGATTACTTGATGAATTGCCGCCAGGATGTTAAATCTCACGCTGTAGCACTCACTTTGAGAAACAAAAAAGGAAAATGGATTTCGTGCTTAAACCGGTGGCTTTACCCATTGTCCCCCAACGGGACATCGCTCCCGCGCAGTTAAAAAAATGGTTGGTGCTGCACCATACCCATGGCTTTGGCCCCGCCAAACTGGCCATGCTGATTGAGCACCAGATCCATCCCCTCGAATTGCTGGGCAGTAACCAAAAAAGCCTTTTCGCGCGGATTTCGCTGCCGGAAACCATCCGGCGCGCATTGAATGAACCTAACTGGCAGGCCATTGAAAAAGCCGTCATCTGGGCGGAACAGCCCAACTGCCATATTATTCCCATCGTCTCGACCTGGTATCCGCAATTACTGCGTGAAATAGCCGACCCGCCCATTGTTTTGTATGCCCAGGGCGACGCGGAACTGCTGCAATTCCCGCAACTGGCGATGGTGGGCAGCCGCAACCCCAGCCATTACGGCCAGGAAACCGCGTTTGAATTCGCCCGGCACTTATCGCAAGCCGGGCTTATCATCACCAGCGGCATGGCGACCGGTATTGATACGCACAGCCACCAAGGGGCCCTGGCCGGCAGCGGATTAACCATCGCCGTTGCCGGCACCGGTTTGGACAGCGTATATCCCGCGAAAAACAAGGCATTGGCGGAACAAATCGCGGCGCAGGGCTTGCTGCTTTCGGAATTTGCCATGGACACCAAACCCGTCGCGCACAATTTTCCCCGCCGCAACCGCGTTATCAGTGGCCTGAGCGTTGGCACCCTGGTCGTGGAAGCCGCCCTGCAAAGCGGCTCATTAATCACGGCGAGGCAAGCCATGGAACAAGGCCGTGAGGTGTTCGCCATCCCCGGCTCGATTCACAATCCATTGGCCCGCGGTTGCCATCACCTGATTCGCCAGGGCGCAAAACTGGTGGAAACCGGCGACGACGTGCTGCAGGAACTCGCGCCTTTAATTGCTACCTTGCGTCGCAGTCAAAATGCTACCACACCGGAAAAATCAGGACTGCCTCAGGGATTATCGATTATGCGTGGCGGGGAACCGGATTCACCGCAGCACAAGCTATTGGAAGCCATGGATTTTGAACCGGTTTCCATCGATATACTGGTGCAAAGATCACGATTGACGCCGGAGACTATTTCCTCCATGCTGGTGGAACTGGAATTAAATGGGCTCATCGTATCCTCGGGTGGGCTTTATTCACGCTTGTGATCAAAAGGCTTAAGATCGAAAGGAAGTAGCAATGAAACAAAGCGTATTTGACGTGCTGATGTACCTGTTTGAAAACTACATCGACGACGACAGCGCAAAACACACGGATCCTGAAGAATTAAAAGCGCTGCTCCGTGACGCCGGCTTTGGGAAAAATCACATCGCCAAGGCCTTTGACTGGCTCGAAGGCTTGGTGCGCCTGCAGGACGCTACGGTGACCAACGCGGCGTTCGGTAATACCATCCGCGTCTATCACAGCACTGAAGCCAAAAAGCTCAACGTCGATTGCCAAGGTTTCCTGCATTTTCTGGAGCAAATGGGCGTCATTGACGCCACGGTCCGGGAGCATATCATTGACCGGGCAATGGCGCTGGAATCAGAGGAAATCGATCTTACCCAGTTAAAATGGGTGGTATTGATGGTGTTGTTTAATCAAACGGATTCCGATGAGGCTTACGTCTGGATGGAAAACATGGTGCTGGAAAATCTGTCTAAGAATTTTCATTAAGTTACTAATAGTTATAAAAAAATCGTGCTATCGCGATGTAAAATCGCCAGTCCTTCCTCCCCCTCACTACCCTTCGCCGCAGCACCACCATATTTCAGCTTTTATCCCATACCGGAAACCGTTATTATTCGCGGTTTGACTGGCGGCCCGGCCGGATAAAGACGCAACCGCCATAGATGACGGCCAGACAGCGGCGGGCGGCAATAGCTAGCCCGCATTTCTTACCAGGATCGCGGGAGCAGACGCAGGATTCGTGTTCGTAGGCGCCGCTCTGGAGCGAAAGTCATAGCCGTAGCTATGGCTTGAGTGAAAAGCAAGCCTACGGACGCGAAGACCCGTCTGAACCGCGATAGGCCAGAGCGCTGAACAATGTGTTATTGACGTATCGGGCATAGTCGTTTGTTTTCGCATCTATTCTTGATAGTTAGCGGCCGCCTGGTGAGAAATGCGGGCTAACACCGGTGAATCAACAACGCGTCAGCAATATAACAACAACCAGATAACAACAACCAGCAAACGATAAAATTTCAGAATTCGTAGCAACTTTAGGAGATTTTTCTCATGTCTGCAAAACATCCCATTATCGCGGTAACCGGATCATCAGGGGCTGGAACCACCACGGTAAAAAATGCGTTCGAACATATTTTCCGCCGCGAACAGCTGGTGCCCGCGATCATCGAGGGTGACAGCTATCACGCTTATGACCGCCAGGAAATGAAAGTCGCGATCAATAAATTCGCGGAAGGCGGAAAGACCATCAGCCATTTCGGCCCGGAAGCCAATTTGTTCGACAAATTGCAGCAGACTTTCGCCGAGTATGCCGAAACCGGTATGTGCAAACGCCGTTATTACCTGCACAGTGAGGAAGAAGCCGAACCTTATAAACACCTGAAACTGGGGCCAGGCCAATTCACACCCTGGGAGGATATTCCGCAAAACACCGACCTGCTGTTTTACGAAGGCCTGCATGGCGGGGTAAAAAGCGAAACCGCGAACGTGGCGGAACTGGTGGATTTACTGATCGGCGTGGTGCCGATCGTGAACCTGGAATGGATCCAGAAAATTCACCGTGACAATGCCCAGCGGGGTTACTCAGCGGAAGCCATTGTGGACACGATTCTGCGCCGCATGGCGGACTACGTTCATTATATTACGCCACAGTTTTCGCGCACCCACGTTAACTTCCAGCGCGTACCCACGGTCGATACATCCAATCCGTTTATCGCGCGTGACATACCAACCCCGGATGAAAGTTTTATCGTCATTCGATTTCGTGATCCCAAATATTTCAACGTGGACTTCCCCTATTTGCTGAACATGATCCACGATTCTTTCATGTCACGCCCGAACACCATCGTGGTGCCCGGCGGTAAAATGGGCTTCGCCATGGAAGTTATCCTGACACCCTTGATCCACGATTTGATCACGAACAAAAAGAAAGGCTAATACTGACAGTGTCATGGAAAGAGAAAACACCCGGTTTTCTCTTTCCATTGACGCTTCGTTGGATGTTTTACAATTCCTTACGAGTTTTCTTCTTCCGGGTGATACAACAGCGCCCCGCTCACAATGACCAGCGCCCGGGTCAGCAAGATCCCCTTCGCGACATTTTTGTGCTCGTCCCGCGTTGACATATCGCCCGCCAGCAACTTGCGTCCCGCCATAATTTGAATGGCATAAAGCACAAATAACGCAATCAGCAATCCGAAATGCGTCCACAGCAAAAACGAAAAAATATCCCCATCATCAATCAGCCGGGTTTTCCAGTCACGGTTGGCGTACAGGTAAAACGGCATGAGTAAATCAAACAGCATCACCGACACCATGATGGCGACATGCAACGGCCTAACACGGTGCCAATAAATGGCGGCCACCATGAGTAAATAAGTAATGCTTGCAGCGATGACGGTTTCGGCTACCATTGGTATGACCTTTTAGGGCTTTTGAATGCGGGATGTGCTTTTTTTCATAATTTTTGTCACCAGAAGTTGTGACGAGCTTAACAAAACCCCGCTCATCATAACGCCGATACTGGTACGATTCTAATCTTTACGGTTGGCAACATGAAATATCTAAATTTGACAAAATTGTTACCGGTTGGGCTGGTTACTGTCGCTCTGGCGGCACTGCTTGCGGCATGCAACACCACCAATCCAGTCCATGAAGAAAAACTCCAGCAGGATGAATTTCTGGAGCGCAACTTTCGCGCCGAACCACCGGACGAAAAGGAAAAACCCGCGCTCAAAACCGAATTTTACAATGAAATCCAGGCCGGCGAAGTCGTGGTCGGCATGAGCTTGCTGGAAGCCCTGGTCGCAACCAGAACCTATCCGCACGGACCCAATCGCTACAATATGGTTTATTGGTGCGCAGGGCAGATGGTTGATAGCTGTAACGCCACCTGCGCGCAGTGCAGCGCTACCCTGCTCACCCCACGATATACCCATTACCTGCAAGGTAAAGGCGATACGCTGGCGGTGGTGAAATCCCTTACGCGTCACGCTCAAGACAATATCGCTAATTTGCGCGCCAAACCTTATCCGGTGGTGAATGCCTTGTTTCTGAATCGCATCGTTCCGGGCATGGGCATCGAAGATTTCCAACGCATCGAACAACTGCCTCACACCAAAACACAATATTATTGCAAGGATCAGCGGGTATTTCAGTCGTGCCTGCTCAGTTGCAGCGATTGCACCTTAAAACTCATCGCACCCCGCGGCGAGCGCTTCCACGTACAAACGGTCCGGTTTCGGGGCACGAAGGACTACGCGACTGTTTTTGAGGTGCAGGAAACCCTGCACGCCCGTAACCCGTAGGATTACAACGCCCTTCAGCGAATATTTGCTGGTAATTTTTTAAAACCCGCCGGGTCTAAAGTTCGCATTAGCGGATGTCACGCGAACGCGTCGCTACGGGAACCCGCAATACCTGAACCGTTGATCCGGAGATTTTTGTATAAAAATTGAGTTATTCGGCGGTCATTAGGCCCAGGAAATTCAAGGTTAGTGCCTTGATCGGGATTTCCAGTAATATTTCTTTTGTTTTTCAGTGTGTTAGTGTTTATAGTGGAACCATTGAAAAGACCGGCGACGGGTTAAAAAACCATACATTTCGCTATCAGTCTGCAATAAATTTGGCCGCTAACTATAGTTAAGAAAAGGACTATCGGCGCGAGCCCTGCTGACAATGAACCAGTCAATTCGACGTTAACGACAATGAAATCTATCAAATGGTTAAGCGACAAAATCATCCATTGGTTAACACATGAGGATGATCAAACCCGTGTCGCCCCGTGTGATTTTGAACGCCTGAGCTTTGAAATCCGGCCCTGCGATGTACTGCTGGTGGAAGGCCGTTCCCGGGTTAGTGAAGTCATTAAAACCATCACCCAAAGCGTCTGGACCCACTCGGCGTTATACATTGGCAGACTGGTTGATATCGAAAATCCCAATGTCCGCGAGCACATCAGCTGGTTATATGACGGCAATCCGGAAGACCAGCTGATTATCGAGCCTTTACTGGGTGACGGCACGGTGGTCAGACCCCTCAGTAAATACGCTAAGGAACATATGCGCATCTGCCGTCCCGCCGGCCTGTCACGCCAGGATGCGCAAAGCGTCATTAAACACGCCGCCAAGCATTTAGGACTGGGTTACGATGTCCGGCATTTACTCGACCTGGGGCGCTTTCTGCTGCCATACAGTATCGTTCCGCGCCGCTGGCGTTCCAGCCTGTTTGAGCATAATGCCGGTGATACCACCCGCACCGTATGTTCGACCATGATCGCCAATGCCTTCAGTTCGGTACACTTCCCCATTATGCCGGTGGTGCGCAAAACGAAAACCGGATACCGCATGTACAAACGCAATACCCGGCTTTACACGCCACGGGATTTTGATTATTCACCTTACTTTGCCATCATTAAGTATCCCTTGCTTGGCCTCAATGACTTGTCGGTTTACCGGCAGTTGCCTTGGGACCAGGACGGCGTAATTTGCAACGATGAACACGACTGTTTTATCCCGGTTCCAGCCGGGGAAATCGGCGGCATGGATGGGCTGGCTGAACATTTAATGGAACCATCCGGCAAGCAAGCCCGGCGCCGGTTCACACACAACGACGAAATCATTGACGCGGAAATTCCAACCGGTACTGACGCAAAAACAGCAGGCAAAACCAGTTAACAAAAAAGGCAGGTGCAATGAGCGGATTACTCTGGACAATGTTTTTTATTGCCACCCTGTGGGCGTTGTTTTATTTTCGCACGCCGTTATCCATCGGCAGCATCATTTTTGCGATCGCCCTGTTATTCTGGCAGGAATTCAGTCATACGCCGGTTTTTTTCCAGGTACTCGGCTGGCTGGCGTTTCTCGCGGTGGCGGTTCCCCTGAATGTCGCGCCATGGCGGCGCCTGTTTGTCAGCGACCGGGTGCTGACCGTGTTCCGCACTATCATGCCCAGCATGTCGCAAACCGAACGCGAAGCGCTGGAAGCCGGCAATGTCTGGTGGGATGGCGAATTGTTCAGCGGCAAACCCCGCTGGAAAACGCTGCTTAATATTCCCGTAAGTCAGCTCAGCGCCGAAGAGCAGGCGTTCATCGACGGCCCCGTGGAAGAATTGTGCCGGATGCTGGATGACTGGCAAATCACCCACCAGGATTATGATTTGCCCCCCGAGGTCTGGCAGTTTATCAAGGACAACGGCTTCTTCGGCATGATTATTCCCAAACAATACGGCGGCCTGGAATTTTCCGCCCTGGCGCACTCCACCGTGGTGATGAAAGTCGCCGGCCGCTCCATTACCGCCGCGGTCACCATCATGGTGCCCAATTCGCTGGGACCGGCGGAATTGTTATTGCGTTATGGCACCGAACAGCAAAAACAACATTATCTGCACCGGCTGGCCAAAGGCACCGAAGTTCCCTGTTTCGCCCTGACTTCGCCGGAAGCCGGCAGCGACGCCGCCGCCATGACCGACACCGGCATCGTCTGCAAAAGCAAATTCAATGGTGAAAAAGATGTTTTGGGCATACGCCTTAATTGGGAAAAACGTTATATCACCCTGGGTCCCGTTGCCACCGTGCTGGGACTGGCGTTCAAACTTTACGATCCCGATCATCTGCTGGGTGACACCGAAGAGCTGGGCATTACCTGCGCCTTGATTCCCACCAACACGCCGGGCGTCGACATCGGCAACCGGCATTTTCCGTTAAACTCCGCGTTCCAGAATGGGCCGAACCGCGGCAAGGATGTATTCATCCCGATCGACTGGATTATCGGCGGGCAGGAACGCGCCGGCCAGGGCTGGCGCATGCTGATGGAATGCCTGGCCGCCGGCCGTTCCATTTCGCTGCCGGCGTTAAGCACCGGCGCCGGCAAGCTGGTGAGCCGGGTCACGGGCGCTTATGCGCGGGTACGCAAACAATTCAAGACTCCGATCGGCAAGTTCGAAGGGGTCGCCGAA
The DNA here is from genome assembly GCA_036507695.1 of Gammaproteobacteria bacterium. Lineage (GTDB taxonomy): Bacteria > Pseudomonadota > Gammaproteobacteria > SZUA-152 > SZUA-152 > JAKEGK01. Next base: position 28,649 of record DATCIR010000285.1, read on the forward strand.
GCGCTGGCGCGCATCGGCGGCACGGCCTACATGATGGACGCGGCGCGCACGCTGACCGCCTCGGCGATCGACAACGATGAAAGTCCTTCGGTGATATCCGCAATCGTCAAATACCATCTTACCGAAGCCATGCGCACGGTGGTGAATGACGCCATGGACATTCATGGCGGCAGCGGTATTTGCATGGGGCCGCGCAACGTGCTGGGCCGCGTGTATCAATCCATCCCCATCAGCATCACCGTGGAGGGCGCCAATATCCTGACCCGCAGTTTGATTATCTTCGGTCAAGGCGCCATTCGTTGCCACCCGTTTGTGCTGAAGGAAATGGAAGCGGCAAAAAACCCCGATCTGGAAAAAGCCTCCCGTGATTTTGACCGCGCATTTACCGGCCACGTGGGTTTCACGATCAGCAACGGCTTGCGCAGCCTGTGGCTGGGCTTGACCAAGGCGCGGCTGGTCCGGGCGCCGGTATCCAATGCCAGCGCTTGCTATTACCGCCACCTCACCCGGTTTTCGTCCGCCTTTGCTTTTGTCAGCGACATCGCCATGTTGACACTGGGCGGCGACCTCAAGCGCCGCGAAAAACTCTCCGGCCGGCTAGCCGACGTGTTAAGCCACTTATATTTAACCTCCGCGGTATTGAAACGTTTTCATGACCAGGGACAGCCGGCGGAAGACTTGCCGCTGTTGCGCTGGTGGTGCGAAACCTCCTTGCGCGCCATGCAACAAAGCCTCGACCGCTTTCTGATTAATTTTCCCACCCGCCCCGTAGCCTGGTTACTACGCCGCATGGTGTTTCCCTTGGGCAAGGACTTTCGGGGTCCTGGTGACGCCCTGGATCAACAGGTAGCCGCTCTATTATTGACGCCATCGGCCGCGCGTGATCGCTTAACAAGTGGTTTATTTTTACCCATCGATGGCCAAAACAAAATCAACGAACCCATTGGTCGACTCGAATATGCCATGCAAAGTATGATGGACGCCGCCGGCGCTGAAAAAAAATTACAGGCGGCGATAAAATCGGGTGCGATAACCGCGTATGCGCGGGAACCACAAATTGAACAGGCGGCAAACCAAAACCTGCTGGACGCCAGCGAGGCTGAAGCCTTGCGCAAGGCCGACGACGCGCAACACGAAGCGCTCAAGGTCGACGACTTTGATCCGGCGGAGTTATCCCGGCAGTCCGCCGCTTACATCACCAGGGACAAGGCAAAGGAGTTTGCATAAATGACGCAAAAACGAAAAGTCCTGCACGACGTGTTCGTGGTGGATGGCAGCCGTTCGCCATTTCTGAAAGCCAAAGGCGCGCCCGGCCCGTTTAGCGCCGCCAATCTTGCGGTGGCTACCGCGCGGCCTTTGCTGGCCCGCATGCCGTTTGACGCCGCCGCCATTGATGAAGTGATTCTGGGTTGTGTCATGCCGGGACCCGACGAAGCCAATATCGCGCGCGTTGCCGCGTTGCGTCTGGGCTGCGACCAGCATAAACCGGCCTGGACCGTGCAACGCAATTGCGCCTCAGGATTGCAGGCGCTGGACAGCGCCGCGCAAAATATCGCGCTGGGCCGCTCCAGCCTGGTGCTGGCCGGCGGTGTTGAATCCATGAGTCATGCGCCGGTGCTGCTCGCCAATTCCATGGTTGCCTGGCTGGCGCTATGGAGCAAGGCCAAGACCTTCGGCGCGCGCGCCAGGACCCTGGCGCAGTTAAAACCCGTCTATTTGAAACCCATTATCGGCTTGTTGCGCGGGTTGACCGATCCGGTGGTTGGACTCTCGATGGGTCAGACCGCGGAAATCATCGCGCATCGCTTTGGCATTGACCGCGACGCCATGGACCGCTATGCGGTGCGCAGCCACCAGCGCCTGGCCCACGCCATGGATCAGGGCTGGTTACAGGAAATCGAAACCATCTACGACACGAACGGTAATTTTTACCAGGAAGATGACGGCTTGCGCCGCGACAGCGATGTGGAAAAGCTCGGCAAATTAAAGCCGGTGTTTGACCGCCCCTTTGGCAATGTCACCGCGGGCAACAGCGCCCAGGTCACCGACGGCGCGGCCTGGCTGATCCTGGCGAACGAATCCATGGTGGAGAATTACAAACTGCCGGTGCTCGGTAAAATCATTGACAGCGAGTGGGCGGGCCTTGATCCTGCGCAAATGGGCTTGGGACCGGTGCACGCCATGACACCGCTGCTGAAACGCAACAAACTCAATCTCGATGACGTCGACTGCTGGGAAATCAACGAAGCCTTCGCCGCCCAGGTGCTCGCCAACATTGAAGCCTGGAAAGACAGCAAATACTGCCGGGAAGAACTGCACCAGCGCGGCGCCGTGGGTGAACTGGATCAGGACAAAGTCAACGTGGACGGCGGCGGCGTCAGCCTCGGCCACCCGGTCGGCGCCAGCGGGGCGCGCATTGTGCTGCACCTGCTGCATATACTCGAACGCAACAATGCCAGGCGCGGTATTGCCAGCCTGTGTATCGGTGGCGGCCAGGGCGGCGCCATGCTAGTGGAACGGCAACCTCAAACCGCCGCGGAGTGACCCCATGACAAAACACTATCAGCACTGGCGCCTGGAAACCGGCGACGACAACATCACCTGGTTGTACGCGGACAAAGCGAATGAATCCACCAACTCCTTGTCGCGGGAAATGCTCGCCGAATTGGCGGACATCGTCAGCGGACTCCAAGACAGCGCCACCCGCGGGCTGGTAATACTGTCCGCCAAAAAGAACGGCTTTATCGCGGGCGCGGACATCAACACCATCGCCCAGGCCAAAACCACTCAACAAGCGGCTGAGTTTATTCGTTTTGGTCAAGATGTCTTTAACCGTATCGAAAAACTGCGCTTCCCCACGGTGTGCCTGATCCACGGCTTTTGCATGGGCGGCGGTTATGAACTGGCGTTGGCCTGCCGGTACCGCGTGGCGCTGGATGACCCCGGCACCAAACTGGGACTGCCGGAAATCAATTTGGGTATTCATCCGGGATTTGGCGGCGTGCTGCGCCTGCCGTTATTGATTGGCGCGCCCGCCGCCATGGACATCATGTTGAGCGGACGCGGCGTGAGCGCGCGTTCGGCCAAAAAACTCGGCATGGTCGATTATCTCGCCGCGGATCGTCATCTGCGCAAGGCGGCGGTCGATCTCATCAACACCCAACCTCCGCGGCAGAAACTCAAAGGCTGGAAGGCGCTCACCAATCATGCGCTGCTGCGTCCCTTGCTGGCCAGTTATCTGCGCAAGCAAGTCGCGAAAAAAGCGCCGCGGCAACATTACCCCGCGCCCTATGCGTTAATCAACATCTGGGAAAAATACGCCGGCAACCGCAAGCGCATGCTCCAAGCCGAGGAAGAATCGTTATCCCGGCTGGTCGTCGGCGCCACGGCGCAGAACCTGATCCGCGTGTTCTTTCTGCAAACCAAGCTTAAAGCCATTGGCGATAAAAAACTGTTTACCCCCAAACGGGTGCATGTGATCGGCGCCGGGGTGATGGGCGGTGATATCGCGGCCTGGTGCGCCTTACAGGGTTTACAGGTAACCTTGCAGGACCGGCAGGAAAAAAACATCGCGCGGGTTATCAAGAACGCGCATGCACTCTATCAAAAGAAATTAAAGGACCGGGTGCTGGTGCAGGCGGCGCTGGACCGCCTGGTGCCGGACATGCACGGCCGGGGCTTGCCCCAGGCCGATGTGATTATCGAAGCCATCTTCGAAGACAAGGACGCCAAACATGCCTTGCTGCGCGACATTGAACCGAAAATCAAACCCGATGCGCTGCTGGCCACCAATACCTCCAGCATTCCTTTGGAAATATTGGGCGAAGCGCTGACCGATCCCGGCCGGCTGGTGGGCATCCATTTTTTTAATCCGGTGGCGATGATGCAACTGGTGGAAATCGTCAGTGCGCAACAAACCCGGCGGGACGTTGCCGGCAAGGCCGCCGCTTTTACCCGGCATATCAACCGTCTGCCCTTGCCCGTTAAAAGTTCGCCCGGCTTTCTGGTCAACCGGGTGCTGATGCCGTATCTGGTGGAAGCCGTGGTGCTCGAGTCGGAAGGCATCCCCGCGACGGTTATCGATGCGGCGGCCACCGGCTTTGGCATGCCGATGGGACCGATTGCACTGGCGGATACCGTGGGCCTGGATATCTGTCTTTCAGTGGCGGAAAATCTTTCCGGCACCCTCCGCGGCGAAATACCCCAACGCTTGAAAACCCTGGTGCAGGATGGACATCTGGGACGTAAAACCAGCCGCGGGTTCTATCATTACAAGAACGGTAAGCCCATCGATGCCAAAGCAGGTAAAGCGGACTATCGCTCCGCCGATGTTCAGGACCGTTTGATGCTGCGGTTTATTAACGAGGCGGTTGCCTGTCTGCGCGAAGGCGTCATCGCCGATAAAGACCTGCTGGATGCGGGCATGATTTTCGCAACCGGATTTGCGCCGTTCCGGGGCGGCCCCCTGCATTACCGCGATCAGCAGGGCGTCACCGAACTGCACCGGAAGATCGTGGAACTGGAAGAAAAATACGGCGACCGGTTTAAACCGGATGCCGGCTGGAAACCTGTCAAAGAACCACAACCAACCGTGGCGAGAAATTATGCTGGTAATGAGCTCTAGTACACTGGATATCATTCAACTGGAACGTGTCGGCACGCTGGGCGGATTATTGCGCGAGCGCGCCCGCCGCACCCCGGATAATATTGCCTATCGTTATTTCAATCGCATAACCCAAAGTTGGGAAGACATCACCTGGCAACAAACCGTGAACCGGGTGGCGAAGATACAAGCGGCATTGGCGGGCGACGGACTCAAACCCGGAGACCGGGTGGCGATCATGTTGCGCAACTGCCCGGAATGGGTTCAGTTTGAACAGGCCGCGCTGGGCCTCGGCCTGATCGTGGTTCCGCTGTACACCAATGACCGCGTCGAAAATATCGCGTATGTGTTGCAGGATGCCGGCGTCAAGGTATTGTTGATCGAAGGCCAGCAGGATTTAACTGCCTTGTCCGGCATCGCATCCCAAATCGGCGGCCTGGTCAGATTGTTAACCCTCGAACCATGCGAGAAAACGCCGGCCTATTCCCGTTTAATGACTTTCAACCCGTGGGTGGACAATTCGGTCCAGACCTACGAAAACCAGCAACCGGCTTTACAAACGTACCGCGCCGAGCGCGATGATCTGGCAACCATCGTTTACACATCCGGCACCACCGGGCGGCCCAAAGGCGTTATGCTGAGTCATAACAATATTCTGTTCAACGCGTTTAAAGGCATTGAACGCATCAACGTTTATCGCGAAGATGTATTCCTGTCCTTTTTGCCGCTCTCGCACATGCTGGAGCGCACCGCCGGTTATTACATTCCCATGATGAGCGGCGCAACGATGGTGTTTGCCCGCTCAGTGCAGGATCTGGCGGAGGATCTGCTGACCATCCGGCCCACGGTGCTGATTTCCGTACCGCGCATCTATGAGCGCGTGTACGGTAAAATCGCCGCGCAATTGGCCGTCAAGTCGCAGTTTGCGCGCAACCTGTTCCACAAAGCCGTTGAACTGGGCTGGCATCGTTTCCAGAATCCGCGCAACTCTTATTTATTATGGCCACTGATGAAAGCGCTGGTGGCCAATAAAATCATGGCCAAACTGGGCGGACGCCTGCGGATTGCCATTTGCGGCGGCGCCCCGCTGTCGCATGACGTGGCAAAACTGTTTGTCGGGCTTGGACTGAATCTGGTGCAGGGTTACGGGCTGACGGAAACCAGCCCGGTGATCAGCGCCAACAGCCTGGAGAACAATGATCCGGCCAGTGTCGGCGAAGCGTTCGATGGCGTGGAAGTCAAGATTGGCGACAATGAAGAACTATTGACCCGCAGCCCCAGTGTCATGCTGGGCTACTGGAACAACGCGCAAACCACCCGGGAAATGATCGATGACGACGGCTGGCTGCATACCGGCGACAAGGCGCGCATCGAAAACCACCGCATCTATATTACCGGCCGCCTGAAAGAAATTATTGTGTTGTCCAACGGGGAAAAAGTACCGCCGGCGGACATGGAAATGGCCATCACCATGGATAATTTATTCGACCAGGCGATGGTGATCGGCGAAGGCTGCCCTTACCTGTGCGCCATTATCGTGCTCAATAGCGAGTTATGGCCCGAATTCGCCCGATCGCTGGGGGTCGATCCGGGCGCGGAGTCGCTGCAAAACCCGGCCGTTATCAATGCTATGCAGGAACGGGTGGACAAACTCCTTGGCGAATTTCCCGGCTACGCAAGAATCCGGCGTCTCACCTTGAGCCTGGAACCCTGGAGCATCGACAATGACATGATCACGCCCACCATGAAGTTAAAGCGGCACAAAATCGTTGAGCGCTTTGCGCCGCAAATTGACCGCTTATACGAAGGCCACGAACCTGTATGAACGAGGAACCGGCGGCGCAATTACCCGGCGAACAACCCACCATGCGCTTGCCCGCGCAGCCCACCGATACCAATGCGTCCGGTGATATTTTCGGCGGCTGGATTATGTCCCAAGTGGACCTGGCCGGGGCCATCGTCGCCAGCCGGCGGACGAAAGGCCGGGTCGTGACCGTGGCGGTTAATGCGTTTCAGTTTCACCAGCCGGTCTATGTGGGGGACCTGATCAGTTGTTACGCGTCCGTGAAAAAAATCGGCAATACCTCGATTACCATTTTTGTCGAAGTGTACGCCGAGCGTTATCCCGAACGCGTGGAATGCATTAAAGTCACTGAAGCCACGCTCACGTACGTCGCCATCGACGAAAACCGCAAACCCCGCCCCGTGAACCAATAACATCCTTGGTTCTGAATCCGTCTTTGTTACTCTCCCCGTCTTATTATCTACCGTTTCGTGAACACATCAATGCTGGCGCGCAATAGCGATTTTATTCGCTACCCGCTATCGAGGGAAACCCTGAATAAGTTATCAAAAATTCAAGGCCCCTCTGTATATATGTTGACAACGGTGTTTTCCGCGAAAAATCAGCCGGTTTTCCCGCCTTTTTTGTCCCAAATTGCCTTTTATTTAGGCGGTTTGGCGTATTGCAGGCGGACTACGCCTGCGGTTGCAGTAAATCTCGCCTTGCCAGATAAATGTTCGCCAACGCCACCAGGCCGAACACTTGCGCCGCGTTCTTGCTTAAACCCTTGTAACGCACTTTGCGGTAGTTCCATAGGTTCTTAATGACCCCAAATGGATGTTCTACTGATGCGTTGCGTCAAATTATGGCATAAAAAAATGGGACTTATTCACAGGTTCCTTAAATGACCGTTACATAAAGTCCGGCGTTTGTAAGTAGAGCCCTGATACGATTGGCACTTACTTAAGAAAGTCATGCACAATAAATTGGCATTTTCACGGGCCCTGTCATACCGGTGTAAACCGGTATCCAGAAATAAATGCCCTGGATTCCGGCATCCGCCGGAATGACGAATTTCATTGAATGTAAATAAGGGCTAACAAATAAGCTATTTATAAACTCTCATTCTTTAAGTAAGTGCCATTCGGCTCTGACTCCTTTACCCATTTACGTCACTGCACCAGCTCATAATACAACTCCTGCATCCCGGGAAGCCTCCGGAGGTGACTTGCGAAATCGATCGCCTCTTTCGCCAGTCCTTTACCCGCAAGCTTTCGTATCAAGCCTTTCAACGTATCATCGTAGTCAAAAGTTGGCTCATACGTTTCAAGGACTTTTGCAAGGGTGGCACTGATGGCGCGGGGGTTAACTTCCACCAGTCGAAGCAGTTGCTCGATGAACTCGTCTGCATTGTGCTCAGTCTGAACGTATGGAGCTACATACTCCAACCAAACAGTTTCATCCGCGTCAACCTTGGTTAAGTAGACGCTCAACCGGCTCAGGCTTGAAAGAAGTCGAGCAGGGGCCATCTCGAGTTTCTTGCTCCATTCAATGCACTTCTGCCAGAACGCAAGAATCCTCTGCACTTGGTCCGGTACAAGGTTTTGATTGCTGACGCTCCAGAGAAAGTTGCAAATGATTTGCAGATCGCTGGCGTCTTTCTCGTCAAAGAAGTAGACGAATCGCGGAGAAGACAGCTCCTCGTCTCCCCATAGATACGCCAGTGCGATGCGCTCGATAAGCCGCTCTTGTGTGTTACGTTCTCCGAGTTCCGATCGGAGCGCCCTGTCCAGAACACCTCGTCCTGCGAGGAGGTGATATATCGGGCGAGTCGCTGGCGCATACGCTAGGCCCGCGACTGCGCAGAAGAAGTTTTGCGGAAAGCCCGTAGAAAAAATTCCGTCAACATTTGCCCGCAGCCACTCGCTATTGATGTACTCAATGTTGGCTAGGTAGGCTCCTGCGAGCGTTGAGAATTCGAAGTTGGCGTTCTGACACTTAGCTATCTCTGCATCGAAGACGGGATGGATTATGGCCCACTCGTCAGCGTGTACCCCGTTTCGGACACGATTGCCAAGACGGCAGATTCTGAGTGCATGGCTGAAGAGTGCCTCAATCGCCTTTCCCTTTGCTGAGTTGATCGCCTGCGTCATGGCGTCTTTGTCTGCCTCAGACTCTGCTTCCGACTTGTCCAGCAAAGCACGGATCAGCTGCCAGCTTCGCGGAAGGAGTTCCTCACCATAAACCTTGTCGTCGCTTCGTGTGCCCGAACGCAAGAACTCCGAAATGAGCGGGGGAATCCAATTGCGCGTTGGGGTTAGGTCTCGTTCCTCGACAACAGGTTCCGTCCAGAAACTGTCGTTGCCGATTAGGTTCTCGAAGAACTTTATCAGCACGGACCAGACTTGATCCCAAGCGATATCCGGTGCCTTATCCTTAGGCGCATCCCACAGCCGTTTGAAGCCATTGATGATTCCGTACTGGTATGGCCGCTGAGCCTCGATGAACTCCGGTACGGCTGCGAGCAAGATATCCGGCGCAATAGTAACCGCCTCTTCGAGTGCGTCGACCAGCGCACGCTTAGTCGGACCACGCCACGAATTCTCCGGCTCGAAGGCATTCAGTCGTTGGACCAGCGAGCCTTCCTTTGCGAACTCGATTAACTGCTCGGGACGGAGGGGTGTCGGGCCGGGCCCTGACCACGACTCCATGTATGTATGAAAGTCCGGGTATTCCGAGAGTCGTCCAAGCGATGCATCTGCATGCAGTGCGGCATACCAGGTATCCGCGGCCTCAAAGCCTTGGCCAACGATTGCCGATAGCCAGTTGCGCTGGACGCGCTTCAAGCTTCGCTCCGGGTCTTTCCGACTGTCCAACGGTTGAATCTGCCGAAGCGCCTCAACCGTCGCACCCTTTTCTTCAGGTGCGAATGAGTTGAATCGATCACGCAACAAGCCATGTAGCTCATGCAGATGGCCGTCACCAAAGAGTTCTGGTCGGATAAGCTTGCCGAAGAGCCCTCGGAGAACCTCCCACCGCTGGTTCAGCACATGCAGTGCAACCCGGCGGACAATTTCGGCCTCGTCTACGAGTAGAACATCGACATATGGCGCCGCACTGGCTGCATCGACGTCTAACCATGCAAGCAACGCCTCTCGCAGGCCCTCTACGAAACGGTTATCCGCGCCGGCCCACTCGTGGTTCTGCTTATGATCCTCTATCGCAGGACGAAACAACCAGCTCGCTTTCGCGCGATCGCCCTCGCGATAGACCTCACGTAACCTCGCAAGAAGTACTTCAGCTGCTTCTCCGCGTGCTTGCGACCCAAGCGCGGTGGCATGATGCTCAATGAACTTCTTGAGCCAGTAGTCGTCCACGATGGATATGGGTTTCTTCCGCGCCTGCTCCAGTCCTTCTTCGTCAACCCAAACGACTTTCGTACAGTGCCACAGCACCCGGCACGCCTTGCTCCAATCATCGGCAACCATGCTTTGTAGGAAACGCTTCATCAATCCCTGATCGAGCGCACGGCCCACCCCACCGCGATCGAATCGGCTATCGAGCAA
>DATCIR010000286.1:0-4736 GCA_036507695.1 Gammaproteobacteria bacterium
CGGATACGGTCGGCACCCGCCATCAGCCAAGGCAGATAATCATCGTCGAGGCGAATCATCCACTTCGCCTCATCGGCTGTCATTTCGCCGCCCTCGAGGATACGGGCCGTGATAGAATCGATGCGTTGATAACTGGCGTTATCCATGAATGATCTCCCTTGAAAACAATGAGTTATAAATTCAGATGGGTTGCGCCTGATCATCTTATCCTGAATTGGCTATTTGTCAACTTCGCGGGAATTAAAAAGTAAACAAGTGGACATTATACGATCTTTTTTCAGACACACCGGTCATTGTGTTTTGTGCGGCGCCGCTGCTGGCTATAACGATACCGACCTGTGCGCGCCGTGCGCTGCTGAGCTGCGCACCGGGGGCCCGGTTTGCGCGCGTTGCGCTTTGCCGTTAACGACGGCTGATCCGGGCCCGCGCTTATGCGGCGGTTGCCTGCAGCACCCGCCCCCCTACTCACAGGTTTACCGGTTGGCGGACTACGCTCCCCCGCTGGACCGGCTGATCCAGCAATTGAAATTCAATCAGAAACTGCATCTGGCCCGGTTGCTGGGAACATTAATGGCGCGTGACATCCGGCAACAGGCCTTGACCTTGCCCGATCTGTTGCTGCCGGTGCCCTTGCATAAACAGCGTCTGCAACAACGGGGTTATAACCAGGCACTGGAAATCGCGCGCATTCTTGCCCGTGCGCTGAACGTTAAACTGGATCTACACTGTTGCGTGCGCCACAAGGCCACGCGCGAACAAACCGGTCTCCCGGCGCAACAGCGCAAAACCAACCTCCAGGGCGCGTTTCAGGTTCGCCGGGATGTACAGGGAAAACATATCGCCATCGTCGATGATGTGATGACCACCGGGTCCACGGTCACTGAATTGAGTAAAGCCCTGCTGCAACAGGGCGCCAAGCGTATCGATGTGTGGGTTTGCGCGCGGGCAAATGTATAACAGATATATGTGGCGCCAGGCTTAACGAATTGAATTAGGTTTGATTGGCGCGGTATGATGCATCACGTGGTGTATTTGCCGGCAATAATGCCGTGAACAATGGTTGAATAATAATATTGGGATCATCAAGAGGCCGCGTTATGCAAGCTATGATCATCCGGCGCTTTGGCGCGCCGGACAGCTTTGAAAAAGCCGATGTTGCCCGGCCGCAAATCTATCCGGGCCAGGTGCTAATCAAAGTCGCCGCCACCAGTGTCAATCCCGTGGACTGCAAGATTCGTCAAGGCAAGCTGGCGGCGATTGCGCCGGACTTTCCCGCTGTGTTGCATGGCGATGTGGCGGGCGCCATCGAAGAAGTCGGCGCCAATGTTGAAGGATTCTGCGCCGGAGATGAAGTGTTTGCCTGTGCCGGCGGGGTGAAAGGCCTGGGCGGCGCACTGGCGGAATACATGTTGGCCGATGCGCGCCTGGTGGCGCGCAAACCGGCCAGGCTGAGTTTCCGGGAGGCCGCGGCATTACCGCTGGTCAGCATTACGGCATGGACCGCGCTGATCGATAAAGCGCGGATACAAGCGGGGCAGCAGGTCCTGATTCATGGCGCCACCGGTGGCGTGGGCCATATCGGGATTCAATTGGCCAAATCCCGTGGCGCCACGGTTTATGCGACCTGCTCCACCGACAGCAAGGCCGCCATCGCCAAGGCGTTGGGAGCGGACTATGTGATCAATTATCGTCAAATGGATGTGGCGACTTATGTAGAACAGTACACCGCGGGCAAAGGTTTCGACGTGGTGTTTGACACCGTAGGCAGTGACAACCTTCAAAAGTCGTTTGCAGCGGCGGGGTTAAACGGCGTTGTGGTGTCCGTATCAACGCGATCCAGCCAGGATTTGAGCATCCTGCATAGCAAGGGATTGAGTCTGCATGTGGTATTCATGTTGATTCCCTTGCTGCACGGCGTGGGCCGTGAGCAGCACGGCGCGATCCTCAGGGACATCGCGCAACTCGCCGATCGTTCCCAATTACAACCACTGATTGACGATACGAAATTTAAAATAACAGATGTGGGCGCAGCCCATGCGAAACTGGAATCCGGAATGGCAACGGGGAAAATTGTCCTGGAAGCGTGAGCAGCCAGGGGCGCGGCGACAGAATTAGTTTGAAGCAGTATTAGAACAATTGCGCCGGCGCGGCTGCATCAAAACTTGAACCGCAATCCAATAATCGCGTTATCGTCAAATTCCACATCGTCACGGTTCTTGATTTCCGCTTCTATGAGCCGGTAACCGATATAAACATTGGCGGTGGGTATTATCTCGTACTCAATGGTCGCGCCAAGCTCGTAGACCTGGTCGGCATCCTGGAATGACACTATGCCCGGCGCGTAAAACAGCGTCGCGCTGTAAATGATGCGGGGTACGCTGGCATGCCGGTAACGCAATTGTCCGCCCAATGCCAGGGCGGATAAACTGATATCGGGTTTGTCCGCATCGCCAAAAAAGAATTTCATACCGGCGCCGACTTCCAAACCCGGCGATTTACTGCCCGCCTCATCAATGACCAGCAAACTGATTTCACCAAGGTAGTTTTTATCTTCGTGATACAGGAAACCAAAACCCATTTCGGTGCGCCCGTAGTTTGTCCCGCCGAGCAAGGTTGCGTATTTCAGCTGGGCGGATTCGCTGCTCAAGTTAAAATCCAGACTGCGGGCATGCACGGTACTACTGAGTACCGTGCATAAAGCCGTACTTAAGATAATGAGTGAAACGCGTAGCATGGACAGTGGGCTCCTCGGTTGTGCGAAAATAGTCATGTAACCCGGCACCTTGTGCTGCAATCACATGACCTGGAAAATTCAATGCCTGGAAAGTACCTGACCATAATAAATCCATGACATTGGGCTAATCATGAAAGTTTCTTGAAGTACTTTTTTTGAAACGTAAAGTATGAAACGTAAAATATGAAACGTAAAAATACGCCATAAAAAAGCCCGGGTAAACCGGGCTTTCGGAAATTACCGCCCATTGGCGCTTATTTGATCTTGGCTTCTTTATAAATGACGTGCTTGCGGATTACCGGATCAAATTTCTTGATTTCCATTTTTTCCGGCATCGTGCGCTTGTTCTTGGTGGTGGTGTAGAAATGGCCCGTGTCGGCGGAAGACACCAGTTTGATTTTGTCTCTCATGAACCCAACCTCTTAACGTTTAACCCTAATTGTTGCTTTAAACCTTAGCTTAAATTTTGTCGCCACGGGTGCGAATATCCGACAGCACCTGGTCGATGCCCAGCTTGTCGATGGTACGCATACCTTTGGCGGAGACACGCAAGCTTACCCAGCGGTTCTCGCTTTCCACCCAAAAGCGATGTTGGTGCAGATTCGGCAAAAAGCGACGACGGGTCTTGTTGTTCGCGTGTGAAACATTATTGCCGGTCACCGGTTTTTTGCCCGTTACCTGACATACTCTAGCCATGATTCGATCTCCAAATTCTGAATTTAGTCCGGCGCCCGGACGCGAGAACTGCGTTTTATACCAAAGTTTGCGCCGCGAGTCCAATGAATCAGCAAGCCTGCAAGCCCTGATAGGCAATAATTCGTTGTAAAACGAAACCTTGCAGGATTTCTGAGCGCCGGATCCGGGAATCATCGCCCCGCTTAAAATCCGCGTTATAATCCGCCCTGCGCTTGAATCATCATCATAAATAAGGAGTAAACATGCGACCCAGTGGCCGAACACCCGATCAGCTGAGAGACATCCGACTTACCCGTCATTACACGAAACATGCCGAGGGTTCGGTATTGGTGGAATTTGGCGATACCAAGGTGATTTGCACCGCCAGTGTTGAGGGCAATGTCCCCCGCTGGTTGAAAGGCACCGGCAAAGGCTGGGTGACGGCGGAATACGGCATGTTGCCGCGTTCTACCGGCGAGCGCATGGGCCGGGAAGCAGCCAAGGGCCGGCAGGGCGGCAGGACCATGGAAATTCAACGGCTTATCGCGCGGTCGTTGCGGGCTGTGGTGAATCTGGAAGCCTTGGCCGAGCAAATGATCACCCTGGATTGTGACGTGATTCAGGCCGACGGGGGTACCCGCACCGCGTCCATTACCGGTTCCTATGTGGCCCTGGTCGACGCCGTTAACTGCCTGATCGAGAAAAAAGTGTTAACCAAGAGTCCCATTTATGGCCAGGTGGCCTCGGTTTCCGTCGGCATTTATGCGGGCGTACCGATTCTGGACCTTGACTATGCCGAGGATTCCAGCGCCGAAACCGACATGAACGTGGTGATGAATGACGGTGGCGCCTTTATTGAAGTGCAGGGCACCGCGGAAGGCCATGCTTTCAACCGTAATGAGTTGAATGCCATGCTGGACTTGGCCAGACAGGGCATCGGCACGCTGATTGAAAAGCAACGCGCGGCGTTGGCACAGCCCTAGCCCGCATTTCTCACCAGGCGGCCGCTAATGATCAAGAATAGATGCAAAAACAAACGACTATGCCCGAAACGTTAATAACACATTGTTCAGCGTTCTGGCCTATCGCGGTTCAGACGGGTCTTCGCGTCCGTAGGCTTGCTCTTCACTTTGGTACAGGAAGTACTTATGGCGCGAAGCCCAGGGATGGGCGAGAGCGCCCAAGCCATAGCTACGGCTATGACTTTCGCTCCAGAGCGGCGCCTACGAACACGAATCCTGCGCGATGTACAGGATGTACGAGTGCCGCGAAGCCCAGGGATGGGCGGGAGCGGCCTGCTCCCGCGATCCTGGTGAGAAATGCGGGC
>DATCIR010000287.1:0-7970 GCA_036507695.1 Gammaproteobacteria bacterium
CCAGGAAATTAATTTTGAACCCCCGGAAAACGCCCGCACCAAATTGCCATTTGAAAGCCTGACACCGCTGTTCGCCAATGAACGGCTGAAGATGGAACAAGGCAACGGCAGTACCGAGGATTTGACCGCGCGGGTGATCGATCTTGCCTCGCCAATTGGCAAGGGTCAGCGCGGCCTCATTGTATCGCCACCCAAATCCGGCAAGACCGTGATGCTGCAGAACATCGCAAAATCCGTTGCGGCCAATCATCCGGAATGCATCCTGATCGTGTTACTCATTGACGAACGTCCAGAAGAGGTGACCGAAATGGAGCGTTCGGTACGCGGGGAAGTTGTCTCCAGCACGTTTGACGAACCCGCCAGCCGTCATGTGCAGGTCGCCGAAATGGTGATTGAAAAAGCCAAACGCCTGGTAGAACACAAAAAGGATGTGGTTATCTTGCTGGATTCCATTACCCGTCTGGCGCGTGCTTATAACACCGTTGTGCCTTCATCCGGCAAGGTGCTGACTGGCGGCGTGGACGCCAATGCGCTGCAACGCCCCAAACGATTCTTCGGCGCCGCGCGCAACATCGAGGAAGGCGGCAGCTTGACCATTATCGCCACCGCGTTGGTCGAAACCGGTTCACGCATGGACGATGTCATATACGAGGAATTCAAGGGTACCGGCAATATGGAAGTCCACCTGGACCGGAATATTTCCGAAAAACGCGTCTATCCCGCCATCAACATCAATCGCTCCGGCACACGGCGCGAGGAATTGATTACCGACGCGGATGAACTGCAGAAAATGTGGATACTGCGTAAATTACTGCACCCCATGGAGGAACTGGCAGCGATTGAATTCCTGCTGGACCGTCTCAAGCAAACCAAGACCAATAACGAGTTTTTTGACTCCATGAAGCGATAATGGACCAAACCGTGATTGCTTGAACCGCAAGAAATTCAGACTACAGTGTATGGTTCATTCCGGCTACAACCCACCTTGGGCGTTCGCTTTGTCAGGTAAATTCCGTTGCTTTCCTCATCTCGCTTATGCGTTGCTAATTCTGGCATTGCTGGCGCTGACCGCGGCCTGTAACAGTGAACGCTACACCACCTTGATGAACGCGGCGCGCAACGGTGATACCGAAGCCGTGCGCAAGATGCTGGATCTGGGCGCGGAAGCTGATCAAAAAACCTCACGGGGTAAAACCGCACTCATGCTTGCCGCCGCCGGCGGATATACCGACACTGTCAAATTGCTGGTCGACCGTGGCGCCGATATCAACACCCGCGATAATTATGACACTACGGCCATCATTGCCGCCGCGACTGCCGGGCACGAGGAAACTTCCGCCGCATTGATGGCATACGGAGCGGACCCCATGTTCAAGGACACCAGCGGGGGTTCCGCGTTGAACAACGCCACTTTTTTCGGGCATAGCGAAACCGTGTTAACCATTCTGGCGCTCATACCGGAATTACCCGCGGACGCTGGAAATGAATTGCTATTGCTGGCCGCGGGACTCGGCCATGAAAAAATAGCCGCCGCGTTACTTGATAAAGGCGTTAGCGTAAACGCCCTGGGCATCAAGGACCGCACCCCGCTTATGGCAGCCACCGCGTTCAATAAACCTCAGCTGGTGAAACTATTGCTCGGCAAAGGGGCCGACACCACCATCACTGATACGGAAGGATTCACGGCATTACAGATCGCGGAAAATAAAGGAAACCTGGAAATCATTAGCTTGTTACGCGCGGCGCAACCGGTTACGGAATCCAATTCATCGGCTCCTGCCAAAAAATCACAAGCCCTCAGCACGGCAATTCCATAAGCTTATTGCGTCCACCACGCGGGACCTGAACCTTCGTGGGGCACGCTATGGCAACGCTCACAGACCCATAGAGCGAACGCCACTTTATCGTGACAGCGTCCGCAATGTTCACCCGCCAGAATACCATCCATGGATGGGTTATTGGCGCCTCTTTGCGGTTTAAAGATCGCGGGATGGCAATTGGAGCAATCCAGCCACAAGGTATGCGCTTTATGCGGAAATTTCACCCATGGCATGCGCCCGGTATCCTGGAACAGAATTTCAAATTCGATGGTCATCATTTCACTATCGCCGGTTATATTGGCGCGTGGCTCAATGATGCCCAGTTCCAGGGCTTTTACCCAGTCAACACCTCCCCGGCGGTCATAGGGAAAACTGCCCAGCGCATCCGCCGGCTCCTGCAAAACTTTTATGGCTTCATTCTTCGGATCGTGGATACCGTCCTCGTGGAGTTTGCTGAGCATCGTTTTTGATGCCATTTGCCGGTTATCCTGCCATACCTTGCCGCGCGCCACGCCCGAATCAACCACATAATTGGCGCTGCGGGTCTCTGATTCCAGCTCCTTGGTGCTATTGCAGGAAACCAACAGGACCGCCGCGGCGCACCATGCCGCCATGAGAGCCGTCATGAAAAAAGTCCCGGCCTGTTTCATCCCAGCTCCTTCAAAATTTTGCACCCGCATTCTTCAGCACCTCGAGTATTTCGTTGTTTCCCATGCTGACGGCGATCATGAGCGGTGTTCGCCCGTCCTTGCCTTTGATGCCGGCATTGGCCCCCTGCCGAATAAGAACCACAACCACGTCTTGCTGCTCCTGGTTAACCGCCCATAACAACGCGGTCCAGCCCTGCGCGTCCTGTTTTTCGATGTCCGCGCCGTGCTGAATCAGTATTTCCACGATTTCCACGTAACCCTTGCTGGCGGCGCGCAGCAACGCCGTCCAGCCGCGATCATCCTGCAAATCCGCTTGCGCGCCTTTTGCCAGCAGCATTTTTACCACATCAGTGTCGCCTTTCCGGGCAGCGTGCATCAATGCCGTCCAGCCATAGTTATTTCTGGCATTGACATCCGATCCCGCATTCAGCAAAGCCTGAACCTGCGCGCTGTCGCCGGACAAAATGCTCTTCATCAAATCGGTATTGCGGTCGCATCCAATTAAGAAAAGGCAAAAAATGATGGGCAGCGTGGTAACGCGAAACCGCACTGCGACTCTCCCCGTGCCGGTAGTTAAATTTGTTATCATGTACCCAGGCCTGAATTTTAGCTAAACATTGTCCATCATCATAGGCATTTCCCCCGTCATCAGGTACTATTTACGCCTTGGCGATGAAGCCTATCAACCGCTTATCATCGGTTCGGGGTGACCGGCCGGTTCGCGGTTAACCGCCTTGTCTAACCGCCTTGTCTAACCACCTTGTCCCGGCGAAATAGCGGAGCAATGCGAATAACCGAGAGAATTTCAAAGGTTTTTATGTCGCAACTACCCTGCCCCCATTGCAAAGAGAACGGTATCTCCTGGTGGCAAAAATACAAAGCGGCAAAATGGGCGGTGATATCCTGCAGCAAGTGCGGCAAACCCAGTTGCTCCCAGCCGTTCATCCTGGTGTTCTACACCATGCTCTATGTCTGGGATGTGATGTTGTTCGGCTATCTGTTTTACCTTACCGGCAACGGCTGGTATGCCCTGGCATTGGTGGTGGGTTGGAGCCTATTGGATATCTTCAGTATTTATTTACCCGTGAGCGCAATGCGGCCAAAATCTCCGCCGCGCTCACCAACCTGAGCTTTTTTATTTTAGACTATGGCGCGCATATTCGGAGCGGGTATCGCCGCGGTCGACATTATTAATGTGACGGACGGCTACCCAGCGGAAGACCAGGAAGTCAGGGCGCTGCGGCAAATCGTCCGCCGCGGTGGTAACGCAACCAACACGCTGGTTGTGTTGAGTCAGCTTGGCCACCGGTGCCACTGGCTCGGCACACTGGCCGACGATGCGAACAGCCGGGTGATCACCGGTGATCTGGAGCGTTACGGCGTGGATATGACGTATTGCCAGCAAATCGCCACAAGCGCAACACCGGTTTCCTATATCACGCTTAACCAGAGGAATGGCTCGCGAACCATTGTTCACTATCGGGACTTGCCTGAACTTGCCGCCGATCATGTTAAAGATATTCCTCTGACCGGGGTTGAGTGGGTGCATCTGGAAGGCCGCAACGCCCCGCAAACCCGCGCAATACTGGATCATATTCGCAGCCGCGCACCTGATATTTCTATATCCGTTGAAATTGAAAAACCCCGCGATCGTGTGGAGTTATTATTTCATGGCGCCAATACGTATCTATTTTCCAAGGCGTTTGCCTTGACACAAGGATTTGATTCGGCGCCGGCGTTGTTACAACACTACCGCGGCAAAATTCCCGGCGCCCTGCTGGTTTGCACCTGGGGCGAACAGGGCGCATTCGCCCTGGACAACGGCCGCTTATTACACGCCCCGGCGCCAGCGGTCAGCAGCGTAGTTGACAGCATTGGCGCGGGCGACACCTTCAATGCCGGGTTTATTCATGCCCGATTAAAGCACCAGGATGTGCAAACAGCATTGACAACCGCCTGCGCCTTGGCGGCGCAAAAAATCGCGCGTGAGGGTTTTGATGGATTACAGGAAGTTTAACACTGTCTTTGGCGAGATCAGCCCATGACGCATGTTGTCATCGGCGGCGGTATCATAGGCCTGTTGACGGCGTATGAACTACACTCCGCCGGAGAAAAAGTGACGCTGCTGGAGCAAGGCCAGCTCGGCAAGGAATCGTCCTGGGCGGGCGGCGGCATCCTTTCCCCGCTTTATCCCTGGCGTTATCCGGATGCTCTGAATGATCTGGCCGCGTGGAGCCAGCAGACCTACCCTGCCCTGATCAATGCCCTCAAGGCGGAATCCGGCATCGATGCCCAATGGTGGCAGTGCGGATTCCTGATGCTGGATGAAGCGGAAATAGCCGCCGCGGTTCCCTGGGCCAGACAAAGACAGCAAACACTCGAGATTGCCGGCGCCGATAGAATAAAAACCATCGCCCCCGCCCTCTCGGCCAACGATCTGCCGGAACGCGCACTCTGGATGCCTGAAATCGCCCAGGCCAGGAATCCGCGTTTATTAAAGGCACTGATAGCGGCGCTGCGCAACCAGGGTGTCGAGTTACACGAACAGAGCCCGGTCAGCCGGCTGCTGGTGAACAAGCAAGGCGTCAACGGCGTCATCTGCGGCAATCGCGAAATGCCGGCGGACACGGTGACGGTGGCATGCGGCGCCTGGAGCCGCCAGTTGCTCGACGCCTGGGTGTCCCGTTTTGACATTGCGCCGGTGCGAGGGCAAATGATTTTATTTAAAGCCGATCCAGCACTGTTATCAACCATGATCATGCGCGAGTCGCATTACCTGATTCCGCGCCGGGATGGGCGGATTATCGCGGGCAGCACCCTGGAATACGTCGGATTTGACAAAAGCGTCACCCAGGACGCGAAACAGAAATTACTGA
Source organism: Gammaproteobacteria bacterium (assembly GCA_036507695.1). Lineage (GTDB taxonomy): Bacteria > Pseudomonadota > Gammaproteobacteria > SZUA-152 > SZUA-152 > JAKEGK01. The sequence continues at coordinate 5,347 of DATCIR010000287.1, forward strand.
AAATGGCCGTTACCCTGGTTCCGGAGCTGAACAACTACCCGATCGAGCACCATTGGGCGGGGCTGCGCCCGGGTAATAGCCAGCAAACACCGGTTGTGTGCCAGCATCCTGATATCGCCGGACTGTTTATTAACACCGGGCATTTTCGTAACGGCGTGGTGACCGCGCCGGCGTCCGCCCGGCTCTGCGCGGACCTGATTCTACACAGGCCGCCGATTGTTAATCCCGGCCTCTACCGGCTGTAATCCGCCGGCAGCGAATTCAGTTCCTTTGCGCGCCTATGTTGCTAGCGATAATAACTGCGATTATAATGATTCGCATGTCCCGCCAAGCATTCGCAAATAAATCGTCACGCAAAGACCGCAAAGATATCGTCAAACTCCTCACCGGGCATGGCATCACGCCAACCCAGCAACGCATTGTGATTGCCCAGGAGATGCTGAGCAAACATCAGCATCTGACAGCGGACCAATTGCTGCAGCGTGTGAATGCGCATTCCCATACCGTGTCCAAAGCCACGGTGTACAACACGCTTCGCTTGTTTACCGAAAAGGGATTAGTGAAAGAGGTTATCGTTGACGCCGGTAAACTTTTCTACGATTCCAATACCAGGCACCATCATCATTTTTATGACGTCGATTCGGGTTCGCTGCATGACATCGCATGCGAACAGCTTGCCATTGCACGCTTACCGGAGCCGCCGGACGCGCTGAAAATCAAGGAAGTTGCGGTCATTGTGCGCGTCTCGTCTAAACCGGGTTGTTAGTCATAAGCGCGCCCGGACCCGGCATCCGGTTGTACTATTACCGAAAGACTCATGTTGCTGTTAATACCGGTTTCAGCTGATACCGGTATTGTGTTAATACCGTAAGTTTCGGGTTGAATCACACAAGCAGTATCTCTTATACTCCTGTCGCGCAACGGTACTCCTCACCCCGAAAGAAAACACGCCGGCGTAGCTCAGTCGGTAGAGCAACGCATTCGTAATGCGCAGGTCGGAGGTTCGAATCCTCTCGCCGGCACCATTTTTCAATCACCCATCACGGTCCAAGATACGCTCAGTGACGGGGGATGGATTAAAGCTCTCCAGCCGCTGGTATGTCCGAGTACCCGTTAATTCCCTGCAGGATATACGACAGGGGGAAACCCCCGTCTCTTTCGCCGGTATTGCAGTGAGCCTACTTATGCATACGCCCGCTTGGTGGAGTTATCCACTCAAGCGCTTATACTGATTACATATTAAACAATCTTGTGAATATCATTTTCGCCAATAAATATATTGGGATAAATTACTTCCAATGATTAACAAGCGATAGTATCGTCATCGGCAGGCAAACATAACCCATGCCCCCATTTATGTTTGTCGGGCCGCGACGCCGCCCTGTTGCGGCCTTTTTTTTGGGCGGTGTTCTCCTTAATTTTTTCACTCACTATGATATAGTCGCCACAGCAACACGTCTGTAACGGATTAATAGGATGTGAGGAATGAAAAAGAACGCGATATCAGTGCTTAGCCTGCTACTAATATTAGTACCTACATCACCCCTACTGGCCAGTAACCTTGAAGGCCTGAAAGCCGCTGAAAAAGATGATTACAAAACCGCGTTCACTCAATGGCAGGCTCTGGCAAACCAAGGCGATGTCAACACACAGGCCACCATTGCAGTGCTCTACCACGCCGGCCAAGGCGTGAATAAAGACTATGAAAAAGCATTCTACTGGTATAAAAAAGCCGCCGAACAGGGCAATGCGGCTGCACAGGCCAATCTCGGCGTCATGTATGCCAAGGGCACGGGCACTGCGCGTGACATGATTCAAAGTTATGCCTGGTATAGCCTTGCCGCCACCGTGCATAAGGATAAGAAAGTGGGTAACACGCTTTGGGGCATCGAAGCCGTTGCATCCCGGCTTTCCGCCACAGACTTGGAAAAAGCCAAACAGCTTGCCCGGCAATATACAAAAAAATATATCGCAAAGAAAACACCCTGACGCGTTGTTGATAACACCTGACCCGGTGCACGCGCTATACGCATAACAAAACCGTAGCGCCGCCACAATTCTGGTTCACCACTCCCCACGCAAGGAATCTATGCAAGGTATCGTCCTCATCCTGCTGCTTGCAGTTGTTGCCTGGTTCTGGTGGGACACCATGCAGAGCAAAGAGCTGGCACGCCAGGCCGGGAAACAGGCGTGTGATAAAGCCGGAGTGCAGTTTCTTGACGATACCGTTGAGAATAAGAAAATCTGGGTGCGGCGAAATCCGCACGGGCGGATGGAATTGTGCCGCATTTTCTTTTTTGAATTCGCCACCGATGGCGAGTATCGTTACCAGGGACGTGTTGTCGTACTTGGCAAAACCATAGCGGATGTCAGTATGGACGCCTACCGGATTTCGTAATTGATTTTGGTGTGCTTAAACACATTAGCGATCAAAGGCCCGAAACCCATGACAGAAATCAAAGATTTTTCCGCGCAAGAACTGGATATGGTCCAGCAGACGCTCAAGGAGCGTTATGGACACAACGTCGAACTCGAGCTGGCGGACGTTGAACTCCGGCTGGACCCCGTTGCGTACGAACTCACGACCTGCCCCGCACTCTACTGGGAGATGAGCGGCTGCCATT
>DATCIR010000288.1:0-6709 GCA_036507695.1 Gammaproteobacteria bacterium
CGCCACGTATTCCGGATTTTCGTCGCGCATCAGCAGGTATACGATCTCGTGATCCAACAACGTATTGTCCCCGCCCGTTTGCGCCGGCTGCGCGCAATGTAACACCATGGCGCGTATTTTATACTCGGGTTGATTGTAATAACCATCGGAATGCCACTTGATAGCCTTATCACTATAAGGGATATATTCAAACTGGCGTTGTTCCGCTGACACTTGCAGCGCGGAAATACCGCCATCGTCCGCATATAAATTTTTGTCCAATTGATGCAGCCCAAAGGACGCGCAGACCTCGCGCAAACTGTCTTTGGTACGCAATGGCACGGCGCTTCGGTAGATCGCGGCATTGGTTTTTTTACATAACGCCACCAACGCGTGATGTTCAGTTTTCGACAAATGATTAATATCGCTGACGTTCACAATCAGTTGTGGAGTGTCATGCGGATAGTTTTCCAGCTTGGCGCTGCGCCAGGCACGATAGGATTGCGCATCATTAAGATTAAAAGGAGACACTCTGTTTACACACCTGTTGGACGCGATAATCGCCATATTCTCATACTCAATATCGCAAAAGAATTAAATAAATTACAAATAGTTAACCAGTTCCCTTGGCGTTGAACACAAAGATTTTACTATATTAGAAATGTTTAATATACTGCCCGGCCATGACGCTCCTGCAGCTGCGTACAAACACTGTAGCAAAATCTAGCGATAAGAATTCAAGCTCGGCGACACGCAACAACAAGTAATAAACCGGTACGCAGTTAATTTGGGCTATGGTATAAAAATGCAATACATGCGTTAATTATCGATAGCTAATTATCGATAGCTAATTATCGATAGCGATAACAATAATAACTACGATAATACGATGGCATTCATTCGATTGGACTTGTAACTTAAGATACGCCCAATCGCAACGGATTAGTTAAATACGTCGCTGTTTATAACAATGCTGTGTAATATACGTCTACTCCCACTCGGGGATTTACCCGTATATCACTAAAGGGATAGGGTTATTTGATACACTCTAACCCTTTAGATTAGGTTACACATCGCACTGTGTTTCTTAGAATCCTTATCTACACTTAGCGCAATTCAGAGTTGATGATTCAGTTGTGACGTGAGGGTTAAGACGTGGTTGCGGCCGCACACTACAACTGGAATATACACAGTACGCAAATGCAAACAGTGAACAAACGCAAGCAGTAAGCGCAAGCAGTAAGCGCAAGCAGTAAACGCAACCTATAACAGCACCACCATACAGCACCACCATACAGCAATCTAAATGCAGCAATTTAAAAGCAGCAATCTATAAGCAATACAGGCAACCCCCAGCAATAATACCGAATTCGAGCTCAATGAGGAGACACGGGTAATGGCACAGCAAACACCAAAAAATCCTGAGAAACACTGTACGTACGTCCCCACAGAAAAGAAATCCACCAAACCCTATCACAACACCCCCATGCTGGATGAACTGGAGAAAGGCCCTTGGCCCAGTTTCGTGCATGGCCTGAAGCGGCTGGCTGCCGACAACAACATGATGGTGGACTTGATGGGCCAACTGGAACATTCCTATAAAACCCGGCTGGGTTACTGGAAAGGCGGCACCGTCAGTGTATTCGGTTATGGTGGCGGCATTATTCCGCGTTTCACCGAACTCATGGATAGCAACAAAAAACCCATATTCCCCGAATCAAAAGAATTTCATACCCTGCGTGTACAACCACCCGCGGGCAATCACTACACCACCGGCATGCTGCGCCAGTTATCCAATTCCTGGAATAAATACGGATCGGGTCTGATTGCGTTCCATGGCCAGACCGGCAACATCATGTTCATCGGCACCACCACCGAAAAAACCCAGCATTTCTTTGATGAAATCAATGAATATGGTTGGGACTTGGGTGGTGCAGGTCCTTGCGTGCGTACCGCCATGTCCTGCGTGGGCGCGGCGCGTTGCGAACAATCCTGCGCCAACGAACAAAAGATTCATCGCTTGCTGGTTAATAACTTCGTCGACGACATGCATCGTCCCGCACTGCCTTACAAGTTCAAGTTCAAGGTCTCCGGTTGTCCCAACGACTGCATGAACTCAATTCAGCGCTCCGACTTCGCCGTTATCGGCACCTGGCGTGACGATATGAAAGTCGACCAGAAAGAAGTGAAAGCTTTTGTTGCAAAGAAAGGCCGTAAATATGTAGTCGACAGCGTCATCGGCAAATGCCCCACCAATGCCTTATCGCTCAACGACGACGATACCTTAAGCGTGGATAACCGCAACTGCGTGCGTTGCATGCACTGCCTGAACGTGATGAACAAAGCGCTGTCTCCGGGAGACGATAAGGGCGTCACCATCCTGATTGGTGGTAAGCGCACCTTGAAGATCGGCGACACCATGGGCACCGTGATCGTTCCGTTCATGAAACTCGAAACCGAAGAGGATTATGAAAAACTGCAGGAAATGGCGGCGAACGTCATCGACTTCTGGGCCGAGAACGCGCTGGAACACGAGCGTTGCGGTGAAACCATCGACCGCATCGGTCTGGTCAACTTCCTCGAAGGTATTGAGGTGGATGTAGACCCCAACATGATCACTAACCCACGTGTCAGCAGTTACGTGCGCACCGACACCTGGGACGAAGAAGCTGAGAAGTGGAAAGAACGTAAAGCGGCCGGCTAATCACCTCGACAACAACGCCCTCTATATGAGGGCGTTGTTAAATAGTACGGCGTAAAGTTGACTAATTTACTAAAGCATTCGGAGACTACACATGAGCGAACAGGCAGCACAACCAAGATTTCCAACGGAAAGCGGATGTCCCGATGGTTTTCAATACATGCATCCGGCCTACATTAAAAACTATGGGCAGTGGGCCTACCATGACCGTCCCCGGCCCGGCGTGTTACACCATGTTTCGAAAACCGGCGATGAAGTATGGACGGTACGCGTGGGAACCCAGCGTCAACTAGGTCCTTACGAAATTAACCTGCTGTGCGACATTATTGATAAATACGCCGATGGTTATGTGCGCTTCACCATTCGCAGTAACATGGAAATCTCTGTTACTGACGAAAAGAAAGTGGCGCCGCTGGTTAAGGCGTTTGAAGACGCGGGCTACCCCGTGGGTGGCACCGGCAACTCCGTTACCATGATTTCCCATACCCAGGGCTGGCTGCACTGCGACATTCCCGGCACCGACGCATCCGGCGTGGTGAAATCACTGATGGATGAACTCTATGATGAGTTCGTCAATGAACAAATGCCCAACCGCGTGCATATCACCACCTCCTGCTGCCAGATCAACTGCGGCGGCCAGGGTGATATCGCCATCAACGTGCAACATACCAAGCCGCCCAAGATCAACCATGACCTGGTCGCCAATGTGTGCGAACGCCCTTCGGTCGTGGCGCGTTGCCCGGTCGCCGCGATTCGCCCGGCCATGGTCAACGGCAAACCCAGCCTGGAAGTGGACGAAAAGAAATGTATTTGTTGCGGCGCCTGTTTCCCGCCCTGCCCGCCCATGCAAATCAACGATCCGGATCATTCCAAACTGGCGATCTGGGTAGGTGGTAAACACTCTAACGCGCGCAGCAAACCCATGTTCCACAAACTGGTAGCCGCCGGTGTGCCAAACAATCCGCCGCGCTGGCCGGAAGCCGCCGAGATCGTGAAAAAAATTCTTCGCGTCTACAAAGAAGATGCGCAGAATTGGGAACGTGTGGGTGACTGGGTGGAACGTATCGGCTGGCCGCGTTTCTTTGAACTGACTGAACTGCCGTTTACCAAATTCCACATTGATAACTGGACCGGCGCTCGCAACAGCCTGAACGCCTCCACCCACATACGTTTCTAACCTACGTTTCTAACCTACGTTTCTAACCTATGTTTCGACCGTATGTTTCTAACGTATGTTTCTAACGTATGTTTCTAACAACAGCTTTCAAAGGGTTTATTAATGAAATTTGGTATTTTAGTTAACGAAGGTCCTTATACGCACCAGGCATCAGACAGCGCCTATCAGTTTGTCAAAGCGGCGCTCGCCAAAGGTCATACCATCGACCGTGTATTCTTCTACCACGATGGCGTCAACAACGGCACGCGCTTCGCAACCCCTCCCCAGGACGACCGCAACCTGGTCAACCTGTGGGGCGGCTTAGCCAAGGAACACAACATTGATATGGTGGTGTGTGTGGCCGCCGCGCAGCGCCGCGGCATTTGCGACGCGGATGAAGCGAAACGCCATGGTAAAGATGGCAATAACCTCGCTGATGGATTCCGTATTTCCGGGCTTGGCCAATTAATTGAGCTTGGCATCCAGTCGGACCGTCTCGTGGTTTTTGGTGATTAATCAGCTACAGGAACAAAATAATGAGCGATGAAGGTGGCACAATCAAAAAATTCATGTACGTGAACCGCAAGGCGCCGTACGGAACAATATACGCGTTGGAATCTCTGGAAGTGGTGTTGATCGGCGCGGCATTCGATCAGGATGTCAGCCTGGCGTTTGTTGATGACGGCGTTTTTCAACTCGTCAAGGGACAAAACACCAAAGGCATAGGCATGAAGAACTTCTCCCCCACCTTTAACGCCTTAGGTGACTATGACGTCAACAAGATTTATGTTGAAAAAGAGTCGCTCGCTGCCCGCGGGCTCAGCGTCGATGACCTGCTTCCCTTGAAGTATGAGGACGAAGACGAAGACTGGGCCGAGAAAGACTCTATCCGCGTGGTTAGCTCAGCGGAATTGGCTGAGCTACTGGATCAACAAGACGTCGTATTCAGTTTCTAGGTGAGGATAAGCACTATGGCATTGTTACATACCATCAATAAGTCGCCCTTTGAGCGCAATGCATTGGAATCCTGCATGCGCCTGGCGCTCGAAGGCAGCGGTATTTTACTAATCGAAGACGGCGTCTACGGCGCCGTTAAAGGTACGGCAAAATCGGACCTCGTTGCGAAAGCAAAGAGCAAGATTGCAATTTATGCATTGGGCCCCGACCTGGATGCCCGTGGCATCAGCAAAAATAATCTGATCGACGGCGTTAAGGTGGTGGACTACGGTGGTTTCGTGGATTTGGTAGCGGAACACAGTGCAACCCAGGCATGGCTTTAAAGTAAGACACAATACTATTAACAGGAGAAAACGAGATGGCCCTAGATGTTGGCGGAAAAACTATCGAAACAGATGAAGAAGGTTATTTGGCGGATCGTAATGACTGGAGCCAGGATGTGGCTAAGGCAATCGCCGTGGCTGAAAACCTCGACATGACGGAAAACCACTGGGAAGTCGTTAACTTCCTGCGCGAGTACTACGAAGAATATCAAATCGCGCCCGCGGTTCGCGTGTTAACCAAGGCAATTGGCAAAAAACTGGGCAAAGACAAAGGCAACAGCAAATACCTGTATGAACTGTTCCCCTACGGCCCGGCCAAGCAAGCGTGCAAAATCGCCGGCTTACCCAAACCAACTGGCTGTGTGTAACGATTAGTGATCTCTTAACAATCAAAAGTAATAACACGATCGTATGTGTTATAACCTGCTGTGCCGTTGTGACAAACGGCACAGCCCTGAATTCCTAAGGCATATTCATGGTACTGACGGTAGTCTATGCAATATTGTTTTATATCGCGGCAGCGCTGTTTATTGCTGGCGTTACGCGTAAGATCGTTATTTATTCCAAGACTCCGCAGCCTTTAAAAATTCCCACCACCCCCGCGCCTATCACCAAGTCCGGTGTGGCGTGGCGGATGATCAAAGAAGTGACGGTCTTCGAAAGCTTGTACAAGTCCAATAAATGGATCTGGATATTCGGCTGGATGTTTCATGCCGGCTTGTTCCTGGTATTGGCGCGCCATCTGCGTTTTTTCCTCGAGCCGGTGCCCACGGTGATTACCCTGGTACAACCGTTTGGTAAATACGCCGCCTTCGCCATGATCGCCGGCTTGATCGGCTTGTGGGCGCGGCGCTTTTTCGTGGACCGGGTGCGTTATATTTCCAGCATGTCGGATCATTTAATGCTGTTGCTGTTGTTAACTATTGGCGTCTCCGGCGCCTTGATGACCTTCGGCGGCCAAGAACTCAATACTGATATCACCGCCGTCAAAGCCTTCGTCATGGGCTTGATGTTTTTCGACTTGCAGCCCCTGCCGGATTCAACGTTTTTGTTAATTCATTTGGCGCTGGTCGCGGTACTGATGATCATCTTCCCCATCAGCAAACTATTGCATGCGCCAGGCGTATTTTTCAGCCCCACCCGCAATCAGGCAGACGATGTGCGCGAGCACCGCCATGTCGCCGGCTGGAGCGCAAAATCATGAACCGCAATTGCTTATGTATGAAAGCATTAGAAGCAAATCGAGGAGTAACCATTGGCTGAAGAAATCCAGGTTCCCGCGTTCCGGGAATACCCGATCATTCCCACCATCGTGGAAGGCTCCATGGCCCACAGCAAACCTTATGTGGCCAAACCTGAGCATCAGGCAGGCGTGGGTTTTCCGGGCAAACTGGTGGATGACTGGCAAAACGTCGGCGTAAAAAAACTGGGCGAACTCGTAAGCCAATCGCGCGCATTACAGGTATTCCTGGATACCTGTGTCAAATGCGGCGCCTGCACGGACAAATGCCACTATTACCTGGGCACCCAGGATCCGAATAACATGCCGGTCGCGCGCCAGGATTTGTTGCGCGCCGTTTACCGCCGCTATTA
>DATCIR010000289.1:0-28209 GCA_036507695.1 Gammaproteobacteria bacterium
TACAGGAAGTACTTATTCCGCTGACTCATATCGCCTGCGCCTCATTCAGCACTTTCATCTTCCATCTGTCAGGCAGCGCCCCCGGGGTTAGCACATCGACATCCACTCCGAGGAGCTCAATCAGCTCTGCCCGGATGGCGCCAATGTCAAATAGGGAGGTTTCTTCAGTAGTTTCGATAAGAATGTCCAAATCACTCTCATCAGTGTCCTGTCCGTGCAGAACGGAGCCGAAGATGCGGGGGTTTTTGGCATGATGCCGCTCGACGATCTGCCGAATGGCCTCGCGGTGCTGTTGGTATGCGATAGAAGGCTTCATGTGGATAACCAAATTCATATTCAAATGATTCAACTATAGCCTATGATGGATATCGCGTAAATTATATATATTGCGGTTTTATCGCCAGATTACATGCTGACTACAAACTCCGTGTGAAGGGGCGTTCTTCAAATGCCGCGAAGCCCAGGGATGGGCGAGAGCGGCCATTGTGCAGGGACGCACAGGTGCCGCGAAGCCCAGGGATGGGCGAGAGCGGCCATTGTGCAGGGACGCACAGGTGCCGCGAAGCACAAGGATGTGCGAGAGCGGCCAGCTCCCGCCATCCTGGTGAGAAATGCGGGCTAGGGCTGCTTTTTAAAGGGCAGCAGTGCGCCCGCCAGCCGGGTATTCAGAAAAATCGCGCCGCTGATATCCGCGCCGCTGAGGTTGGCGCCTGATAAATCGGCATCGCTGAAATCGGCCAGGCGCAGGTCGGCGTGTTGCAGGTTGGCGTATTGCAGATTGGCATGCTTCAAGGAAAACTGGACCAGGTTGGCATTCTCCAGATTGGCGCCCGCTAAATCGGCGCCCTCCAGGCTGTCGGCATCAAGCCGCAACAACTCGGTCAGTCCTTTTCGATCGTGGATAATAATCATCGGCTGCTGTTCGTTACCTTTGTTCCTGACCCTTGTTCGTGACTCTTTGTTCGTGACCCTGGAAATCTCAGGCTTCCATCACGCAGTTTTTGCCGTGTTCCTTGGCGGCCAGCAGGGTTTTTTCCGCGCGGGTCAATACGGCCGCGGCATTGTAATCACGATGCACGTTAATAAAGGTAAAGCCGCAACTCAAGGTGCAGCGGAACTCATCGGGCACGGCGGGGTGGCGTTCCTGCTGTTCCAGAAATGCCTCCGAGAATTTTTCAATGCAAGGCCGGATTTTATCGTGCTGCATGTCCAGCAATAACAGTGCGAACTCGTCACCGCCCAGGCGGGCGGCAAAATCGGTTTTGCGGCAATACTGGGTTAAGGTATTCGCCAGCAGTTTCAGCGCCTGGTCGCCCGCGGTTTTGCCGGCGCTGACGTTCAGGGTTTTAAAATTATCGAGATTGATCAATACCACGGCCATGGGAATGCCGCGGCGCGCCAGGTTGTAGGCGCGCACGAATTCATTGTTGAAATGCCGGCGGTTGGGTAATCCGGTCAGTTCGTCAATCCAGCTCTGGTTGGCGATCATTTGCTGTTTTTTCTGGATATCCTTGGCGATATATTCAATGGCGGGCATGATTTCCGCCGTTTCCTTTAAATGCACACTGGAATTGTCTTCATCGAGTTGCCCTTCGGAGATCTGGGTGAGGCGGGTTTTGATCTTGGAAAAATCGTTTTGGAAAATACGCGAGGCATAAGCGATAAAGAAAAATATCAAGCCGATTACAATAATCGACGTCGTCAGGTTGGATAAACTCAGGGTCAGATAGATCGGCAGTGAGGACGCCAGGTTTTCCGTCAGTTTAATGGTCCAGGTGCTTTCGGGCACGCGCATGCTGATGCTGTATTGTTCGCGGGCCGTGGAAATGGAGCCGGCCACGGCAATCGGCTCCCCGTCCGGTTCCAGCAATTGGATCAATTGCTCCTTGCTGACGCTTTCCTGCAAGCTGGCTTTTAAGGTATCGAGACTGAAGCTGACGAATAAAATGCCGATCGCATTGTCGTTTTCATCATAAATCGATGTGGTCAAATCAAAGTGGGATAACTCGGGGATATCACGGTGAATAGGCGGCTGCGCCACACTTTCCCCCAGGGATAGGCGGGTCAAGTCCGTGAGACATTGCGGTCCCAGGCGCAGTGTAACCGGATCACCCAGCACCCTGCCGGTTTTCGACAATAACGCAACCCCAATTGCCTGCGGCAGGAAGTTGCGCATTTGCAGCGCCCATTGATGACCGCTGTTAGGTTCGCCAAATGTGAGTATGTCCCGGGTATTGGATTCGGCGGCCACGTTGGCAATGATTTGTTTATAGAGCCGCAGTTGCTTACCCAGAATCAGCGCCTTGTTTTCCAGTTGTTCCTGGATTTGTTCGTTTTCGTAGTTCTTGTAATGCGCGCGCACCACGCCCAGGTTAACGATGGCGGAAATAATGAGTACCGCAACAATGACTGCCGCGGTAATGTAAACAATATGCTTGAAAGAATTTTTGGTTAACGGGCTTTTCACGGGTGATGGCTAGCTTACATCATTGGTATAATTTTAAAGGCATATTGCTACTATACATTAGCGGCGTCCATTTACCGATTTTTTACGTGTTTTAACCCAGGTTTAATAACCCCCAGGTTTAATAACCCAAGTTTAATAACCCTGGTTTAATAACCCAGGTTTAATAACCCAGGTTTAATGGCCTATCGGGCAGCGTGGCAAGCCAAGCGTTGTACCGTTTTTCAATTTATTGAGCGTTAGCGGCGATTTCCCTGAGTTTCGTCACCGCCAGTCGGGCTGGTCTGGTAGGCGCGATCGCGTTCGCCGCGCCGGCGCTGACCGGACCGCGTGCGTGTATGTCCCCGGTTGCTATTGATCGCCTTGGACGGGACCTTGATTTAGAAAACGATCGCGAGCAGGGTGAGGCTTCTTTCGCCGTCCGCAGCGGTGAATCCGCGGGTTCCGATCTTCTGGAGCGTTTCCTGCGGGTTAACGCCCCTAAGTATGGGGTAGACTCGAGTACCTATAGGTAACAAACCCCAGGCGAATACACCGCCCATTTCTCTCATTCCGATAATAACCGCGAGCTTTTTCATGAAAAAACTCCGTTCCTTTAAAATGCTTGTGATATGGTTAGTAACTAGGCAGAATAATTTCTTTATTTCAAGATGCTATTAAGCTTATTATTTGAATTTATATAGGTTCAAGCAGCCATTTGACAAGCAGCGATATTCTAAACCTTCAACCCTGGATACATTCACGTTTGATTGGGATATTGTGACAGGGATAATATTCAGCGGGAGCATTCATCGGGTAAACAGTTGAAGTTTGGTTTAGAGCGTCGGGTGGGATATCCTCAGTCAAGTCATGAACATCAAATTCGGAGTTCGTAAGTGTGAGGTTAACAATATTCGTACACAGCCTACTGCTGGCTTGGTGCAGCATCAGTGTAGGTACCGTACTTGCGGCGAAAGGCGCAGCGAAAGACTCTCAAACGGGCATTGGGGCGGTTTCAAAACAGGCAGTGGCGATTGAAGTCGCCGATTCGGCGATCGCGGGGGTGCACGCAGTTGATAGCTTGACCTTTGGGCACGCATCCGAAGCGGGTCAGGCGCTATGGGTTGCGGCCGGGGAAACAGCTAAAACCGCGCCGACGCAGGTATCCGGCCAGGCCAGCCCGGCCAGTAAAGTCAAAAGCAATTCCAAAACCAATCCCACACACAGTTCCACACACAGTTCCAAGAAAAGCAATGTTCAAAATCTCGATGTTGAAGCGGAAAAGGCGCTGCAAGAGGTGCTGGACTTAAGCAGTGATCTGGCGATTATCAGCGAACAACATGTCAACCCGGCTAAAAATCAGTTGCTGGTTCTGGTAACACTGCAACCAACCCAGTTTTTTGAGTTGGACTATGTGGAGCTGGAAGTGGACCGGCAAATGGTCGCGGCTTATCCCTATACCGACAAAGATATTTCCGCCATGGTGCGCGGCGGCGGCCACCGTTTATATCTTGCCAACCTGCCGGCGGGCGTCCATGAATTGAAAGCCATGTTTGTTGGCAAAGCGCCACGTGATCCCGATTACCGGCAGGAAGCAAGCTACCAGTTTATCTCCGGGGCAAAACGCACGTTGATCGAGCTGTATATCAACAATGGCGACAAGGGTAACGCCTTACCGCAATTTATGATCAGAGAGTGGGATTAGGGCCGCATGTCCAGCACCTGGTATAGACTGAAATTTACTCCGGCTACCGTAAGGGCAATAGTGCGCTGCGCGGCGCTGCTTAGCGCGCTGTTTGCCGCAAGCGTTAACGCTGAAATCGTCTGGGTGGGTGTGAAAGATCCCAATATCAAAGACGCATTGTTTGAGTCTTATCAAGGCCGGCATTTCAACGCCATCACTCGCCTGCAAATGGCGCAAAAGCTGGGGCGTGTTCATGACCAGGAACAAGCCGGTGTGGCGTTGGGTGGCATGTATCTGGCCTACGGGTTTCACGATTACGCGGCGAAAATTTTCGAGTCCCTCCTCGGCAGCCAGCAGCCCAAAGCCGTACAGGACCAGGCCTGGTATTCGCTTGCCAAAATACGGTACCAGCGCGGCAACTACGCCGGCGCCTTGCAGGCGCTGGAAAAAGTGCAGGACACCGCGGATTTTGTTTTTTCACAGGAACGAAACCTGCTGGAGGCGACGATTCTGTTAAAACAGGGCGGTTATCTGGATGCGCTGCAGGCGCTGCAAAAGGTCAATGAGCGGTCTGACTGGGGCATGTATGCGAAATTCAACAAGGGTGTCGCCACCTACCATTTGGGCAGGGAGCAGGAAGGCGTAAAGATCCTGGATGAAGTGGGTTCCATGAATGGCGGTGATCCGGAAATAGTAGCGCTCAAGGACAAAGCCAATCTGGTACTGGGTTATGGTTTTCTGGATAAGTCAAATCCGGACGCCGCCAAAACCTATCTTGAACGCATGCAACTGACGGGGCCGTTTTCCAACAAGGCGCTACTCGCGCTGGGGCGCGCCTATTCCGACAAGAAAATGCATGAGAAATCATTGCCACCGTGGTTGAAATTGATGGATCGGCATCCCAGCGACCCCGCGGTGCAGGATGCCTTGATGGCTGTGCCGTATGCGTTTGGCCAACTGGAAGCGTACAAACAATCCCTCGAATACTACGAAAAGGCCATGCGTTTGTTCCAGGCGGAAATAGAAAATATCAATATTGCCGCGGATGCCGTCGGCGGCGGGAAAATGCTGGACGGTATGACTCAGGTTGCGCAGTATGATGCTGAGGGCGGGAATGAACATAATCTTAAAAGCATACTGGATTCACCTGAAGGCCGCTATCTCGCGCCGTTGCTGGCAAGTTATGAATTCCGCGAAGCCCTGCATAACTACGCGGCGCTGCGCTTGTCGCTGGGCAAACTCGAAGGCTGGTCGGCCCGGCTGGATGGCTATCAGAACCTGAAAGATGATGAGCGTAATGCGTATCAACAGCGTATCGCGCGATCCCAGGCCAAGCTGCTGTTGTTAGTTGAGAAATACCACCATCATTTGCAGAGCATGGCGTATGACGAATTGGCGCGCCGCAAGGAACGGCTGGTGAATTATTTTAACGAAGCGCGGTTTTCCGTGGCGCAAATCTATGACTATGCAGCCAAGCGTTGGGGGAGCGGAAATGAGAAATAAGCTGCCCGTCATCGTCATTGTAGCGACTGGCGTGTTATTCCAGCAGGGCTGTGTCAGCACCAAAGGCACGCTCGGCTCCCTGGATGACTCACGTATCGTGATCGATAAGAATGCGCCGATTAACAGCGCCCGGCAGAAAGCGGCGGATAACTACGCCAGCTTTATTAATTCCGCGCCCAAGGATTCCCTGCGCGTGGAAGCCATGCGCCGGTTGGCGGATCTGGAATTGGAAAAAAGCGAGGAGCGATTTCAGCAAGAGATTTCCAGGCCGGACAATAACGTAAAAGTCTTTTCCGAAGCCAAGCAGGCCGAAATCAAGCAAAGTTCCTACGAAACCGCGATCAAACTGTATGAAGACGCCGCCAAGGCCTCGGTTGGGGACGTTAATGATCCGCAGATTTATTATCAATTATCCAAAGCGTACGAGCAGGCGGGGCAACCTGAAAAAGCGCTGGATGCGCTAAACCGCTTATTGGCCAGATTCCCGACTATTGATAACCGTGATGAAATTCATTTTCGCCGCGGTGAGTTATTGTTTTCACTCAACCGGTTTAAGGAAGCTGACAATGCTTACACCCAAGTCATGGTGTTAAATCCCGCATCGGCGCTGTATGAAAAAGCGCTTTCCAAGAAGGGCTGGTCAGCGTACAAAACCGGTGAGTATGAAAAGTCCTTGAATTCATTTATTGCGGTGGTGGACCGCAAATTGCGCAACAACGTCGGCGATATCGATATAGAAGGCAAGCATTTGAGCCGCGGCGACAAGGAACTCCTCAATGACGTGTTGCGGGTGGTTACCCTGAGTTTTAATGAGTTGGGTGGCGCGGACGCGATAACCAGCTATCTTGATGCTAACGGACAGCGTGAGTACGCCGGCCTGCTGTATAAAAACCTGGGCGAGCATTACCTGGAACAGGCGCGGTTTCGGGATGCGGCCAGCACTTTTCATGCGTTTGTGAAACGTTATCCGGATGATGTGACCGCGTTCGACTTCGATATGCGCCGTATCCAGGCCTTTACCCGCGGCGGGTTTCCCAGCCTGCTGATCGAGGCAAAAATTGATTTTGTCCGGCGTTACCAGGTCGACGGCGCCTACTGGAACACGCTGAATGAACCGGCACAGGCGAAACTGTTAGCCGTTCTGGAGCAGAACATGGACGATGTGGCGCGGCATTTTCACGCGCAAGCGCAAAAGTCCAAAAAGGCCGATGACTATACGCAGGCGATGTCATGGTACAAAATGTTTATCAAGTCGTTCCCCCGGTCTGAAAAAGCGCCGCGCATGAATTTTCTGCTGGCTGAAGCCTTATTTGATAGCAAGCAATTTGAGCAGGCGGCAAAAGAATATGAAAAGACGGCGTATCAGTATCCCAAATTTGGTAAAGATGCCGAAGCAGGTTACGCCGCGCTGTTAGCGCATACCGAGCAGGCCAAGACGCTGGACGGTAAACAAAAGGAAGTCTGGGAACGCTTGGCGATTGCCAGCGCACTGCGTTTTGGCAAGGCGTTCCCCAATGACAAACGCGCCCCGGCGGTGGTCACCAAGGCCGCCGAGGATTTATTTGCGTTGAAAAAATATGACCAGGCCGCCGTGGCGGCCCGCTCGATCCTGGAATTGACCAGTGAAACCACGCTCGGTATGCGAAAAACCGCCTGGTTGATCGTAGCGCAGTCCGAGTTGCAAACCGGTCAATACGCGCGCGCCGAGGCAGCCTATAAGATTGCGTTGAATTTCAGCAAGCCGCACGAACCCGAATACAAGGTGATTAACGATGGGCTCGCCGCTTCTATATATAAGTTGGGTGAGCAGGCCCGTGAAGCCGGCGACTATCAAAACGCGGTAAAGCATTTTGCGCGGGTTGCCGGTGTGGCGCCCCAATCTGACATTGCGGTTGCCGCCCAATACGATGTGGCGGCCACTTATGTTGCCAAGCAAGCCTGGCCGCAGGCGGTTAAAGCATTCGAGGAATTTCGTAAAAAATATCCTGAGCATAAACTTCAGAAGCAGGTCACGGAAAATTTGGCAGTGGCCTATTTAAAGATCAATCAGCCCGTCAGCGCGGCGCATGAATATGAAACCATGATTAACTATCAAACCAGTGTCGACGCGCGCCGTGATCTGCAGTGGCGCATTGCCGAGCTTTATGAAAAGGCCGGCAATGCCAAGGAAATTATCACGGCGTATAAAACCATCATTGATACCTACCCCAAACCTGTGGAGCAGTCGATGGAAGCACGGCAGAAATTGGCCGATATTTATCTTGGTCAAAAGGATCTTGAAAAACGCCGTTACTGGCTGAAGGATATCATGGAAAAAGACAAAACCGCCGGGGGCGAACGTACCGATCGGACCCGGTTTTTGGCGGCCAAGGCATCATTGGAACTGGCGGAACCACAACTGCGTTCGTTCCAGCAAGTGAAGTTGATCGCGCCCTTGCAGACCAATCTAAAAGATAAAAAGCAAAAAATGGAAGTAGCGGTTAAAGCTTACACAGAAGCGGCCAACTACGGCATTGAAGAAGTGACAACCGCTTCCGTTTATTGGCTGGGAGAAATCTACGGCAAGTTTGGCAAAGAATTGCTCAATTCGGAACGCCCACCGGGGCTGTCACCGGAAGAATTGGAACAGTATGATCTTTTGCTCGAAGAGCAGGCATACCCATTCGAAGAAAAGTCTATTAATATCCATGAGTCCAATGTTGAGCGTGTGAAAACGGGCACCTATGATGAATGGGTCAAGAAAAGTTTCGCTGCGTTAAGTGTTTTACAGCCAGTACGTTATGCAAAACCAGAAAGGAGTGAATTGTTTGCAGAAGTTATCCGGTAGATGGGCGGTTCTTTGTCCGTTGATAGTGATATTGATTAATGGATGCGCAGCACCTGAAAAACAAAAACCCGAGCCAGCGGCCACAGATAAAAGCGCAGCCAGCTTACCGGTGGTGGCTGATGTGAAAATTCCGCCAAACGCCCGGCAGCAGTATGATGAGGCAATTGCCGCGATGCGTTCGGGCAATATCCCTCAAGCGAAAAATATTTTATCGAATTTAACCAAGTCATTTCCTGAAATCGCCGGGCCCTATGTGAATTTAGGTATAATCCACTTTCGCGCGGACGAGATTGACCAGGCTGAAGAAGCGTTTAATCAAGCGCTTAAAGTTAATCCGCAGAGTGCCGTTAGTCTAAACCATCTAGGAATTATCTACCGGGGCAGGGGTAAGTTTGACGAAGCGCGCGCCAATTATGAAAAAGCTCTGACATTAGATCCAAACTACGCCTATGCGCATTTAAATTACGGCATACTGCTGGATCTTTATCTTGGCGAGCTGGATAAAGCGCTGGATCATTACCAAACGTTCCAAAAATTAGCGCCACAGGAAGATAAAGAAGTTGAAAAATGGATCGTTGATCTCGAACGCCGCATGAAAAGCCGGTAACCGGGGCTGAGTAACATTTAATTGAGAAACAATTGTGTTGTAATCTGCTTGTTGAAAGTTACAATGAAGGTTGTTATGAACAGCAAAATTTTCTTCCTGCTCTTTGTGTTTTTAATGGCATTCAGTCAACTGGCGCTAACGGCTGACCGCCTGGAACTTGATAAAACCGCCATAATTGGTTCACGCGAGCTTCCAAAGGTGCTATATATTGTCCCGTGGAAGGATTCACGAATAGGCACTTTAGCGGGAGTGTCGGAAAAGGGTTCCTTTAAGGAAAGTATGACAGCGTTGGATCGGGAGGTATTTTTGAGGGAGTTGGACTACTACCGTGTATTGAATGAGCCAGATGTAGCGCCAAAATAAAAAGCCGCGACGTAAGCCCCGCCATGATAGCCCGGGTTAGTTGGTAAAACGCTTTGCCGATATTGCACGTTAATCGGCGGTTAACGCCTAGGGCGGCTTTAATTGCAGTAACATAAAATTTTGATCTTGTAAACTGGATAGTGAAGCGGTAAATAAGTGTAACTTATTGTTACTATGCTATCGGTTAGGATATGTGAGGAGAAAAAAATGGAAGTCTATTCCGATGTAATTAAGTTCTTTCAGGAAGGTGGTCTGTTTATGTACCCCATCTTACTGGTTTTGGGGCTGGGTCTCGCGATTGCTTTAGAGCGATACATGTATTTAACCTACGCCAAACAAACCAATCGTTCCATGTGGCAGAAACTGGTGCCACTGCTGCAGCGCAATGATTACAAACAGGCGATGTCGGTGAGCTCGGCGTCCAAGGCGGACATCGGCAAAATCCTCACGTACGGACTGACCCGGTTACAGGCATCCCGCAGCCGTACCGACATTGAAATGGCCATGGAAGAAGGATTAATGGAAGTCATTCCCCGTCTTGAAAAGCGTACCCACTATCTGGCCACCTTCGCCAATATCGCAACGCTGCTGGGATTGCTGGGCACCATTATCGGCCTGATTCAGGCTTTCACCGCGGTTGCCAACGCCAATCCCGCTGACAAGGCGGATCTGCTCTCCGCCAGTATTTCAGTTGCCATGAATACCACGGCGTTTGGTTTGATTGTTGCCATACCGTTGTTATTGATTTTCACTGTACTGCAAACCAAAACCACAGAACTGGTGGATAGCATGGAAATGGCAACTGTGAAGTTCCTCAATGTTATTTCCGAACACGCCAGACAATAATGCCGCCTGAACAGAGCCGACAAGCTTACAGTTAGGAAAATAACATGTCACGAGTCCGTATCCGGCGTGGTGACAGAACGCCGCCAGATCTTGATGTCACTGCATTCATGAACCTGATGGTGGTTCTCGTGCCATTCCTGTTGATTACCGCGGTGTTCTCACAAATGACAATTCTGGAACTTAATTTACCGCCGGCGAACCAGCCCAAGCCTGACCAGGATCAATTGAATAAGGATGTTAATTTCGAATTAATCATTCGCAAGAATTCCATTACCGTCGCCGATACGCAGGGCGGCCCGATCAAAACTTTTGAGGCGAGCGGCGGCGGTTTCGACATGAAAGGCGTAACGGATCTGCTGGTGCGCATCAAGGAAAAATTTCCGGACAAACTGAATATCACCCTGTTGCTGGAACAAAACGTCAATTATGATGTTCTGGTCCAGGTGATGGACGCGGTCCGGGTTGTGACCCATATAGAAGAAGGTGTTCCCGTAAAGAGGGAATTGTTTCCGCAGATTGCCATTGGTGACGCGCCGCCACCGGAACCGGTAATTGAAGGGAAGGGTAAATAATGCAAGCGCATTCTCGTCGTGCAAAACGCATGGAGCGGCACCACAAGCGCCACAAGAAGAGCGCCGGCCTGAATATGATTTCCCTGATGGATATTTTCACTATTCTGGTGTTCTTTCTATTGGTAAGTTCATCCTCGGTGCAGGATCTGCCCAGCACCAAGCAAATCAAATTACCCGAGTCCATTGCGGACAAACTGCCTAAGGAAACCGTGGTGATCGTCGTGAATAACGATGACATTCTGGTGCAGGGCAACAAGATCGTGGATGTAAAATCGGTGATTAACGCCGAGAATCCGGAGATTACTCCGTTAAAACTCGCACTGCTGGATCAGGCAAAACGCGTCATTGTAAAAAAAGCACCCGATGGCGCTCCGGTAAACCGTGATGTAACTATCATGGGTGACAAGGAAATTCCCTATAAACTGCTAAAGAAAATCATGTATACCTGCACCTTGGCCAGTTACGGCAATATCTCATTGGCGGTGACCAGGAAAAACGAACCAAACGGATAGCACAATAGTGGCAGCCTTATATCATTCCTACATTCTACCCTGGACGGCGATTCCGGAAGAAGACGCGCGGCTTAAGCGTAATCTCCAGATTATATTGACGCTGACGCTGATTTTCGGGGTGGTTGCGCCATTTCTACCCGTAAAAGAAACCGACAAGACTCAAGTTGAAGAACTGCCACCCCGTCTGGCGCAATTGGTGATTGAAAAACAAAAACCGAAACCACCTCCGCCCGAAAAGAAAGAGGAAAAGAAAGAGAAGCCCAAGGAAGAAAAGAAAAAAGAGGAAAAGAAGGAAAAGCCCAAGGAGGAAGTGAAGCCAAAGGAGAAAACCCAGGCTGAGCTGGTTGCCGAAGCGCGGAAAAAAGCCGCCAACACCGGCTTGCTGGCCTTGTCCGATGAATTGTCGGACTTGCGTGATGCTACGCCCCAGTTAAACAAGTCAAAACCGCTGGCGAAAGGCGCCACCGAGGCGAAAGTGGTGCAGCGTAATATATTGACCTCGGGCGTGGCCAGTGCGGGCAGTGGCGGCATCGATACCTCAAGCCTGAGCACCGGTGTGGGCCGCAGCAGTCTGGCCGGCCGTGCAACCACACAGGTTGACAGCCCGGTCGAACAGGTGGCGCAGAATGCACGTATCGAAAGTGATAAAAGAAGCAACAAAGCCAGCCGGACTTACGAAGAGGTGTCTTTGGTGTTCGATAAAAACAAGGGCGCGATTTATGCGCTTTACAACCGTGAGTTACGCACCAACCCGGCTTTGCAGGGTAAGATCGTTGTTGAAATTACCATTGATCCCGCCGGTGCGGTTACCAATGTGAAAGTAGTGTCCAGTGATTTGAATTCGCCGGAACTGGAGAAGAAGCTGCTTGCCCGGATCAGGTTATTCAATTTCGGACCCAAGGACGTGCAAACCCTGATTGTCACGTACCCGATTGATTTCCTGCCGCCCTAGATTAATAATTTAGCAATCCAATTTGGCAGCGGGTTTTGATACATCAGCGCATCAGGTTTCAATATCCGCCTGCCACAAAATGTCCGGCTGCCCGCTCTGCCGGTTGATGTGCCGGGCCAGTACAAATAAAAAATCCGATAGCCGGTTCAGGTATTGCAGGACGTTTGCGGAAACCGCTTCCCTGTTATGCAACAAGACCACGCTGCGTTCGGCGCGGCGGCAAACGCTGCGCGCCTGATGCGTAAAGGCGGCGGCCAGGTTCCCGCCCGGTAATATAAAATCTTTTAACGGCGCAAGGTGCGCATTGAGGCTGTCCAACTGGTTTTCGAGATAAGTAACATGTTCCGGTTTAATGAGTTGATAACCCGGCAGTGACAACTCGCCACCCAGATTAAACAGGTGATGCTGGACGTTGGTGAGAATACGGCGAATAGCATCATCGAGCGCCTGGGTTAGTACTATTCCTACCGCACTGTTTAACTCGTCCACGTCCCCGATGGCGGCAATCCGTGCGTGATCCTTGGGGACGCGGCTGCCATCGCTCAACCCCGTCGTACCCTTGTCGCCGGTACGGGTGTAAATTTTTGACAGGCGATTTCCCATAATCGATTAACCACCCAGAAGTTTGTATTCAATTGGCAAGACTGTATCAAGGGGCCTGCCGCGCAGCCAGGCATCGATGTCCCGTAATACGGATATGCGGTTTAAGGTTTCCATTGCCGCTTGATCCAAAACCGCATAGCCGGACGTTGATATTACTCTAATCCGCGACAGTTGACCATTTGGCTCGATCCGCAGGCCCAGTTTAACCAGGCCTTGCCAGCCATTGCGTTGCGCCAGCCTCGGATAGGTAAAGTGCTCTGAAATCGC
The DNA here is from genome assembly GCA_036507695.1 of Gammaproteobacteria bacterium. Taxonomy (GTDB): domain Bacteria; phylum Pseudomonadota; class Gammaproteobacteria; order SZUA-152; family SZUA-152; genus JAKEGK01. Next base: position 13,180 of record DATCIR010000289.1, read on the forward strand.
GAGGTTCAACTGTTGCGTGACCCTGTGGGCACTTTCCGGCAATTGCGAATTGTGCGGTTGCTGGATGTGAAGGGGTTGTGTGAGCTGAACGGCTAATTCCTGCGCCGGTGACTGTTCCGCGCTGCGGAGCGAGCCGGCAAAATCTTCGGACCATTGAATCGATTGTTTGGTACTGGGCGGCGTAGCCGGGTCGTTGTTTTTGGGTTGAAGTGGCGGCGGTGTTGATTTTACCAGCCTACTGTGGTGTTGCCCGCTCTGCTTTATTACCGCTGCAACTGTTGATTGCGCCTTGGCGGGTTTGGTAAACGACACGACTAATGCCTGATTGTCCGGCTGCGCCGGCGGGGAGAGGCGCGGTGGCGCAGGCGCTATCATAGGCAGTAAAAGCACCGCATGAATCACCAAGGACAGCGCGCTAAATGTTACCATCCTGTTGTTCACGTAGCTGGATATTGGTTTCATGTTGCTCACGTTATTGGCCTGGGGTGTTGATCTGCGTTAGTTGATCTGCGTTAGTTGATCAGCGTTTGTTGATCAGCGTTGATAGGCAACCGAAAGCATGATGAAACGATCCTGCGCGTTAAATCCCGAGGCCAGTTGATATTCTTTATCGAACAGGTTTTCAATGTGCGTTTTGAATTGCCACGCGGGATTCAGCCGGTAGGTATAATTAAAGTTTACAAGTCCATACGACGGCAATGTTGCGTCAAAGTCCTCGCGATCGCTGGTTGCCAGTAAATCCATGCCGATGGTATGCGCGCTTTTTTGATACTGTACCGCCGCCGTCAGGATTCGCTTGGCACGGCGCAGCAGCCTGTCGCCGGTATCACGGTCATGCGGATCCTGGAACAGGATTTCCATCCTGGAGGACCAGTTTTGCCGGCGTAACTGGTAGCCCAGTTCCAGCCCACGGATGCGGGTGCGGCCGATGTTTTCCAGTGCGCTGGTTGCAAAATTATAGTTAATCAAATTATCAATATCATTTTGAAACAGGCTCGCTGAAAAGGAATGATGGTTGTCAGGCTGATACCGGGAACCCAATTCAAAATTTTGCGAGGTTTCCGCTTTAAGATCCGGGTTGCCGCCGAACCCGTAACGGTCGACAGGACTGGGCGCGCGAAAGCCGGTTCCAACACCGGCTAATAATCTGAGTTGCGGGGAGAATGAGTAACCGTAATCCAGGTTATACGTCGTTTCGTCGCCAAAATTTTTGTCATCAGTGTAACGCAGCGCGGCGACCAGATGGTTTGCGGCGAATTTGAAATCATCCTGCAAAAAAACCGCTTTTACGATGTTGTTCCTGCCGGCTTCCGGCAGTGCCGAACCAAAACTGACGTAATCCACTTTTTCTTCGGCGTAATACCAGCCCGCGCTCAGCAGATTATTGCCGTTAATATCAAAATCGGACTGAAAATCCACGGCGTTACGCGTGGTTTTTGCCTGGTCATCGCTTTGATTTTGCGCGATGTCATCGATTGCCCGGCTGAGTTTCAGGTTGGCGCTGCCATGGCTGCCAAAGGCGGATTTGACGGACATCGATCCCACGCTGTTCCTGAAATCCTGATCAACGGGATCACCCAGAAAGGTCACGTATTCGGTGGTGCCCTGCGCTGTCCAATAGGCCAAAGCAACCTGGGTTGCGCCTAATGCCGTGTTAACGTAAGTGTTAAGAGAATTGTTTTCGTAACCTCGATCAGTCGAAGAATTACTTAGGGTGGGAAAACCATCGGTTTTAAATCCCTTGGCATCGATGCCAAAGCGGGCATTTTTCACCAGGGTGTGATAACCGATATGAAGCTGCCGGGTATTGTCCGTTCCCGCACCGGCATCCGCCTGGATAATGTCGTCCGCTTGCGCGCTTTTCCGGGTGATGATATTGATCACGCCGCCAATGCCTTCTGACCCGTACAAGGACGAGCGCGGACCTTTGACGATTTCGATTTGCTCGATTAAATCGGGATTAATATTTTGTATGGCGGCGATCGATACGGTGCGGGCGTTTATTTTTATACCGTCAATCATAACAATGACGTGATCGCTGTCCGTGCCGCGCACAAACAACGACGTCGTTTGGCCGGGCCCCCCGTTGCGGGATAATTCGATGCCCGCGTGAAAACGCAGCAATTCCGCGACGTCCCGCGACTGGCTCAGCTCGATGTCTTGCCGGGTTATCACAATGGCCGGAGTCACGGTTTGATCCGCGAGTTGCGCGGTGCGTGTTGCGGTAACGACGACCGGTTGAAGTTCGTCCGCGGCCTGCGCGCAAAGTGAATAGTACGAAAGTCCCCAAAAAACACCTGCGATACAGGCGGATCTGACATGGTTTTTATTAAGCATTTTTCCCTCACGCATCAATAAAGCGCACACCCGCGCCGATAGTTATTGAAAGTTAATATTGTGTTGTGAAGGAACTGCCCGGAGGGAGCTGAAGAGCCAGTCGCAGAAGGAACCGATTGTTATAGTTACGAGTGCTATGGTCACGAGCCCGCCACCGTTGCCCTCCGCAACCTGAGTACGAGTGCTTTGGCCGGTCTCCGGACTGATGAGTGGGGTTGAAACTCCCCGGGTAGACGCCTTCCCACACCGATATGCCGTTTATAGGCATATAATTTGTGCAGTGGCGGTGAATCTACTGTTTACTCAATCACCGTTGCGGGGGCAGTGCCGGGTTTATCATGTACGCGATCAAGAGCTTGTAGCATGACGCACCGGCTTCCCGTTTCATTCCTCCGGGTGGAAACCCGTCGGAACACCAAAAGCAGCCCGGACTTTAAGCCGCCGGGCTTGGCAGTGTCAAGGGAAAATGGAAATTTGTGACATTAATCCCTGCGTGATGACTGGTTTTTCAGCGGGTTATCAGGTACCGTTAATCATTATCCTCGAAATTTTTCAATAGCGCTTTTTTGTACCCTGGGTTGTGCTCCGATGCAGAAAATCATGGTGTTAAACGTTAAAGGGGGTTGTGGAAAAACAACCATCGCCACCAATCTTGCGGCTTGTTACGCGAGCCGTGGTTCTTATCCGGCGCTGCTCGATTACGATCCGCAGGCGTCGGCCAGCAAATGGCTGGACATTCGCCCCGAGCACGTGGGGCCCATTCACGGTATCGCCGCCCACAAGCAAAAACTCACCATTACCCGCAGTTGGCAAATGCGCATGCCGCCGCAAATTGACCGGGTAATCATCGATACCCCGGCGGCCTTGAGCACGCATGAGCTGGCAAACTTCATGCGCGACGCCAACGTGATCCTGATTCCGGTTTTACCCTCGCCAATCGATATCCACGCGACGACGGCGTTTATAGAAGAAATTCTGGTGATTGGAAAAATGCGTTCCAGCTTATCCAAGGAAGGTGAAACCCGGATTGGTGTGGTGGCCAACCGGGTATGCGACAACACCAAGGTTTACCAGTCATTGCTGGGATTTCTCTCCGGCGTTAACCTGCCCTTTGTCACTGCCCTCAGCGACAGCCATTATTACGTGCACGCATTTGTTGAAGGCGTGGGTATTCACGAAGTGCGTGATTCGCGCACCCATATTCTACGGCAGCAATGGCAGCCGCTGCTCAACTGGATTGAAAACCCGGAAAGTATCAACACCGCCAACGACGATTTCGTGGACCCGAAAAAATTTGCCTGACGATTCGTTTTAACGCAACGGCGCGAAGACGCAAAGAATTCAAACTATCGCAATCCATGCAGCCGTATCGTCAGGACATGCGATGGGACAGCCATATCTAAAATCCAACATGCGATCCTCTACAATTTTTTAAAAGTTACCCGGCGCCCTCGGCGTCATTGCGTCTCTGTGTTTAATAAAAACCTTAAGGCGCTTGTTGTTGATTATTCAAGCCGGGATAAATATTGTTCGAGTATTGTCGTGCAGCTTGTGAATGGGGTAACCGTACAATTCTTCAAGATTAGCGGCGGTTAACAACTCCAAAGTTGTTCCGCGTAAGGTTTTGCCCTCGCCAAACAGCATCAGCACATGATCGCAAAACCGGGCGGCCAGATTCAAGTCGTGCAATATCATCACCAACGCGGTATTTCCCCGGTTTTTTAACCCGTCAAACAGCTGCATTAATTTCACTTGATGCCGGATATCAAGATGGTTGGTCGGTTCATCCAGTAAATACACGCTAGGTTGTTGCGCGATGAGCGTGGCTACCGCGGCACGCTGGCGTTCACCGCCGGACAGGGTGTTGATGTACCGGTTTTCCATACCCATGAGATCCACCTGCTGCAATGCGTTTCTCGCGATGGCGATATCGCCGGCGGTTTCCCAGTGCCAGCTTTTAATATAGGGATGCCGTCCGGTCAACACGGTTTCCAGCACGGTCGCCGGAAAAGTATCCGACTTGTCCTGAAACAGGATGCCCCGTTGCCTGGCCAGCGCCAACGGCTTGAGTGTTTCGAGCGCGGTACCGCGGTAGCGGATTTCGCCCGCATCGCGATCACGCAATCCCGCCAGGGTATGCAGCAAGGTGGTTTTGCCGCTGCCGTTGATACCCAGAACGCCCCAGCATTCGCCTTGTTTGACCGAGAAATCCAGGTTGGAGCAAATCACGCGGCCGGCAATGCTGGTTTGCAGCGATCTGACATCAAGCAGCGCGTTCATCATCGCGTGTTGCTCATAGTGGTTTATTACTGCGATGCAACATAAATAAAAACAAGGGCACGCCGATGATCGCCGTGATGACGCCAACCGGCAACTGTTGTGGCGCCATGACGGAGCGCGCAAACGTATCGGCAATCACCAGCAAACAGCCGCCGAGCAAGGCGCTGCCGGGCAGCAGCCAGCGGTGATCGCTAATGCCCAGCAGGCGCAGTAAATGCGGCACGATCAAACCGACAAAGCCAATGCTGCCGGCGATGGTGACCGCCGTGGCGGTCATTAACGAGGCGAGCACATAAATCATTAATTGCAGTTTACCCACGTCGACACCCAATGCATTGGCCTGCAGGGGGCCGTGCAATAAAATGTTCAACCGGCGCGATGCCAGCAACGCGGCGATCAGCCCCAATATCAGTACACTGATTCCCGGCCACACCGTGTTCACGAAGCCAAGGTCGCCCATCAGCCAGAACAACATGCTGCGCAGGTTTTTTGTTGGTGCGATGGCAAGAATAAAACTCACCAGCGCGCCCCAGCCGGCGGCGACAACGACTCCTGTGAGCAGTAAGCGCGTCGGCGACCAGTTGCCGCGCGCCTGTGCCAGGCCGAACACGATAAACATGGACAGCAGTGAACCGGTGAAGGCGCTGCCGGTTAACAGCCAGCCGTTGGCGCCGGCGAGCATTGCCACTAACGTTGCCACCGCGGCGCCACCGGAAATGCCCAGCACATACGGATCGGCCAGTGGATTACGCAATAAAACCTGCATCAACACGCCGGCCAGCGCCAACAGCGCGCCGCAACTGAAGGCGCCCAGGGCGCGGGGCAGGCGCAGGTCCTGCACGATTTGCGATGACGGCGTGGCGTGGCCGCTGAGCAGGGCGTCAAAAACGTCCCGCGCCGAGAGGGAAACGCTGCCCACCATTAACGCGGCCAGGATAACCAGCGGCGTCAGCGTCAATAGGCCAATCAAGACATAGTTTTTACGATACATGATTCTCACGCTATATGGTTCTCACGCCATATGGCTCTCAAGATATATGGCTGTGCCAGCACACCATTTTACGCAGTGCCTGGTTCAGGAACGCAGGCTGATAATTTCCCAGCCCTGTTGTTGCGCATGTTGTTGCAGCGCGGGATCCGGGTCGACGGCAATCGGGTGGCTGACCAGGGATAACAACGGAATATCATTATGCGAGTCGCTATAGAACCAGCTTTCCTTCAGGCTTAAGCCGGTTTGTTGCAGCCACTGATTGAGCCGTTCGACCTTGCCGTGCTGAAAGCAGGGTATGCCCGCCACCTTGCCGGTGTAGCGCTGGTTGCGAAACTCCGGTTCCGTGGCGATGATGGTGTCCACGCCGAATGCCCTGGCGATGGGTTCGGTGACAAAGCGGTTGGTCGCGGTAATAATGATGGGAGTTGTATCGGCGTCCCGGTGTTTTGCTATCAACGTGAAAGCGGCCGGTAACATAATGGGTTTTATTTTCTGCTCCATAAATTGGCGGTGCAGCCGCCCGAGATAATCAACATCATGTTCAGAGAGCGGCTTGAGGCTGAACGCCAGGAATTCATAAATATCCAGGGTGCCCGCCTTGTATTCCGCATAGAAGCGGTCGTTCTCCCGCCGGTACATTTCACCGTCGACAAGACCGTGTTCAACCAGAAATTCACCCCACAAATAATCGCTGTCACCCGCTAACAAGGTGTTATCCAGGTCAAAAATCGCTATTTTCAAGATAATTTACCTTTTACAAACCCGCTGTTGTGTCAAATTTTTTACTAAAATAAAAACTATAGGCCAAGCTAGTCCGGCGCCAGGGGCAAGTTTACCGGTTGTTGGATTGTTCAGGCCATAAATTTGCTATTTCCAGCCCGCTTGTGGAAAAATCGGGTGATTGTAAACTAACTTGTTGATTTGAAGCGTGATAGATTCAAACGGATACAGGTCCAACGTCGGCATCATTTTGTGTAATACCGATAATAAGGTGTTATGGGCCAGGCGTATTGGTCAGAACGCCTGGCAGTTTCCGCAAGGAGGCATCAAGCCCTTGGAAACACCCGAGGAAGCCCTGTACCGTGAACTTTGGGAAGAAGTGGGCATCGCGCCGCAAAGCGTCCAAGTGCTTGCCTCCACCCACGACTGGCTACGATACCGCTTGCCCAAGGCGTTAATCCGCTGCGACGAAAAACCCCTGTGCGTCGGGCAAAAACAATTATGGTTTTTGTTGCGGTTTTCCGGCACCGCGGATGATGTCCGGCTGGACTGCGGCGAAAAACCCGAATTTGATGGCTGGCGTTGGGTTGATTTTTGGCATCCGCTCAAGGAAGTAGTGGCATTTAAAAGGGATGTTTATTTGCAGGCATTAAATGAGTTTGCGCCGGTTCTGGGTTGTGTTACGCACGACGCGTGAACCACGGAAATTTAGTCTATGCCCGGCCGGTTGTTCGGTACTTGTGGTATGGTGTCCGGGAGCGCGGCAAAATAAAAACCAGTGCCGCTTTGCAAGTGCCGCTTCATTTGAAAAAAATAAAGTAACTACTCACCCCGTGTGCAGCCTAGGTTAAAGCGGTGCGGGTGTTTCCTGCCGGGGGCGTCTGCGGCCAGGGATTGCCGCAGTCGAGCCTACAGGGACGTACTTGTGGCGTCCCCCGGCAGGAGAGCCCACGGGTGAGTAGTTACGTGTGAACTATAATTCAACGAAAGATGAGTGGTGGTGGAAATTGACAAAGGCTGCTTGTTTTGAACAATGCCTGGCGGGTTAATGGCAAACGGAGGACGCGATGTCATTGAAAACATACGGAGTACTTAAAGGACGGCCAATTTCAAGCAGGCTGGGGAGCGGTAGCAGCCCCCATTATCAAGTCCACGTGGTGGATAACACGACGGACTACCGGATTGCGATCAACGTTAAATCGCAACTTTCGCCCTCGGAGCTGCTTTATGTCATCGATGAGGATTTTCAGCACGCCATTACCGAGGATCTTAAAACGCTGGCGATGGGATATACCCGCCTAGCCAGTGAACCCGGCGGCCGGGCGTTGGATTATATCCGGGCAAATTTATTCGATCGCGGTCAAATGCGTCCCCTGGCCCATGATATTCCCGGACCCGATAACGATCTCAACGAAAAAATCCATGCGTATATCCAAAGGGCAGTCGGCGACGAAAACGCCGCGATTTATGCCTTCGGCGAACGGTGGGGGCCGGAATCCAACAGCAAGGACAAATACTTTGGTTTCCTGCCTGGCAACGGCATACACGATATTCATATGAACCAGGGAAATGCGGGAAGCTATGTTAGCGACGATGGTGTGTGGCAAGACGGTGGACTCGTCATCCATTATCCGGCCATTGTCGATGGCGGCGGCGAACTGCGCTGGCCGGAACAGTGGGTAGGACTCTTTCTGGCTTTTCAGTCGCAAGCCTGGCATACCGATGATAGCTCCGGCCATACGATAGTGCCGTCTGAACCCGGAACCGGAACTGGAACCACGCCGACGATCCTGCCGGGGGATCGCGACGGTCATGTGCGAATCATCGCCGCGTTAGTGAATCCCAAAGGCAATGATCCAGGTCATGAGTCGGTAACGTTGATCAATGCCACGCCGGCGCCAGTGGAGTTAAAGGGCTGGAGTATTGCGGACAAGAACAAGAATCGCAGTGCGGTAACCCCGAAAATGTTGGCGCCCGGTGAAACCATCAAGGTTGTACTGGACGGGAAGGGGGCGCAACTCAGCAACAAAGGCGGGATTATCTCGCTCCTTGATGATAAGGGGCTCAAAATTGACGGCGTTTCGTATACGCGGGAAGCCGCACTAAAGCAGGGTTGGACTTTGGTGTTTTAACCAGCAGGCAAAGATAGAGCCGATCTCGTCAGCCTTTTTTCCAGAGCTGTTTCAATCCGATGCTGATGTTGTCAAACGTGCGTTGGTCAAGACTGATTCTCAGCAGAAGTTTGCTGTGATTTCGGAACGCTAGGCTTTCAACGATCCAGTTCCTCAGCGGGTCGGGAATTCCCACCTCGATGTCTTTGGACAGTGTTATGCCGGCGTGCGCCTCGAAAGGCAGGCCTTCTCCCCCGACCCTGGCGCCCATTTCCAGCGACATGTCAATTTTTGTGGCGCAGATCGGGCCCGTTCGCCCTCGTTACCGAATCGCTTCTCCAGCTCGCGCCTCACCTTGTGGACATCCTCTTCCGCCTTAAAATCGTGGCGGCCCAGCGACCAGGCCGCGCGCAAGCGGGTATGCCACGTCCGGTAGTCCTCACCGGTATCGCTGTTCCGTATTTGTAAGGCGCGCTCCAGTAACTGCGCGGGAGTCTTGGGCGGGTTATTGGCAACGAGCAAATAAGGTACTACTGAAGGCGGCAAATCAATATCCTCAGCTGCAAATCGGGCGTCCTTGGTCGTGTATTCACGCAACCGCGCGAACAGTTCCTGTTCCTTCTTGATCCCCCACAGCGGTTCGATCGCCTGAGGAACGGAAAGCGCCGCGAACAGGCGCGACCGCTTTGTCTGCAGGACGTGGTCTGTACCGGTCACTTGGGCGTACGCGCCGAAGATGATCCCGCCCATCACGAACCTGGCCACCACCTCTTGATCTTGGGCTAGGTCCAAGTCCGCGCCTAAATCCGGATACCACTCGTACCCGGCGGTGCCAAGCTCGTTGCGGATGTCCGCAATCATCGCCAAGGGCAGCGTATCGAACTGGAGATTTATCAGCTTTCGCTGCGCATCTTGTTTGGCTTCTTCGTAGATCCCCCGGTCGGGATGTATGGGGTAAACCAGGTTTCCAAGCAGTTGCGTAAATTGCTGGGATGGAAACGTGTGTTCATAGTCGATAAGCGGAATCCGCTCCCTGGTCATGAAAAGGTGGAAGAAGGCGAGTAGCCCGTCGATGTTGCGATCGATGACGCTCCATACGGACTCCGGGTCCACGTCCTGACCCATGCCAGCATTCGGTACTCCGCTGCGGCCGAGCAAAAACAACTCGGCGGCACGCAGCACCATCGGGTCCGGCACGAAGTCGATCTGTTTGTCGGCGAAGAGTTTAGCCAAAGTATCTTCCGCCGTCACCGGGACGTACGGTTGCTCGTTATTCATGATTCCTCCGATCCGTATTGACGTTTGCTGCCGCCGCCTTTTACTGCCGCCACCAAAGTTGCCGCGCCAGTTGACTAAACACGCTGGATCAAGCGGTTGGCCGGCCGGACTGATGGTCAAATTCATGATCCCAACGCCATCTGCGCGGATCGCCACCCCGCACCGGCGTTGCTCTGTCAGTTGAACAACTGTTGCCTTTCCAGAAAAATACTATCGTATACCCTAACACAAGGGGCTTTCAAAAAAGGTACATCCTTTAAGAATAATTACAAAGAGCTATATTAAGTACAAATCAGTGCACAGTTCTGACCGCGGTTGCACAGAACCGAATAAAACCGCCGACGATAAATGATGAGTACTATATCGATAGTGGGCAGTGACAGCTCGGGTTCATTCGTGGCGGTATCCCGCAATCGGGTCGCCGGTGGACGATTCCATCTCACCCATCATTTATACCATCCCGCTACAATTGCAGGTGTATCACGTGGCGATGCTCAAAGGCACCGACGTCGGCCAACCGCGCGGCCTGGCGAAATCGGTAATCGTGGAAAAGTTTTGCGCTGCTAATACATACTGATCCGAAGGAATAAACTCAAACCGGGCAGCAATTAAGCCTGGCGGAATATCCTCTTAAGCAATCAAATTTGTAGCATCCGCATAGTAAGAAACCACCCATAGGCTGGTTGAACGCTGATCGTGGACCTTCTGCTTTTGCTCGCGATTAGCATTCCTCGACTCATTGCAGGTATTTACAGAATTTCCCTCAAGGCGGCCATCCACAAACTTCGCTGGTGAAAACTCATATTTTACAGAAACCCCTTAAATAGCCGCTGTCAGCTTTTACTAAACTTGGTATACTGAGCGCATATTTGGAACCAATAGAATAGCAGTTAGTTTAGAGTCGTTTATTAGCAATATTTAATCCAGGATCAACGGATCCTCGGGTCAGTCCGGTACAAGTTAAATGCCACGGAGGCATGGCGCATGAAATACATTAAATGGTTTGTTGCGGTTCTCCTTCTCTTGCCGGTTTCGGCGTTTGCTCTCTACAAACCGATTCGTGTGCTGATTCCGGAGGCATTTGGCGTCAGTTGCCACGAACGGAACGTATGCGTAGAAGATTCCGCTCAGCTCAATACCGCGATGGCGTTGCTCAACAGCTCGAAACAATATCTTGAAACACAATGGGGGTTGTCTGTCGGGGAACCGAAAGTGGTCTTTTGCAGTTCAGAAAAATGCCAAACTGCATTCGGTTTGTCGCAAAGAGCCGGTTTCACGTTTAGCACCTTTGGTATCACGATTGCGCCACGAGGATGGAAACAACACTATGTGGCACATGAGCTCATCCATTATTGGCAAGCTGAAAACTTCGGTAGCCTGGTTCATCTAAATGGGGACCAGTGGCTTATCGAGGGCATGGCCTATGCCCTAAGCAACGATCCACGGAAAGAACTTAATGAGCCATTCGAATCCTATCGACAGAAGTTCAATGGCTGGCATAACCTGAACGCCGGTGTACCACTCAAACAATCAGTGGGTGAGGCGCTGTAAGAAATTGCATTTAATACTTTGTTCGTGCCGGCGCCGGGGACAACGCGCCATGTTTCCTGTTGTTTCCGTGGCCAGTACGGTGCAGCGGCACGTCAGGCATAAAATTAAAAAAAGAGGTAATAAAAATGGAAATAAACTTTTCGACTAATTCATGGTTGCTGGGTACGCTGCTAATCATGGCCATAACGACTATCCCCGTAAAGATCGGCGCAGGTCTGTTTGGGGCATTAAATAAAGAACTAAAGCATTGTGCATTAGCCGTAGTGCTTGGAACAATATCGGCAATTCTAATAGTAAAATTTATTGGTGGATTCTTGGCACTCGTACTCACCTTTGTTGCAATATCTCTAATTTATTGGCAAGTTCTTCAAATTTCGTTTGCGTGGTCGTTTATTTTTACAATTGTAGTAATACTAATTCAATTTGCTGTTATTCAAGGCTTAGGTAAATTTGGCGAATTAGTAGCAAGTTAAATCGCAATGGCGCCCATGCCTAAAAATGGATAACGGCACAGGGGTCTCGTCAGTCAACCTGTTAGGTAATGCGCATGGAATACGAGTCGAATCATCTGAACCAACCTATTGGGCCTATCGTCCGCGATTGGAAACCTCCGCGTCACCCAATGCGTGAGCCAATGGACGGGCGTTTCTGCCGCCTTGAACCACTCGACCCAATGCGTCATGCCCAAAACCTTTATGCCGCCAACGCCTTGGATGTTGAAGGAAGGAACTGGACCTATCTTCCCTATGGCCCCGACATCGCCCCCGACAAGGTGAATGGCGAAGCCAGAGAGGGTGCCCTGGGGTACGGCGAAGCGCCGGAGCGGGTGGATTATAAACAGATCCTTTTGCCTGGCCGGTTGCTCGATGCCTTGCAGCGCATCAATCCGCATATCCCCCGGGCGGCGCTGGAAGAACAGGTTGTCCATATCCTCGGCAAGCCCGAACACCCGGTCCGGTTCAAGTGCAATCACTTCCTCCAGCAACGTATAGAGGAGGCTGTGGCGTGACGATATCCATTGAACAACTTGATAAATGGTTAGTTTTGCCTTCAGAAACTGAACACTTGGAATTTAAAGAAGCTAAAAGCCGGTTTGATTTTGAAGAACTGGTAGGCTATTGCGTTGCTTTGGCGAATGAAGGCGGCGGAAACATGGTTCTTGGGGTAACCGATAAACCGCCAAGACAGATTGTTGGAACCAACGCCTTTGACACTCCGGCTAAAACTGTTGCAGGCATTCACCAGCGCCTTCATTTTAAGGTCGAGTACACTGAATTGGCTCATTCCAATGGAAGAGTACTTGTTTTTACTGTTCCTTCCAGACCAAAAGGCCATCCAGTGCAATACAACGGGAAATACCTCATGCGTGCTGGTGAAGAACTGGCGCCAATGTCACCCGAGCAGCTAAAAAAGATATTTGAGGAGGGCAAGCCAGATTTTTTGCAGGAAATTGCAATTTCTGGAATCGAAGGTACGGATGTTGTTCGATTGCTGGATACTCAGAGTTACTTTGACTTATTGAATTTACCATACCCGGAAAATCGGGCGGGTGTATTAGATCGCTTTCAGCGTGAGGGTTTCATTGCCAAAGCAAATGCTAATTACGACATAACCAATCTAGGGGTGATTTTATTTGCGAAGTCTCTTGATGAAATACCTGCATTGTCAAGAAAAGCTGTAAGAGTGGTTGCATATGAGGGTACAAACAAATTGAAAACTCGTCTTGATCAAATGGGGCACAAAGGGTATGCGGTTGGATTTCAAGGCTTAGTTGATTTTATCAATTCACAGATCCCTACGAATGAGGTGATTGAAAAAGCAATTCGAAAAACTGTGAAGATGTTTCCTGAAATTGCCATACGTGAACTTGTCGCAAATGCATTAATTCACCAGGATTTTAATGAAGGCGGATCATCTGTTGTCGTTGAGATTTACAGCGACCGAGTAGAAGTGTCCAACCCTGGGTTACCTGTTATAACCACGGATCGTTTTATAGATGAATATCAGTCGCGAAATGAACGTCTTGCAAACATGATGCGACGTTTTGGTGTGTGTGAAGAACTCGGAAGTGGCATTGATAAAGTTGTAGATAGTGCTGAGGTCTTTCAATTACCCGCGCCCGATTTCAGGGTTGGACAGATTCGGACAACAGCGATTCTCTACGCCCATCGTGAGTTTGACGAAATGTCTAAAGAGGATAGAGTTCGTGCGTGTTATCAACATTGCTGTTTACGCTATGTGATGAATGAAAAAATGACAAATCAGAGTCTGCGGGATCGGTTCAAACTCTCAGAAAAGAAATTAGACGCGGTTTCTAGGGTTATACGAGATACGGTAGAAAGAAATTTGATCAAGTTAGAAGATCCAGAAAATGCGTCTAGAAGGTACGCGAAATATGTGCCTTTCTGGGCTTAGTTTATTTGTTCTCAAAGGTGCCAAATGAACCTTAGAAGAGCTAAGTTTCTGAAATTAAAAGGGCGCCCATTTGTAAGCAAACCGCCGTTTTAAGAAACCGTTTATATAATATGTATACTTAATGAGCATAACCGAAGACCAACTCGAACAACTCTGCCTCGACTGGTTCCGCGAAGGGGGCTATGACTATGCCTATGGCCCCGATATCGCACATGATGGCAAAGCACCGGAGCGAGAGGACTACAAACAAATATTACTCGCGCGACGGTTGCTCGATGCCTTGCAGCGTATCAATCCGCACCCTGTTGAAACACTTGAAGAGCAAGTTCTCGACGTCCTCAACAAACCCGAAAGCCCTGTGCTGATCCGCAATAACTACATCTTCCAAAAATATCTGCTGGAGGGAGTGCCGGTACAGTACACCGATAAGGCCGGTGATAAGCAATCAGACCATGTTCAGCTTGTTGGTTTTAAATACGGTGACAGATTATTGGAAACCCTGCGCAAGTACCGCAACCGCGCCATCGAAACCGCCCAGGTCATCGAAGAGTTGATCCAGATGGCCAAGGACTTTCAGGAGGCCATGAAACGCCACGAAGACCTTGGCCTCAACGAAGACGAACTGGCTTTCTATGATGCACTGGCCAACAACGAAAGCGCCGTGCGCGAACTGGGTGACGACACGCTCAAGAAAATCGCCCACGAGCTGGTGGAACAGCCACAACTGTAGCACCTTCTGGTTAGATCTAATTGTAGCAAGTTAAATCGCAATGGCGCCCATGCCTAAAAATGGATAACGGCACAGGGGTCTCGTTAGTCAACCTGTTAGGCAATACGCATGGAATACGAGTCGAATCATCTGAACCAACCGATTGGGCCTATCGTCCTCGATTGGAAACCGCCGCGTCACCCAATGCGTGAGCCAATGGACGGGCGTTTCTGCCGCCTTGAACCACTCGACCCAATGCGTCATGCGCAAAACCTTTATGCCGCCAACGCCTTGGATGTTGAAGGAAGAAACTGGACTTATCTTCCCTATGGCCCGTTCGAAAGCCTGGACAGCTACCGTACTTGGATCGAACACTATTGTTGCGGAACTGATCCACAGTTTTACGCAATTGTGGATCTTGTAAACGGCGCAGCGGTAGGCGTCGCAAGCTATTTGCGAATCAATCCGGACAGTGGCTCAATTGAAGTCGGCCATATCAACTATTCACCGCGGCTACAACGGACTCCCGCCGCCACGGAGGCCATGTATCTCATGATGGCGCGGGCCTTCGATCTCGGCTATCGGCGCTATGAGTGGAAATGCAATGCGCTAAATGCCCCCTCTCGCGCTGCGGCGCA
>DATCIR010000290.1:0-6080 GCA_036507695.1 Gammaproteobacteria bacterium
ACGTGGGCATCGTCTGGACCACGGAAGTGGTGGAAGCCAAAGCCGAAGGCCGCGCGGTGGAAGGCGTTGCCATTGAAGCGCCGCACAACAAGCAAGACAAAGCCCTGTACGCCATCGGCGCGCTGAAAACCGGCCGCAACCCGGACAACGCGAAAAAGTACCTGGAGTACCTGGCGACGGACGATGCGCAGAACATTTATGCCAAATACGGGTTTGTAAAAGCAACCGCGGAAGAGTTGGCTTTAAAACCACTGTAATTATTGACGCGGTTTGGTTACAAAAAACATGGGCCCGTGCCAAATATTGGCCGGGCCCATTTTATTTGGTATGACAAAAAAAATGGGCAGTTAAGTGTATTAGCTCACACTTCATCTAACAGGCGTGTCCGGTCATTCCGGCCATAAATTCACTTGAAAGCATCGAAACGGCCGGAACCGGATGTTGGTTATTCGTGATCTGTCCCCACATATTCTGTCGCCACATATTCGTCTTCAAAGTCGATGGTAAAGATTTTTACGAACACATACGTCAGACCGAGTGAGAACATTATCGCTCCGAGCGCCGCCAATGCACCCTCGATACCGAATACCGGTACTTGGTATTCCAAATAGCCGCGCATAGTCTTGGAAATCTCTTGTCCTCCGATCACAACGTTATAACGCATCATGAATACTTGCACCAAGGCAAGTACCGATGCGACAGATGTTGCAACAATCAATTTTACGCCCGAAAGTTTATACCTCCACACACAAAAAAGCACCGCGATAGGCACGATGGCGCCAACAAGGAACTGTATGATGAAGAATCTGTAAAACATTGGCCCGGAGACGTACTCCATGATTAGCTCAATACCTTCCTTCCCTTTGTAGACCAGACTGACAAATTCAACGCCTTCGAGAAACAGCGTGAATATGGCAAAGATCATCAGATAGAAGGAAAGCCCTCTCAGGCATATTTCATCGACTTTGAATTTCCGATACGCCGAGACCACGAGATACATCAGCATCACCGCGGCTAGTCCCGAGACTATCGCCGAGATAACGAATATGACAATGGTCAATTCAGATGACCACCACTCCCGGGATTTCAACGACGAGAAAACAAAACCAACGTAGCCATGCAAACCATGCGCGCCGAGTATACTGAAGATCACGATACGCCTGAGCCACTTATGGTCAAACGCTCGCGCCCCAGGTGAGATGTTGTCATCGAATAATGTCAACGCTTGATAGAATAATCTTTTTGGGCCGGTGGAATTTCTCGCTTGCAGAACATTATATTCTCTGAACTCAAACCATATCTCAAGCAACAGGATGAACGTATACAACATCGCAAAATAACCAAACATCGAAAACGCCGAGGTAAAGTTCGGTGTAATCATCGCGCCAAGCGCCCGCTCGGGGTGTCCGAGGTGACTCAACAGCACAATCGGCACTGTCAACATAAAACCGAGCGCCGCAAGCAATGCCAAGCGTGAAACCGGCTTAAACTGTTTCAAGCCGGCGCCAGTGAATAAAACGGAGACACTGGAAGCTCCCGCCACTAATCCGGTCAAGTACGGATAGACCGCTATCAGTATGGTCCACGCAACCACTGTTTCGTTTGGATACACATAGCCGGCGAAAGGAGTAACATGAATCGCTTCCATTATCGCACCGCCTCATTGATACCGATATATTTCACACTGGGATGCGTGCCCATATCCGCCTTGAGCACTAACAATTCTCTGCCGTGCTCCTTAATCCACAGACTGATATCACTTTCGGGGTCATTGAGATCACCAAAGATCAGCGCGTTTCTTGGACACACACCCACGCATGCAGGCCCCTGACCTTTTGTCAGCCTATGCCAACACCAGGTGCATTTGCCTGCCACACGGGTAACACCATCAGGTCTGGCTGGGATAGGCCGTAAATAGCGCGCGCCATAGGGGCACGCTTGTTTACAGTACAAGCAACCGATACAGCGGTCTTCATCGACCAAGACGGCGCCATCGGGTGTTTTAAACGTCGCACCCTTTGGACAAACCTGCACACACACCGGATTTTCGCAGTGATTACACATCTTTGGTACAAAGAAACTATATTCCACATCCGCTTCCGCATAGCGGTCATCGAAGCGATAAATAAAATTATCGGGATCGGAGACCGCGATATTGCCGGGATCGGTACACGCATCCACATACACCTGCGG
Organism: Gammaproteobacteria bacterium; assembly: GCA_036507695.1. Lineage (GTDB taxonomy): Bacteria > Pseudomonadota > Gammaproteobacteria > SZUA-152 > SZUA-152 > JAKEGK01. The sequence continues at coordinate 2,194 of DATCIR010000290.1, forward strand.
ATCACCGGCAAGCTTGGTATAGCGCTCGATCCATCGATTGTTGATCGAAGGATGTCCGGGCAGGCCGTTTTCGATCTTGCAGGCCGTCATACACTGATTACAGCCGATGCATTTATAGGCATCAATACCGTATGCCCACTGGTGCGCAAACGGATCAAAGCCGGGCGGACTGAATTTTTCTAAATATTCTTGTTTGACGCGCTGCATTTCGGCTTCGCTCGCGCCTCGTTTAAACAGCGTAGAAGCAAGCGTTGGTAAGGTCATAAGCATCAGTGATCCACCGAGCACCTGCTTGATAAATCCCCGCCGTTTTTGCGCGTTGGCGCTCAATGCATGCGTCACTTCTGAATCGCCTCCGGCCGTAACAGTCACCCGCTTATTCATTCCCGGTCTCCCTGTTTCTTGCTGAGTTCCCCTGATAGAACCTCACGCGTAACACGCTCATGAAAGCCCCGCAAAATATCGTGCCAGCGCATCTATCTCGTTGTCTTTCATTTTTGCGGCAATGGGATTCATCATCGGACTCGTGATCTCGCCGGACCTAAACTGTGTCAGTTTAGCTTTCAGCATTTCGTAAGGCTTACTGGCGAGTTCCGGTGCAAAACCACCACGGCCCGATGGGCCATGACAAGCAAAGCAATTTGAAGCGAGCGCTACCGCACCGGATGTGTCGCTTTTTTCCGTAACAGCAACCGCACCTTCGGCTGCGGTAGTGCTGCTTTTAGTGGCGCGCAATCCGGGAGAATGGGGATCGTGGCACTGCGTACACAGGAGTACGCCTTCATGTGGGTATGGATGTTCCTGCGGTGAGATCTGCGGTTGGCCTGTCGCACTGCGAGCCTTCATTTTTCGATGACAGGACAAACATAACGCGGCAAGGTCGCCATCACCGCGTACCTTTAGTAATTGAGTTCCTTTTTGGGGATGTACTCCTTGCGGGCCATGGCATACTTCACATTTGGATTGCTCCTTGCGCGCACCGTGTGCACCCGCCGACCACTTATTGTATAACACCTCATGGCAGCTATTCGTTCCGCAAGAACTGGAACCCTGATACGCAGTAGGCGCGGACGCGATATATAAGAGGCTTTTCGCGTCGTACGAGCCCGTAAGCTTTGAGCCTTCCGGCACAAAAAAACGCAAGCCGGCAAAAAAGACGAATCCTGCAAATACCACCAAAGCGACCAAACGGACTGCATATCGAGGGGTTTTTTGCTGCCCTTGCATTGCAAGGTCCTCCGCTTTTATTGGTATGGTGTTCTAGGTAACGACAGTTATATCATCGTATATACCAAATTAAATGAAATGACCTGCGTCAATGTAGATAGCACTTCCATGTCGCGTGAGAAGGGAAAGAATCAATGCAATATTATTCTGTGTAATCCGGCTGGTTAAAATTCCTAGACGAACGTGGTTTGGGGCAGGGTAGCTATTGATTGATTCCAACAGCAAGGTCAGTCAAACGTGAATCGATATCAATATGAATATAAAAGGGAAATCTACGCCGCGAAATAACAGGCAATCAATAAACTCCGAATGGCTGCGTAGGCATCACAATTCCTTACTAAGCTAATCCGATGAATGCCTGCAGTCAGTATTTAATGAGCCTTTGCATATTACGTAGTGAAAACTTGATTTAGGGAAGCTCTGAACAAGTCACTTTTCGCCACCCCGGCGAAAGCCGGGGTCCAACTAGATCAATACCTTTCTGGATTCCGGCCCCGGCATGGTGTAAGCCGGGGCCGGTATCCAGTAACACACCGATTTAAAACCACTGGGTTCCGGATCTCCGCCTTGCTTCGTCCGGAATGACGAATTAATCAGAGGCTCCTTAACATTCAATATTCTTGGCATCAATGAAAGACTTGGTGTTTAATAACATATGACTATGTTACATACCGTATCTTTCAAATTATTTTTCATGGATTAAATGACTATGTTAACGCTCTACCAGTTTCCGATTTCTCATTACTGCGAAAAGGTGCGTTGGGCGCTTGATTATAAGGGGCTAGAATACCGGGTTGTTAATCTGCTGCCCGGCGCGCACATAAAAGTCGTCAAATCAATCGCGCCGAAATCCGAGGTGCCGGTCTTACAGCATGAAGAAACAATAGTGCAGGGTTCCAGTGACATTATTTCTTACCTGGACCAAGTCTTTCCACGCAAATCCTTAACGCCGTCTGACCCTGAGCAGAAACAACAAGCCCTGGAGTGGGAGACATTTGTTGACACAAATATAGGCCCATACACCCGGACCTATTTTTACTATTTTCTTCTCGACCGGCCGGACATCGTCATTCCACTTTTAGTACACGGTCAGCCTTGGTATAAACAATGGGTCTTTCGACTATTCTTTCCTAAGGTGCGCGACAAAATGCGCCAGTATTTACAGTTAAACGAACGAACAGCCGATATTTCATTAAAAAAATTACAACGCGCCATTGACAAATTATCCACTCAGTTAGCAACAAACCAATTCCTGGTCAGCGATCAATTCACCCGCGCCGATCTTGCGGCGGCAGCGCTATTGGCCCCATTCCGCACCCCGGATAAATATGGGTTACAATGGCCCAAGCAATTGCCAGAGGGACTGCAACGGACTGTGGATATGCTCACACCCGAACTTCGCTGGATTGACTCTCTTTACCAGAACTACCGGTAATTAATTATCAATAACCGGCATTAATAGGACACTATAAATTCGTGGTCTGTCCCCTAATATCCCTTTGCCGGCTGTACTGCCTATCCAAAGTGCGACTATTTTGCCTGGACCTAAAACCATTAATATCAATAAGTTATTAGATTGTAATCACAGCAGAACCGCTCATATGTTTCTGCACCTGGACATCCCATCACGTCACGCCTAAAATTAATCAAATTGATTAAATTGATCAATTTAATTATTCTGAGGTGTGTTATGGAAATGCTCAACGCCAGTGATGCCAAACGTGAATTCGGGGAAGTTCTTATTAAAGCACAGCGCGGTCCTGTGGGGATCAACAAGAACGGCAAACCCGTTGCCGTGGTGATCTCGGCGGCGGAATACGCCGAGTTCCAAGCCCTGAAAGAGGAACATCTGAAAGAGGCAATCCAGGAAGGTATCGCCGACCTGCAAACCGGCAGGGTCACGGATGGCAAAACCGTCTTGGACAAATTGCGGAAACGGGTAAGTGGCTGACTATAAATTCACAAAAAAAGCCGAACGCGATCTTGAAGACATAATCGACTATACCTTTCAACAGTGGGGGCCGTTACAGACCTACACCTATCTCGATGGATTGGAAGCCCAGGGACAACTCCTAGCCGACAATCCCGATCTGGGCGTCAAACGCGAGGCCATTTCAGAGGGGCTGCTCAGCTTTCCCTATGAAAGCCACATCCTGTACTACATGAAACAGCCCCACGGCATCACGATCGTGCGAGTTCTGCATCAGAGCATCGACCCGATGAAGCACCTCTAAAACCGTCCCGCCCGTGGGTCCAGCCAAAGTAAACTGATCTTCTCCCAATATTGCGTATTACGCCGAAGATGACCGTTGAAAACGGTTGAACGTGACCGAAGCTTAAAGGCTAAGCGCTGGAGACATTGTTTTGTACTCGAAACGGTCACGTTGGGTCAAGTGTTCTTTACTTTACGCATGGATTCTCCTTTCAAAATAATTTTATGAGCGTTGTGTAAGAGCCGGTCCAAGATGGCGTCAGCCAAGGTTGGATCGCCGATGGTGTTGTACCAGTTTTCAATGGGTAGTTGACTGGTGATAATGGTGGATCGGGTGGCCTGTACGGTAGTTCACATCCAATTCAAGCCCTGACACCTGGCGGCCGAACCCTTCCTGCGACGCGTCATCGCAGGTCTTTAGAGCCAGGACACGGTAGTCGCCCGCACC
>DATCIR010000291.1:0-6201 GCA_036507695.1 Gammaproteobacteria bacterium
CGGCCAGGGATGGCCGCAGTCGACGGATTCGCCGGGAACGAATCCGGTCGCACGCAGTGCGCCCGCAGGGTGTGGGCCAGGGATGGCCCACAACAACCTACAGGGACGTACTTGTGGCGTCCCCCGGCAGGAGACACCGGCCGGCGCCGCCCACGGGTAAGTAGTTACAATGCGGCAATACATACTGCAAAGTGTAGTAGCGTGGCGGATGCCAAGCAAAACCCAATGTTTCAGGGAAAGCCGGACTCCGGTCCGGTTTGTATGTTAAATATACCGGTATTGAGCACCATGCTTGTGCCGGCGCGCAGGATCTTGCACGGCGATGGCCAGTCCAGCTAGCGGTTTGTGGATTTGAAGCGCAGGATTCAAACCAAACAGCCGGCTACGAAAGTTTCTCTCACAGCGCTGCCCAGCATGGTTCGATCAAGGCCGCCGCCATTCAGGGCTGCCATGCAGGCTTGCCATAAACGGTGGCGGCCCGTCTTTTATCGACAGGCGAAATTGCTCCTAGTCTTTGGCGATCAGGTCCTTGATCTGTGATTCCAGTTTTGCCTTGTCACGGTCGTTGAAGCCCATATGGGTAAGATGCACATTACCTTTGCGGTCGATAAGGTAGGAGCTGGGCATGCCCTTTACCTGGAATGCGGTCGCCGATTCGCCGCCTGGGTCGTGCGCGATGGTGAAATTCGTGGTCATGGTTTTCAAAAACTGGTCGATAACATCACGTTTGGTATCCAGGCTAATGGCAACAATTTTGAATCCTAAATTGGAATAGCGCTGATGCATTTCCTCCATCCAGGGGAATGATTGCCGGCAGGGGGGGCACCAGGTCGCCCAGAAGTCGACGTAAACCACATCGCCTTTCAGTTCACTGATCTTCAGGTCTTGGTTGTTCAGGGTTTTCAGGGTCAAGTTCGGTGCCGGCTGCGCCGCCAAAACCGGGACTGCGGTGATCGCAAGCAGGAACAGAATCAGGGAAAGCAGGCTGGCTTTTTTAATCGCTTTTTTATGGAAACTTAGGCTGTCGAAACTTTTATTATTGGAGCAAAGGGGAAATGATTTCATGGACGTATCCTGTTGAATATATAAATATTAATGCTCAAGCGCCGTGACAAAGTCGTGATTTATGACTGTTATTATTCCACTGAGTTCAGATCCTGTGCCTGAACGGATTCGTAACAAAGATTATTCTATTGCTACTTTATCGACATGACACCGGCAAAAATGAACGGCGCCCTGTGATTCAATTATCATAACCTGAACCCGAGTATATCGAGAAATGATTATTAAGCGCGTAAATTCGATCAAGCCTTCGGAGATCACGGATGAAGCCACGTATGTGAACCGGCGGGAGTTTCTTCGAAGCTTTTCCCTGTCAACGCTGGCGATTGTCACTGGTGCGGGATTGCCGGCGTTGCTGAAATCCAAACCGGCGCAGGCGGCGCTCGCGCTGGGCAATATTGAAAAATCCCGCTACACCTTGAATGAGGAAAAAACGCCATTCGAGGATATTACGCGTTACAACAACTTCTACGAGTTCAGTACGGACAAGGAAGGGCCGGCCGTGTTTGCCAGGAGCTTCAAAACCGATCCATGGACCATCCGCATCGACGGGGAAGTCAACAAGCCTGCCAGCTATCAATTGGAGGAATTTATTAAACCCTATACGCTCGAAGAGCGCGTTTACCGGTTACGGTGCGTGGAAGCCTGGTCGATGGTGATCCCCTGGGTGGGATTTGCCTTTGCGGAGGTCATTAAAAAAGTCGAACCGACCTCTAAGGCGAAATTCGTTGAGTTCACCACCTTGCATGATCCCGAGCGAATGCCCGGACAACGCCGCCGTGTGCTGGAGTGGCCTTACGTCGAAGGACTGCGCATTGACGAAGCCGCTCATCCGTTAACGATTTTAGCGGTGGGTTTGTATGGCAAGCTGCTGCCCAATCAGAACGGGGCGCCGATCCGGCTGGTGGTACCGTGGAAGTATGGCTTTAAAAACATTAAATCCATTGTGCGCATCCGCTTTACCGAACATCAACCCAAAAACACCTGGAGCGTTTCCGCGCCCGGGGAATACGGTTTTTACGCCAATGTAAATCCCACTGCGGATCATCCCCGCTGGAGCCAGGTACGCGAACGGCGGATCGGTGAATTCTTTAAACGTGAGACACTGATGTTTAATGGTTACGCGGATGAAGTCGCCGGCTTATATCGCGGCATGGATTTGAAAAAATATTTTTAACTGAAACCCCGCGTAACCCGCGTTGATAGCGCTGATTTTTTTACCATGCCCCGTTATATCAAGCCTGCCGTATTCCTGCTCTGTTTGATCCCGCTCGCGCTGCTGGTCTGGGACGCCTTTCACAGTGCATTGGGCGCCAATCCGGTGGAAAAAATCACCCACCGCACCGGCGACTGGTCGCTCCGGTTTTTACTGATAACTTTGGCGGTGACGCCGCTGCGTCAACTCTTCGGCTGGAAATTCCTGGTACGTTACCGGCGTATGTTTGGCCTGTTTGCGTTTTTTTATGTCTGCCTGCATTTTACAACCTACCTGGTGTTCGATCATTTTTTTGACATCAATGAGATCGCCAAGGATATCATCAAGCGGCCGTACATCACCGTGGGCTTCACGGCGTTTCTACTGCTAATCCCACTGGCTGTCACCTCAACCCATCAAATGATGAAACGGCTGGGTAAGCGCTGGCAACGTTTGCACCAGTTAGTGTACGTGATCGCGGTTTGTGGTATTTTGCACTATCTCTGGCTGGTGAAAGCCGACCTGTTGCAACCGTTAATACACGCGGCTATTTTGCTGCTGCTGCTGGGGATCAGGGTATGGCAGCAACGAAAACCGCTTAATACGGTTCCCCTGGAGTATTCCAGGCGGCAATCATGAATTCTTGCTGAATTAAACCCGCGAATGGCAACTGAAATAGAACGTAAATTCCTGGTGCTCAACGATGACTGGCGCACGCTGGCGGCGCGGCAAAAAGCCGTGAAGCAGGGGTATTTCGCCGGTGGCGGCAAGGCCTCGATCCGGATAAGACTGGCCGGTGAATCCGCCAACATCAATATCAAGAGCGCCGCCCTGGATGTGACGCGCAAGGAATACGAGTTTGCGGTGCCTTATGAAGACGCCCGGGAAATGCTGGAGCGGCTCTGCGAAAAGCCGCTTATTGAAAAGACCCGTTACTATGTCCCTTATGGCCGGCATGTCTGGGAAGTGGATGAGTTTACCGGGGACAACGCCGGTCTGGTGGTTGCCGAAATCGAACTGGCAGCGGTGGATGAAAGCTTCGAGAAACCGCCCTGGCTGGGCCGGGAGGTTTCCCAGGACACCCGTTATTACAATGTGTGTTTGGTCAAGCATCCCTATAAAGACTGGTAATCCCGTGCCAGCATGTGCCCGATCAAGCCGGTGAGCGCTCAACAGCGGGGGTGTTCGGCCACCGGGATCCTGTTGTCCCTATGGCTAAGCGGGATTGCCGGATTCGCCCTAACTGGCTGCCAGTCCCGGTCCGGCGATACCGCGTTACGTTTTGGGCTGGCCAGCGCACCGGTGACATTGGATCCGCGTTATTCCACCGATGCCATTTCTTCCCGTATCAATCGGCTGTTTTACCGGCAGCTGATTGATTTTGATACCGCATCCCAGCCGGTGCCGGCGCTGGCAACCTGGCAAAAGCTTACTCCGACCCATTTTCGATTTGTGCTGCGCGAGCAATCGCGTCTCTTTCACGATGGCACGCGATTAACCGCGCACGATGTCAAGGCCACGTTTGATTCCGTACTGGATGGCAACAGCGCCTCGCCACACCGGGCAACATTGCACATGGTGAAAGAAATTCTTGTCATAGATGACGACACCGTGGATTTCGTTCTCAATATTCCCGATCCCCTGTTCCCCGGCTATCTGGAAGTGGGGATTTTGCCGGCTGCTAAAATCAAGGCGGGGCATCCTTTCAGCACCCAGCCTGTAGGGAGTGGGGCCTTTCGGTTTCTCCATTGGCCGGAAAGCGATCGCTTGCGCTTGCAGAGAGTCAGTGACCAGCAGGAGTTTGAATTCGTGCATGTGCGGGAAGAAAACACCCGGGTTCTTAAATTACTCCGGGGTGAAATAGATATGCTGCAGAATGATATAGATGCCGAGTTAGTAAAGTATCTGAGTGACCAGGATCAGGTTTTGGTGGCCAAAGGCGCGGGCAGCAATTTCTCCTATTTAGGCTTTAATCTCAAAGATCCCGTGGTAGGACAATTGGCAGTTCGTCAGGCGATTGCCTATGCGATTGACCGGCAAGCGATCATAATCCATTTGTTTTCCGGCCGGGCGCGTCTGGCAAACGCCATGTTGACACCGGATCATTGGGCGGGGCACCCGGATTTGCCGGGATATGAATACGCGCCGGAAAAAGCCCGGCGCTTATTGGCGCCAATGGGTTTTAGCAGTGCCAATCCGTTGCGTATTACCTACAAAACATCCAACAACCCGTTCCGCATACGGCTGGCTACCATTATTCAAAGTCAGCTCGCCGCCGTGGGAATTGAAGTATCCATCCAAACTTACGATTGGGGCACGTTTTATGGCGATATCAAATCAGGCAATTTTCAGATGTTCAGCCTGGCCTGGGTGGGTATTAATCTACCGGACATTTTCCGGCAGGTATTTCATAGCCAGTCAACGCCACCCGATGGCGCTAACCGGGGCCGCTACGACAATCCCCGCGTGGATCAGCTGCTGGAAGCTGCCCGGAATGAACAGGATGCCGGGGCGCAAGCGGCCCTATACCGGGAGATTCAGGTGATTTTGCATCAGGAATTGCCCTATGTGCCCTTGTGGTATGAAGATCATGTCTACGCGGCGAGAAAAAATGTGCAAGGTTACCGCCTTCATCTTGACGGCAACTATGACGGATTGGCCGATGTTCATCGGGCAAACTCCGGGATTCAGCCGGCCGGGGTCAAGCCATGACGATCCGGCAAATTATTGTCAGTATTGCCGATCAGCGGCTACAATTACGTGAAAACGGTAAGGTTACCATTGACGTCATGGTGGCCACAGCCGCGAACGGGCCGGGTGAGTTGTTTGGCAGCGAATGTACGCCCCGCGGGGAGCATATCGTGCGGGCTAAAATAGGCGCCGGGTGTCCAATTTATACGGTTTTTGTCGGTCGCCGGCCGACCGGTGAGGTCTATTCCGAACAATTACGCCGGGAAAATCCGCACCGGGACTGGATTTTATCCAGAATAATGTGGCTAAGCGGCCAGGAGCCGGGTAAAAACCGGCTGGGAAACGTTGATAGCATGCGCCGCTATATTTATATCCATGGCAGTCCAGATGCTGAAATCCTTGGTCAACCAAACTCTCACGGCTGCGTTAGGATGAAAAACGCGGATATTATCCGGCTCTTTGACGCGATTGATGTGGGAATTAGGGTGCTTATACTAGAGGGCCCACTAAGTCAAACTACGTAAATAGTTTAAAAAATAATAAGTGGCGTGGCTTGTAAGAAACTTCTGACGTGCAACAATATTAAAAACAGGCTATATTAATGCCCGTGTGCGCAAAGGCAGGCAATCCAGTATTCCACAAAATATTTAACACCGGCTTGTGGGCGAGCTAACCAGTGAACTCACGGCCAATAAAACGCGCAGCTTCTGAAGAATTCCTTGTTCCAAAAATAACGTGTTAAAAAGTATTGATAGTAAGTTGCCAAGTTTCTATTTAGCGTCTATTTTATTAACGTTTTAACTGATTTGCATTGAATGTGATGGTGAGTTTGGGTGCATAATTGCCCTCAATAGCGGTTATTGTTTTGTTATAACGTTATTGGAAAAAACTGTAAGTATTTTTTATGTAAATCGTTATAATGGCGACTTGGCTTAAAGCGGGGTTTGGCATGAAGCAAGCTTTGCCATGGCATGAGTAAGTCAGACGCAAGTTCAAGAACCGAGTTAAGCAGTAAGTCGTAAGTCGTAAGGTGTAAGCCGTAAGATGTAAGCCGTATGTAGGATGAGTAAAAACAATAGTAGCGGTAGATTTTGTAAAATAGGCATAATTTTAACTAACAAGAGAGAGGCAAAGACATTGGCTAAGTTCGAAAACATCACCGAACCTGATGGTATGGGATACCAGGTTAGAGTTGTTCGTAAAGGCAAGGAAAGAAGCCGTTATTTTTCTCACAAGCGTTATGGCGGGAAACG
>DATCIR010000292.1:0-6524 GCA_036507695.1 Gammaproteobacteria bacterium
CGGCCCACCAATGTGCGGCAATTGATTGTGACTATAACGGTGGGCGCTGCCCACCCTACAATAAACCGGGTTTTGCGACACCCTCCAAGGGAGAGGGGACTTAAAGAACGAGCCTTGAAAATTCACCTTTCCCACCCCCTCTCCCTTTCAGGGAGAGGGCTAGGGTGAGGGTCAACAAGCTTCCAATAAATCACTTCCAGCACGTTGTCTAATTTCTTTAATACTTCGTCATTCCAGAAACGTATGACTTCAAATCTCTGGGTTACCAAATAATGAGTTCTTTTATCGTCATAGTCTTGTTGTTCGAGATGTTGCCCGCCGTCGAGTTCGACGATCAAATGCTTTTCCAAACAAACGAAATCAACAATATAAGACCCGATAACATGCTGGCGCCGGAATTTACTGTTAGCCATTTGACGGTTACGCAATTCCGCCAGAGTAACCGTCCTGCCTCTGTTTGCAGGCTTCTTAACTGTTTTGCGCGTTGCTTATAAATTTCCAACATTAAAAACTACAACCGCCTCAACACCCCTACCGCGATGCCTTCGATACCCAACGATTGTTTTTTCATGTTCACTTTGATGACGTCGAAATCGGGATTCTCGGGTTGCAGGTAGGCGATATTGCCTTTTATCTTCAGCCGTTTGACGGTCACTTCATCTTCGATGCGCGCCACAACGATCTGGCCATTATGGGCGCGTGAGGTGCGGTGCACGGCCAGCAAGTCACCATCATAAATACCGGCGTCGCGCATGCTTTCGCCCTTGACGCGTAATAGATAGTTGGCGCTGGGTTTAAAGGTATTGGCATCGACGCGGCAGTAATCCTCGATGTGTTCTTGCGCCAGAATGGGGCTGCCGGCGGCAACCCGGCCGATAATGGGCAAGCCTTGTTCCTCTTCCGGCATATCCAGCAGGCGAATCCCCCGCGAGGCATTGGGAACCAGTTCGATAGCGCCTTTGCGCTCCAGGGCCTGCAGGTGTCCGCGAATACCGTTGGTGGAGCTGACGCCCATCGCTGCGGCAATTTCCGCAACGGTGGGCGGCATTCCACTGGCAGCAACTGTTTCGCTAATGAAATCAAGAATTTCTTTCTGGCGTTCGGTGAGTTGTTCCATATTTTCCAAAGGTTTTTATACCAGAGTTCCCAAAGTGTTTGCCCGCAAATACTGCTTATATGAGCAGTGTGTTTAAAAGCAGTATAGGCAGGCATCCGGAAGATAGCAAGCCCAAAATTAAATTTTTTTCGTGGCCGCCTGGTATTGATAAAAAGAACCGCGAATACGCCAGGGCGCAGAGCTCACCTAACAAAAATTGCGCGTCCGCGGAATTCGAAGGCAATCCAACCGCCTTCATCAACGCAAAGGGTTTCCACGCATTGGCCGTGTCCGTGAAAGCATTTTCCGTTGACTGGGCAATAGTATCGGGACACGACCCAGGGAGAAATTCACAAGCTAAGTTGGATTAATTCGCAGCGCTCAAGGGATGAATCCTTGTTCTCCACCCCGATGCGGAAACGATTTCTTTGCTGCATTGCGCTTCCGCGTTGAATATTTTTTCTCCCCAGCGTTTAAAAATTTTTCTGAGGAACCGATTGAAAGTTAACTGTGCCGGAAAAAGCATGCGTATCGATTCAGCAATTATTCAGCGTTTATTCAGAGATCGATAAATAAAATGCCGCCCTCCATGGAATCGGTAAAAGCATACAAGTAACAACCCGGCATAATCTATATAAGCGTTAAACGCTATTACAATAAAATGACAACTGAGGGGGGGCTTCTAGCGAACCATAGCGTTTAACACAAAATTTTTTCACTCTTATTAATAACAAGTCGCTAAACTCGTTGTGTGCATTTTTCTGATAAAGCTTTAACGATTTATTTAGGTAATATTATTTTGATCCTGGCAGCCGGAATGATAAATTACGCCCTCACAAGGTTTCGGCGGCTGATACCTCCCATAACCAAATAATCGGTCTGTATTGTTGCCTCACGCTTTGAAGATCCCATAGAAAACGGTGTTTACACCATCATTTAATTAACACTTAACGTTTCGGTTAGGGGGCTAATGTAATGTTATTTAATAAAGCAAAACGGAGTAGCCATGCTACGCCGCGGATGACTCGCGCCATTTCGCTGCGCCGCAAGCTGCTTATTATTACTCTACTGATCAGCACTGCGTTGTGCACCGGCGGTGCATTCGCCAATGAAAACTACACCTTGTTTGAATCCGACCAGGTTCGCCCCATGACGATGTCGGCGGATGGCACGGTTCTTTTCGCCGTTAACACGCCTGACAACCGCCTGGAAGCATTCACGGTGGAAGATAACGGCCTGAAGCTGAAACCGGCGGGTTCGGTGCTGGCGGGTATCGAACCGGTGGCGGTGGCCATCGCGCCGGATGGAAAAGTCTGGGTGGTCAACCACGTCTCTGACAGCGTCAGCATTGTGGATGCGGCCGATCCCAGCAAGATGATCGTTGCGCGCACTTTGTTAGTGGGCGACGAACCGCGCGATATCGTGTTTGCCGGTTTAAACAAAAGCCGCGCGTTTATTACCACCGCGCACCGCGGCCAGAATTCTCCCGTACCGTTGGAAGACTTCACTACACCCGGCGTCGGCCGCGCCGATGTGTGGGTGTTCGACAACGCAAACCTCGGCAGTGCGATGGGTGGCGAACCGATTAACGTGATCACGTTGTTCATGGACACGCCGCGCGCCTTGGCCGTATCGCCCAATGGCGAACAGGTTTATGCCGTCGGTTTTAAAACCGGTAACCAGACCACTACGCTGGTGGAAATGGTTGTGACTCCCGAAGGCGGTGTTCCCGGCGCAACCAATATGGTTGATATGAATGGCGACGGTATTCCCGAGCCGCACATTGCCGACGCCAATGGTGTACTGCAACCCTTGGTCAGCTTGATTGTTAAATTCAACGGCGAGCACTGGGTTGATGAAACCGGCAAAATCTGGGATGACAAGGTCAAGTTCAACCTGCCCGATAAAGACGTATTTGTAATTGACGCCATGGCGGCAACGCCGGTGGAAATCGGCAATTACAGCGGCGTCGGCACAGTGTTGTTTAACATGGCGGTCAATCCCGTGAACGGCAAACTCTATGTCAGTAACACCGAGGCCCTTAACCACGTGCGTTTCGAAGGCCCCGGTGGACTGGGCAGCACCGTGCGCGGTCATTTCGCGGAAAGCCGCATTACCGTGGTTGACGGCGCTGTTAAGCCGCGCCATTTGAACAAGCACATTGACTATTCGAAATGCTGTAACGACAATCCGGCGGAAAAAGCCGCCGCATTGGCGCAACCCATGCAAATGGCCATCAGCGGCGATGGTAAAACGCTGTATCTTGCGGCATTCGGCTCCAATAAGGTCGGTATTTTTGACACCGCCAAGCTGGACAACAACAGCTTTGTGCCCAATGGCAGTGATCACGTGGCTATAAGTGGCGGTGGCCCCAGCGGTGTATTGCTGAATGAAACGCACAACCTGTTGTATGTGCTGACCCGTTTTGACAATGGTATTTCCATTGTTGATACCAAGACCAAAAACGAAGTTAAGCATATTACCATGCACAACCCGGAACCGGCGCACGTGCGTGAAGGCCGCCAATATCACTACGACGCCAACCTGACCTCCAGTCACGGTGATAGCTCCTGCGCCTTATGCCATGTGTTTGGTGACATGGACCAATTGGCCTGGGACCTCGGCAATCCCGATGGTTCGCCGATGGGTAACTTCGCACCGTTGGCGATTAACCACGAGGATTTCGGTTTTCCCGCCGAGATTTCCACGTTCATGAACATGAAAGGCCCGATGACCACCCAAAGCATGAAAGGCATGGCGAACCACGGCGCGCAGCACTGGCGAGGTGACCGTACCGGCGCGGATGGCGTTACCGAATCCGCGCAACCGGACAGCGGTGTATACGATGAACAAGCCGCTTTCAAAGCCTTCAATCCCGCGTTTGAAGGCTTAGTGGGCCGTAGCGCGCAGCTTTCAGCGGAAGCCCTGCAGGATTACACCAACTTTGCACTGGAATTAAGTTATGCGCCGAATCCGATCCGTAACCTGGATAATTCACTGACCCCGGCGCAACAGGCCGGCCGTGATTTCTTCATGAATCCGGAGATGATTGTCGATACCGTGCACCATTGCAACGGCTGCCACGTGGTTGACCGCGATGGCAACAAGGAATTCGGCGTGAACAAGCCCGGTTTCTTCGGTACCGACGGCAAGAACACCTTCGCGTTCCAGACCCAGTTCTTCAAGGTGCCGCACCTGCGCAACCTGTACCAGAAAGTGGGTATGTTCGGCATGGCCAACAGCAACAACTTCCTGGCGGATGATCCGTTCTCCGGCATGACTCCGGACATGACCATGGAAGAAATGCAATACCATCTGTTCTTCGGCAATGGAAATCCGCACCAGGGTGATCAGGTCCGTGGTTTCGGCATGTTCCATGATGGCAGCGTGGACACCATCTTCCGTTTCCATAACATCATCGGCTTCCTGCCGCGTCCCGCCCAGGCGGTAACACCGCTGGATCCGGGCAACCCCGATAACCTGGCGATCTCGCCGGACGGCATGGTCGTGCGCCGTAACCTGGAACAGTACCTGCTGGTGTTCGATACCAACCTGTTCCCCATCGTAGGCCAGCAAATCACGCTCGACACGACCAATGCGGAAACCGTCGCATCGCGTATCAATTTGCTGATTGCCAGAGCGGATCTCGGCGAGTGTGACCTGATGGCGACCGCCAAAACCGACAACTTCCTGTATGCCGGTAACGGCAACTTCCAGGCCGACGCAACTGCAGGCCGGGGAAGCGGTACCATAACTGACACCAAGCTGCGTGATAAAGGCGCGAAAGCCGACAGCCCGGTGACTTACACCTGCGTACCCCCCAGCAACGGCGTGCGCCTGGCCCTGGACCGTGATATGGACGGTGTTTACAACCGCGATGAAATTGCGGCGGGCACTGATCCTGCGGATCCTAACAGCAAGTAATCCCGCAGCGGATTTAGTCCGCTACCAAAATAAAGCCCGGAAAGAGTCTCTTTCCGGGCTTTTTTTATTTTTGCCTCATCTGAAAAACCTGTGGGTAGACCAACAGCAAAAAAACTTCAACGCCAAGGCGCGAAGGCGCAAAGCGAAAGATTACGTGTATTTAGTGAAAGACTAATGACAAAGCTCGCGTGATACACCGGCATTCGTAACGCCGGTTTATAACCATTTTTGGTTTGTCTTTGCGCCTTTGCGTTGATTTTTTGTAATGCCGGAACACATGACAGGGATCGCGTGATACACCGGCTTTCGCAACGCCGGTTTATAACCATTTTTGGTTTGTCTTTGCGCCTTCGCTCCTTTGCGTTGATTTTTTTCTGTTGGTGTATCGAGCCGGTGTGTTACGCGATTCGGCGCTGATTCCCATCCTTGCCGGCGGCTTTCAAGAATTTTTGCAGTACTTTATAAAAACGCTGCACATCCACCGGCTTGGTCAGATAATCATCCGCACCCGCGGCGATACATTTATCCCGGTCTTCCTTCATAGCGTTGGCGGTGATACTGACTATGGGTTTGGTGTAACCTTCTTTGCGCAACTTCCTGGTGGCTGTTAAGCCATCCATAATGGGCATTTGCACATCCATCAATATCAAGTCATAAGTACCGGTCAGGGCTTTTTGCACCGCCATCAAGCCATTGTCCACGACTTCGACGGTGGCGCCGGCCTTGATCAAATATTTCGTGATCAGGTCCTGGTTGTCCGGACTATCTTCCACGACCAGCACATGGCCACTGACGGAATTGGGTATAACGCGCGCGCTCTCTTCAACAACTTCAAGCTGCATGTCTTCCAGGCGGTTTGCCATTTCGATATTGGCGATGGTGCCGACACCGATAGTAAATTCGAAGGCTGTGCCTACGCCTTTGCGGCTGCTCACCGAGACATCGCCACCCAGTTTTTGCGCCAGTTGCCGCGCTATACACAACCCCAGGCCGGTACCGCCATATTTGCGTGTCGTGGAACTATCCGCCTGGGAAAATGGTTTGAACAAACGGCCCAATTCTTCTTCGGTCATGCCAACGCCGGTATCAATAACCTTAAAATAAATTTGTTTGGCGTGTTCAAGGTAACCCATGGACACCGTGATACCGCCATCTTCGGTAAACTTAAGGGCGTTACCGCAAAGATTAAACAGGATTTGTTTCAACCGTGTCGGGTCAGAAATAATCCTGCGCGGCACCGGAAGCTGATATTCCAGTTTAAAGTCGAGACCCTTATCGCGGGCGCGGGCGCCAAAGATTGACTCGATATCGTGCATCAACTTCGCGGGTTGTACTTCAATTTCTTCCATCACCAGCTGCCCTGCCTCAATCTTGGACAGGTCCAGGATGTCGTTGATGATCCGCTGCAGGTGGGCGCCGCTGCGGACAATCGAATCAATTTCATGCTCCATCTCTTCACGGCTTTGACCTTCATCGCGCAGCATATCGGAGTAACCCAGAATGG
>DATCIR010000293.1:0-8369 GCA_036507695.1 Gammaproteobacteria bacterium
CGGCCAGGGATGGCCGCAGTCGAGCCTACAGGGACGTACTTGTGGCGTCCCCCGGCAGGAGACACCGGCGCCGCCCACGGGTGAGTAGTTACGGCGAATTTATTCAGCAAATTATAGTACAGTTAGCGGACATGCCGGCCGCAAGTACTGCGGTCACGCGGGCATTAGCGGACCACATGCACCGCATCGTTAACGCGGATAAGGCCATCCCGGACAATTCGGGCGGTGATACCACCGTGACCCCGCATGGCATTATAGCCGCCATGCCCCAGTACTTTTTCCATGCGGGAGCAGGGATGACACAAGCCGGTCATCCGCATCTGGCAATCACCTACCGTAAAAATTTTGTCTTTCAGGGCCAGCAGATTAATGCCGGCAATCACCAGGTTGCGCCGCAGCAATTCCGGCGCAATTCTATCCACGCCAAGCAGTGAGGCAATCACCGGAAGGTGCTCGTATTGAATCAGGGTCACTTGGCGTTTATTCGCTCCCGAACTGGGGTAGCGATCACCCTCTAGACCATTCCCCTGGGTTGCCATGACGCTTTGAACCGCCATGGGCGCTACATATTTTTCGGGGCGCAGTAAAATATGCCTGACTGTACCCACCTGGGGCAAAGACTCCAGCAGATCCTTGAGCGTCAGTTGCAGGTTATCACTGGGCATTTTACGGCTTGGTTTTTAATTTCCGATATGGGGCTTGACCGTTATAGGTACCCTTGTTAGCTGCCGCGCATCACAAAACAGCTGGCAATGGTTCACTGGCCCGGGTTAACTCGCATTTCTCACCAGGATCGCGGGAGCTGGCGAAGACAAGCCAGAACCGCGATAGGTCGAAAGTTGAAACAGAGTGTTAAAGGATTAAATTGCATAACCGTTTGTATTTCCATCTCATCTTGGCTTTTGGTGGCCGCCTGGTGAGAAATGCGGGTTAAGCCAGTGTGTGAAAGAGCCGCGCTTAAAATAAACCTGGCTATAACTTGATTACTTCCATTCCTAAATCACCAAGCTGGTCCAAGGTAGTGGCGTTGGTGATTACCGCGGTGCTCGCTTTGGCGGGATCGAAGTAGGTATTGGCAACACGTTTCAGGTCATCCAGGCTTACCTTGAGAATGCGGCTGCGATAGTAGCGGCGTTTCTCCGGTGTGCGGCCAAACAAGGTGTTTTGAAACGCATTCTTGGCTTCGCCGGCGGGCGATGATGGTTTGTCAATTCCACTGATCACGCCTAGAATGGCTTCTTCCACTTGCCGCCATTCATGTTTTTCCGTCAGCAGCCAGTCAATGGATTGATCGAAATCCTTGAGCGTATCCACCAGACGGGGATCCCGGTAAGAATAAAATTGAAACGAAGCTATGTCGGACGTGTAACCGGCGCCACCGCCATAAGCGCCGCCTTTTTCCCGGATTGCCGTGTGCAAATAGCCATTGCGCAGGAATCCGGCGAGAACCGTTAACGGCGCGGCATCCTCGTGTTCAATGGGAACGGTGGGATAGGCCCTGGCGCAAAAATTAATGGGTGAGTTGGCGATCCATAATTGTTTTACTTGCTGACTGGTTTTGTTGAGACTGAAGGGTTCGATGATGTTCGTTATCGGACGGGATTCGCTCCACACCGCCGCTAAATCGTCCATGTAAGCAGGCAGGTGCTCAGGCTCGCCAATGAGTAAATACTGCCGGTCCGCCGCGAGGATCGCGTCATGTATGGTCTGAAAATTATTGGCCAGCGCCTGCAAATTATCCGGTTTGTTGAGCGTCGCATCCAATTGCTTGATGTGTTTGATGCCTTGCAGACCGCTGAGTTGATGCGATAGCCGGGCGGCTGGGCTCATACCGCTGCTGGCGGCGATCATCGCCAGGCTGTGTCCCTGGCCGGTGACGCTTTGCTCGCGGCTGGCGCGTTGCTGGCCGATGAGTTCCTTGATTCTACCCAGCTCATCAAAGCGGGGCATTTCCAGGGTTTCACGCATTAACCGGCATAAGTGTTTATGATTTCTGGCCAAGGCCTTGCCTGACACAAAGAAATAACTCGCTACCGACTGCACATCGTCACATTTGCCGCGGGTGGCGGTAAAGGCGCTGATACCGCCAGTGACACTGGCGGCCAGTGCCTGGGTTTCTACGTAACCGCGGCCACCACAACCCAGTTCGGTCAGGTTGGCGGTGTAATAGGGGAGATATTGCAGCAAGTCGTCGTTCAGCTTTGGTAACTCACAGACAATTTGTTGGTAGACCAGGCCATTGGTACCCTGGGCGTAATTCGTGGTTTTGTAATCGTGAAATTCCCGGGAGACGCCCTGGGCAATCGGCATTTCTTCCGGGATGTCTTCCAGTCCCACCTTGGGTAAAATGCTTTCGTCGTCTTTCTTCTGCTGGCGCTCGGCGAGTTTCTGGGCCAGGTCGATAATATTATGTTTTTCAATTTCGGATAAACCGGCCTTGATTTTCGCGAGCTTGGCCGCAAGGCTTTTTTGCCGCCGTGCGCTCAGTTTCGTATCCGGCGCCAGCGTGAGCCGCACGCGATGCGGATTCTCGAGCAAATAGGATTTCACCAGGTTTTTGATGAAGGCGGGGTTCTTGATATCTTCCCGTAGTTGATTTAACACCGGATCCAAATTCAATGCGGCGACGGGATCGCCGTAATGCACGGCGCTGGATAAACCGTCCAGGATGAGCTGCAAACCATAAGGATAGTGGCTGCCACCCACTTCGCGCTGTTCCAGTTCGAGCTGGTGCAACACCGATTCCATTTGTTCCTGGGGCACACCTTGTTCGGCCACGCGTTGCAGCACAGCCAGCACCAGATCTTCCAGGGCCTGGGCGTTTTGAGGTTTGGAACCTTCAATGCCGCACATGAAAGTCATTTCGCGATTGGAATCTTCCACCCCGCACAACGGAGACGGGGCGTTGCCAAGGTCCGTGGTTTCCAGCGCCTGTAATAACGGCGAACTGCTGTTGTCGAGCAATACACCGGACAACAAATGCACCTTCATGGATTCTTCAAGATCGGTGCTACGGCCAAACAACCAGCCCAACACAATATGGGTTTTATTTTCGGCGTTTTGTTCATCATCGAATGCATAGTGTTCTTCAACCGTCAGTGGCGCATAATACCGTTTTTCATCATGCACCGATAAATGCCCGTCGAGACGCTCAAAGTGAGCCAGCGCGCGTGATTCGATGCGCTCCTGCAATTCAAAAACCGGTATGTCGCCATAGGTCATAAAGATGGCGTTACTGGGGTGGTAATGGGTTTTATAAAACTCCATGAATTGTTCGTAAGTCAGGTCCGGCATGTGTTCCGGATCGCCGCCACTGTTATAGTGATAGGTGGTGGTGGGAAACAAATACTTGGTCAGTGTTTGCCACAAGGTATTGACCGGCGATCCCATGCTGCCGATCATTTCGTTGTAAACCACGCCCTTGTAGACCAGCTTGGAATCGGGATCCTGCGGGTTTTCGAATTCCAGGCGATGCCCTTCCTGCATAAAATCCAGTGGGTTCAACCGGGAAAAGAACACGGCATCGAGATACACATCGAGCAAATTAAAAAAGTCCTTGCGATTTTGGCTGGCGAAGGGGTAAGCGGTCCAATCACTGCTGGTGAACGCGTTCATGAACGTATTCAGAGACCGGCGAATCATCATGAAAAACGGGTCGCGAACGGGATAGTGTTTGCTGCCGCACAGCGCGGTGTGTTCCAGGATATGGGCGACACCCGTGGAATCCCGGGGCATGGTGCGCAGGCCGACCAGGAACACATTTTCAGCGTTATCGGCGCTCAAGTGATAGTGCAATGCCCCAGTGTTCTTGTGGACATATTCGTGCATCACGATCTTTAACGACTCGATGGCTTCGCTGCGCTTTAACTCGAAGGCCGGGTGTACTTTAATAGCATGAATAGAACTGGAAGGTTCTGCTGAAATGGTTAAATCGGGTTGTTTTTGCATGTGTTATCCGCTTTAAATCAATAATTTGCAAAGGGTATATAGTATAAGGCAATCCGGCGGTTAACCGGTAGCAGGATCGCGTCATTCGTATTATAGGACAGCTGGACTTGAAAAGACGTTCGCCAACGCGGTGGAAGGTAAAGGTATAAGAGAATTGGATCAGGATCTCTATTGGGCGTTGCAATCCGCTTGCGTCGAGTTCATCGCGCATAGTGCGGCAGGCGAATGCGAAGTAAACGTGGAGTTCACCGGCTGGTTCGAATCACGCGCGGTCGTCTGGTTGGCGGCCATTCGTTGCCTGCCGCCAGGCGCGCAACAATATATCGATGTCCAGGTTGATAATCCCGCGTATCCGCGCATCGATATCGGGTTGCCCCTTACGGCCATTAACGTACCCGATATCCTGAAGACCATCATGCTGGTTCGTCAGTACAAAAATCTACACCGTGGCCGGCATGAATTTTCAGGTGGGCGGAAAAATCCCGAATAGCCAGAAAAAACTACTCGGCAGAGTCATCAAATGTGACGAACGAGTTCTTCAATGATTCGATCAACAGCCTGGCGTAGCCATGCAGCATGTACCATTCATCTTCGATGGACTTGGCATCAGCGGCTTCAGCCTTGATATAAAAGATGTCGTCGGGTTCGTAGATCATGGACAGGTGTATCGCGGAACCCGGCATCTGCGCCAAAGCCCCCGTGGCGGCTGATTTATCGGCGAATTCCGAGGTAATCTTCAAATCTCTCGCCATGTCTTTTAACTGATTGAAGCTTAGCACCTCCAGGCGTTCTTGCAGCGGAATCTTGCGTCCCTGTTGCGCGATTCCGGTTTTTATAAACGTTTCGAGTTGGCGGCGAAATTGGTGATCCGTCCGGGCATGGATTGTCACCGGCTGCTGATTAACAAGTTGGGTATAGACTTGGAAATTGTCCATGAAGCCCTTGCCGCCAAAGCGCTCCATGAAGTCAGCATTGATGAGTTTACGGGTTTTCAGGTTTGTTTCGACCAGGGAACGCAACTCCGCCTTGTTTAACGCATTAATGTCGATACACGCCGGCGCACCGTGCAATGGGATTCCGTTGATGGCGGCGATTTTTTCCGCTTCCGTGGCGAGATGGGACGGTTTACCTAACGACTTATAATATCGCGACCGCAGTTCAGCGATAAATTGTTCCAGTTCCACCAGGTTGGGACGGTAGCGGGCCAGGAAATAAACCAGGTCTATGTCGTTTTGCCGGCTGATCGTGTCCTGCAATTCCTTTACCAGAACATTACTCATGTCGGCAAGGTGCAGTCCATCGGCGAAAATCCTGCCTTGCGCAACGCTGGCCGGCGGGGTAACTGCGGTGAGTCCACGGGATAACCGGGATAGTAATTTACCCGCTGTCCATAGCACGGCGATGGCGATGATGACGATGATTAGGGGTGTCTGATCTTCCATGTTTGGCGTGTTCGTTGATTCGTGTGCTTAGGTGAGGTTCATTAATTTTTTAATTCGTCAAGCTCGTATTATTAGTGTAACTTTTTAGTGAAACTTTGGTTTATAAGACTTTAGGGTTTGTAAAACTTTGGCTTGTAAAACTTTGGTTTGTAAAACTTTGGCTTGTCAGTTGCGGGCCGCCGCGCAATAGCAAAACCATCTGCCGGGATTCATTGGCACGCCTTTACATTGATGCCAACTGCACAATGCCATATTCTGCTTTTTTACTGTCGGCCGTGACGCGGGCAAAGTTAAAGACGTTTCGCCCGGGTAAAGTTCGAATTTTCATAGTATGAACAAATATTGAGCAATCCGGTGTTCGCATCGATCCTCATTATCCTAAAGTCATCAGTGGGACAGCGTGTGGAGCGCGTTTTTTGGCGTAACAGCTTGCATGCGATGAGGAGCCTCGTAACGAGTTGCGACGCCGCCAGTGACGGTAAAAACCAGTGACGGTAAAAAAAGTGCTCTGCATGCCTTAGCGTCTTCAGCCAGTGAGTGAACTGACTGTTGACACTTATGGCCAGGCGATAGCATACGTTAAATGTCCTTCTAAGCGATCAACCGATGAAATTAGGATTGTGTGACAGATTCAACTTGGCCCTCCATTAGCACCATGTATATAATAGACCGGTTTTGCGCACCTTAAAAGAAAATAACTGAAATAACAACAAGTTATTTCTTCTCGACAGGAATTTTCAACACTGGTAACGCCACATGGAGAATTCGCGGCTGAAAATCCGAAGCAATTAAGAATGCACCGGACTAGCCGTAATTGAATAGCGATGGAATTATTTGATCTCACACAACAACAGATGATTCACTTCGGCACTGCGCTGTTAGGGGCGGTTGTTGTTATTACGCTGCTGATCTGGATTGTCCGTTATCTTAGAAACACCGCGCAGGACCGGCGCATCGTAAAAATCATTAAAGAACAGAGTGAAACCTATGCCAAAAATATCACCCTGTCCGATGGCATTTATGGTTATTTGTTTATTGACTATCTGGTGCTTATGAAGGGAAAGATTATCGCCTTGGATGTGCATCATCTGGAAGGTTATATCTTCGGTGCTGACCAGATTGAAGAATGGGCGCAGGTTATTAACAGCAAATCCTACAAATTCAAGAATCCGCTCTATCGTGTGCGTTTAATCGTGCAACAAATCAAGCAAATGCTTCCCTACGCGGATGTGGACGCGCGGGTACTGTTCGGCACTGAAAGCAGTTTTCCCAAAGGAGTGCCGGAAGGAGTAATGCGGTTTGATACCTTTCGTGAAGAGCTGGGCCGGCTGAACAAGAATGACTATATGGCGGAGTCCATGTCCAAGATCTGGCAAGAACTGATGGGAATCGCCAAACAACACAAACAACAGTATTTACGGGAAACGCAGGAAGCCAGGAAGATCGCAAGAGCAAAATGAATCAGGGTCTTTTGTCAGCTCGCACACTTACGGAAACCGGTTAATAGGCCAGCAGCGATTTACCGCACCAAACCTTTAGTCATCCAGGCCTGTGGCTTATCAACCGACTACCAAAATATTCAAGCTGCAAAACAACAAGTTATTAACTTTTTCTCTACCTCTATATCAAGATGATAAAACATCATCCGGCATATTCATTTAATTCTTGATTCCAATCAGGTTACACTATCGCCGCTTGGGTAGGAGCGATCCCTTGTTGGTTTTTCACACTATGAATAAGGATTGAGTAATTTATGGGCAAATTGCGCGCGGCAGTCGTCGGGGTCGGTTATCTCGGGTCGTTTCATGCGGAAAAATATCACACGCTGCCCGAGGTTGACCTGGTCGCGGTCGTTGATAGCGTCAAGGAAAGCGCGGAACTGGCCGCCAAGCGGTTCAATACCGAGGCTTATACCGATCATAAACAAATACTCGGCAAAGTGGACCTCGTATCCATCGTTGTGCCCACCGAACATCATTACTCAGTCGCCAAGGATTTCCTGGATGCCGGCGTGCATATGTTGCTGGAAAAGCCAATTACGCATACTCTAGCCCGCGCGGAAGGCTTGATTGAACTTGCCGACAAAAATAACCTGGTCCTGCAGGTCGGCCATGTGGAACGCTTTAATCCCGCCATCCGCATGATGTTTGAAAAAATCAAAAACCCGGCATTCATCGAAGTGCACCGCCTGGCGCCCTTTAATCGCCGGGGAACCGATGTGGACGTGGTGCTGGATCTGATGATTCACGATATCGACATCGTGCTCAGCATGGTCAACAGTCCCTTAGTTGACATCCACCCGGTTGGCACCTCGGTGTTGACGAATCACGTGGATATTGCCAACGCCCACTTGCGCTTTGAAAACGATTGTGTCGCCAATATCACGGCCAGCCGCGTCAGCACCAACAAGATGCGCAAGATCCGTGTCTTTGAACACGACACCTATTGCTCGGTGGATTGCGGGCAGCGCAAACTGCAGCTGTACACCAAGCTGCCCATACAAGATCCCGATTCCAACGAGTCGCTGTCTATTAATATTGAAGAACACGATTTCGAGGCGACCGACCAGTTGCTGGAGGAAATCCGCGCCTTTATCGATTCCGTGCAACAAGGCACGGCGCCGCTGGTGCCTGGTGAAGCCGGCAAGCGGGCGTTGGCAGTGGCGCTGGAAATCAGCGAGCGTATCCAGTCGTCAAAGATTTACCGCAGCTTTGCCGCGAGTCCGCTGCGGTAATGGCGCATATTGACTACGAGAGGAAACCTGACAGTGCATAAATCCATTAAATTTGAAGGCTCTACTGTCACTATCGGTGCTCGCTCCTGGGATGCCGGCAAACCCATCGTGGACGCCGTCTACAGAAACGGTGTCGTGTTGCTGATTTTTGATTACCTGCAATATCCGGAAAATAAAGCGGCGCGTAACCTTGAAGCGTTTACTGCCAGCGGCGAACGGCTCTGGGTCGCGGAAAATCCCACTGA
>DATCIR010000294.1:0-5516 GCA_036507695.1 Gammaproteobacteria bacterium
CTTACCAGGATAAATATCAACGGATTGGGAGATTCTGCACCAATATTAGTCAGATGATGCGCTATTGTAGAATAAAGCCGCTGCCTGATGCACTACTGAAGTGCGTAATAGCCGAACCTGGCTTTTCAACGGGTGCTTACGCGTTCCGATTACCGAGATCACAGAACCAACCATGACACATGATTACCGGCTCTATATTGTCCTGATCAGCTTTGAGGTGCTGATTGAGGGCGCGAATTCCTTGAAGGTTAAACGCAGTGTTATCAACCGCGTTAGAGACCGGATCCGTTCGCGTTATAACGCATCGGTGGCGGAAATCGCTTACCTTGACAAGTGGCAACGGGCGGCGATGGGCGTGGTGATGATTTGTAATGAAAAGCAAAAATTACAAAAGGATGTCGATACCCTGCAAGCTATGCTGGCCGGGCTTACCGATCTGATGATTAATGATTTTACGGTGGAGTGGTTGTGAGGATTCCGGGTTGCTGCCTATTTATCCGGAAGCAGAATATTGGTTTGCTCGAAGGCGCGGGTTTTTTCGTCAATTAAAGTAAATTCATGGGCGCCGATCTTGATGAGCTCACCGTGTTTCCAGCGGTGTTTTTTGATTTTTTTGCCGTTAAGCAAGGTGCCGTTGGTGCTGCGCTGGTCTTCAATCACGACATCCATCAAGCCGTCCAGGTATTGGTTGGGTGTGATAAAGATTTTTACATGATGGCCGCTGACGGTAACGTCATCCAGCAATTGAATATTGCAGTCCGGCCGCCGCCCGACGGTTAATGTGCCTGCCTTGAGGGTATATTCCTTGTAGGGTTTGCCGTCACGGGTATGGATAATTTTGGCCATGGCTGGATCTTTGCTCGCTTAACAATTGACAGAATTAATGCTGCACCAAACTAACAATCCTCAACACTCATGTCCCTTAGCACCAACGATCCTTAAAACCAGCGGTCCATAAAACAAAAGTTATCAGGGCATGCTGTGGTTGCTTAACAATACTATCGGCAACGGCGCGCCTAAATTGAGTGACCGGGTTTCAATAAAATCGCTTACTTGGGTTCGCAGCGGCGCAAGGCTTCGGCAAAGGTACTGCCGTTATTAAAGCGTTGTTTAGGTACTTTTTCCATGGCTTTACTGATAATTCGCGACAGGCAGGTTGGCAACTCAGGTCGAGCGCGTCGCACGCTTTTCGGTTTCTCGTTGGTTATTTTGTACGCAAGTGCGGCCATGGAATCCGCGTTGAACGGCAGTTCGCCGGTCAGCAATTGGTACAAAGTGACGCCCAGGGAAAAAATGTCCGAGCGGCCGTCGACTTTTTTACCCGCCAGCTGTTCCGGCGACATGTAGGAAGGGCTGCCCAATACGGTGCCGGTGCGGGTTTTATTGGTATCGATGAGGCAAGCGACGCCAAAGTCCGTTACTTTGAGCGTATCGGTTTTCCGATTGTAAAGAATATTACCCGGCTTGATATCGCGATGCACAACATTTTTTTTGTGCGCATAGTCCAGCGCTTCCGCAACAGCAATGCCGATTTTAAACACCTCGTTCAAGGCTAATAGATTGTCGGGCGTGGTGAAGTTATCCAGGCTTTCTCCTTCGATGTAATCCATGGCGATATACGCGAGGTCGTGCTCTTCACCGGCATCATAAATCGTAACGATATTGGGATGATTCAAGCGTCCCGCCGCTTCCGCTTCAACGAAAAACCGGGTGCGCACTTCGTCCAGATCCTCGGATTCAAACTCGTCGGTCAGCGGCAGGGTTTTAATCGCCACGGTGCGCCCGATCTTGGGATCCTTGCCCAGGTACACCATGCCCATGGCGCCGCGGCCCAGTTCTTTTTCGATTTGATAGCGGCCCAGGACAGGGCGTTCGACCTTGGAGTCGTTAACAACCAGGGTCGCCTTCAGATTCGAGGTGGCTGCTCCATTAAAGCCGGTGGCATCGGGGACTGCCTGATGCCGTTCCCGCCGCTCCCGGACATCGCGATAATCCGCATCGATACCGGCGATGTAATCGTAGACGGTAACCGCTTTGCTGAATTGACGGCGGCGTTCGTAATCCAGTGCGATGGTATACAACGGTTCCAGCAGGGAAGCATTCAAGGGGCATTTTTTCAGGTTTTGGAACGCCAGGTCCAGTTTACCCTGGGTATGCAGGTTTTCCGCGAGATCAAGATAGGCGACAGCCACTTCGGTACGTTGCGCGGCGAGTTTCTGTGCCAGGCGATGATAGATAGTAATCAGCACATGACCAACCAGTACGAACACGGCGGGGATCGTCAGCGGCAGCCAAAGTGATTGCACCAGTATCGCCAGCAAGCTGACATTGAGCATCAGGAACGCAAACAACAGGCTCAGTAACTGACCCATGCGGCCGCGCAACATGCGCGGTAAAAACAACAAGTAGAGCGCGAAGAAAATGATCAGGGCGCGTTGTAAACCCAGTGCCCAATAGGGAGTATTAATCGCAGTGCCCGCCAATAACGAATCGGTGACATGGGCTGACCACCCGGCCGGTGTGAATTGCATCTGGCCCGGGCCGGCAAAAGGCGCGGTATAGGTGGTGGAAGTAAAACCCAAAATAGTGGCCTTATTCCGAATAAGTTGCTTGTCGATAGCGCCTTGTAAAAGATCGGCCACGGGAATAACCGGTATCCGGGACGGTTCACCTTCTTTATCAGCAATGGGGCGGGGGTAGTATTTCAATCCGGCATCGGTATGATACATGGCGCTGCCAAAACCGATGCCGCGCGCCTGCAATACTGTCATGGCCTCCTGACTGACGCCCACCGTTTGCGCGGCAAGGAGCAGGGCAAACGATGGCATGTATTTACCGCCGAGGCGGACCGCCAAGGATTCTGATAGCACCGTTTCACCTTCCCGGCCCAGCCGCGCCAGTCCGACACCCGACGAAGACAAAGCAAAGGTTGAGACCGGCGCCTGGCTAATATGGCGTTTAGCCGCCGGTGTGGCGATGAAGGCGTCAAACAGCTTGTCCTTGAATTTTACCGGTGCGATGGTCTGCAAAGGCTGCAGTATCATCGATAAATCATTGGATATCGCGCCAATCAAGCCGGCTTGCTCACTCCAGTAGGGAATCGCCAGAATAACTTTGTCGGACTTCACCAAAGTGTCGGTGAAGATGGCATCGGGATCGAGTTTATCGATCAGCGCCAGGACTTTCTCCCGGACTTCCGGTGATGCGTCCTCCAACACGCTTTGATAGGTCTCAGGCAGGGACAATGATTGCGGTTGGTCGAGTGGGATGATCAAGCCGATCGCGCCGGCCTGGTATTTTTCGAGTTGTTTGACAATGGTGGCTAGCCGCTGTCTTGGCCAGGGCCAGGGACCGTATTTTTCCAATGACGCATTGTCAATCGCGATCACGGCGCTGCGGGCTTCGGTTTCGATACTGGGCAATAAGCGAACAAATCCATTATATGAAAACTCTTCCAGCGACTGCAGGCTGGACGTGTAAGTGCCCGCTAATACCAGAACGGTAAAAAATATAATCAATAGTTGGCGGTTCAGCAAGGATGTAGGCCCGAATCAGTTCTTGGTATTGGTTGTAAGCGTGTACAGGTTGGGTTCTCCGCACTGGCGAATTATTACAACAATCACTGGGTTGTGATCAATGGTTTAATTGTAAAAGTGTGCCGCCTTCGGCTGTTTATAACGATTTGCCACGGCTATCGGCTTGCTTCGGAGCGTATGGATTTATATGGAATCTTGCAATGTGTGTGCCGGTTTTAAGTTTATGTTTCAATACGCTGGTAGCGGCGAGATGGTATTGAACATTGTATTCGAAAGCTTGATAAACGCCGATACCTCATCAACTATTGGGCGCAATTTTCAATTTTTTTACGATTTTTTTTACGATTTTTTTTTAAAAAAGCGCAAACACCATTGAGCCGTTGAAGCCGCTGGGATGGCATTATCGCAGGTAAGTACCTATTTTGGGGAAGTAACAGTCACCGCCGCCCGGTTAAATGGGCGAGCGATTGAAAATAGCTTGGTTGATACTACAAAGCAGGTGCTTTTAATTCGGGATCCGCTAACCCCAGATAATCCACACCGCTATCGTAATTAGCGTGCCGTACATCAGCGCGAGCGCCGGCCAGAAAATCAACCCGATACTGAGAGTATCTTGATGTGTTTCCATGATTGAGCCCCTTGTTACGCATTGCAATACAGGTTTTTATTAAAGTTTTTTCATACTACTTGTAACAACTCAAACGCTTATGTTTCTACGAAGGCAACAATTGATCCTTAAGTTAGTCCTTAGTTATTTCTTAAGTACCGGCTTCCATGCAAACGCTGCAAACCTAAAACATAATATAATCACGTTAACAATACAAACTAATAATATGTCGTCATGCCCCCAGACATATATTTGTCGTAATTTTATTAGTAATAAATTTGCATTAGTTTTATGTTAAACCAATTTTTCCATAATATTGTTTCAAAATTGTAAATAGTGCTACCGATTTTTGCGACTCCAATTGATTCCACATGCCGGGCTATTACCGCAAAGTGTATTTACGATAACCAGAATCCCGGGTAATTCACTCCAATCCCATGTTGTTATCTCTGGCGCATTGCGACGCCGGTGTCAGGGGGAGGAGGCCATCTCATCGCAAAGAAGTTGTTTTTTCACAAGCCTGGAAAATGCCGATTGATTCCTTGATCGCCGCGAACAAATTTTAGGATTTTTTTAAGAATTTCTACTTGAGTTCTGAACCTGCACTACCGCTGCAGCCAACGCATGGAAATCCTTTGCGGCTGCGCCTTCGCGCTAATGAAAGCGGTCGATGAGCCACGAACGCCGTGGTAGAGCCAATTAAATGATGCTGTGGGACGTTATGAATAAAATAAAAACTCCTGAATAGAATCAAACCATTTTTGTTCATGGTGCTTCAGCAGTTTATCCAAATCATGGATGCTTGCATCCGTGGTATCGACCCATTCCCGAATCATCGGACCGCCGTTAATGACGTCAAACGGTAGTTTCCCGGTCGCATATTCATAAGCAAATTCACGCCAGATTTTATAATCCGGATAGAGCAGACGAATGGCTTTCAGGAATAACAGCGTCAACCGGAAAGGTTTAAAGGTGTTGGGATTGAAATGCAGCGTGTCAGTATGGATCTGGAAGCCCTGGCACAGTTTGCCGGCATGTTTGTGAAAGGTGGGTTCGAAGTATAACGGCCGGATGAATGCGCCATGCAGCCATTGCGGCGCCAGCTCCGACATTTTACCCAACACCTGGTGAATATCGATATCCGGGGCGCCCATGATTTCCAGGGGTATGGTGGTGCCCCGGCCTTCGGACAGCTCGGTTCCCTCCAATAACACGGTTCCCGAATAACAACGCGCCATGTTCAGACTGGACGCGTTGGGGCTGGGATTCACCCATGCCAATTCTCCCGCCGGCCATCCATACCCGGGTGCGGCGTTAGGATCGTAAGCGTCCATGGCAATGACACGTAAGTCCACGTCGATATGGTGATGTTT
>DATCIR010000295.1:0-5913 GCA_036507695.1 Gammaproteobacteria bacterium
AAGGTCGCCGTCAATCACGCCATGGCCGATGACTTTGATCTGATTCTAATGGATATGCAAATGCCGGTCATGGGCGGAATTGAAGCCACCCAATGGCTGCGCCAGATCGGCTGCCGCACCCCCATCGTGGCGTTGACCCCCAACGCCATGAAACAGGACCGTGACCGCTGCCTGGCCGCCGGGGCCGATGGCTACTTAACAAAGCCGGTGGAACTGCAGCGTTTTTACCAGGTGCTGGTCAAGTTCCTGCGCGATGAAAAGCAGCCGCGTCATACCGGCAGCGCCTATATGAGCGAAGAACTAACCGCCGATCCGGAGTTCCAGAGCCTGGTGCAGCGGTTTGTTGATGGTTTGCCGGGCCAGGTAAACGCCATTGCGGACGCCGTGGAACAACAGGATTGGGAAAAAGTGGAATTGCTGTCCCATAACCTGAAAGGCGTGGGCGGCAACTATGGTTACCCGCAAATCAGCGACGTCGCCAAAAGCATCAACACGCAGGTCAAACAGCGGCGGTATGACAACTTAGGCGCGCTGGTTACCGAGCTGCGCGAGGCCTGCCGCCAGATTACGGACAGTCAACAAAACGCCGCGCGCTCGGCGGCTAATACACCTTCCAGTTTCCGCGATTGAGGCGCCACGCCAAAGTGGTTTGCCTGGCGGCTAGCCCGCATTTCGCAAACTCCCTCACAACGCGACAAGGCAGGGCAGGGCGATACGGGCCATGACAGCTTATATTGTTTAACATGAAATGCGCAGGCTGGTTCTATGGGAAAAAGATATAAAACCTGTCTATAATTCAGAATTAATCGCGTAATACAGTCTCGCCCTGTGGCATAATCTAAAATTCCTTATATACCCGCTAAATTAGGCATATTGAGTAAATTATTGCAATGAAAAGTAATAGCAAAAAATTAGTTAACAAGAATCAGCCGGATGATTTACCGCGATTATGCCGCTATTGCTGTTTTAGTTTTGTATGCTGGTCGTTGCACCTGCTGTTTGGCGTCACCGGTGCTGTCGCAGCAACGACCGTAACCATCAATGCCGGTACCGCTGAGCCATTTATTGCCGAGGATGGCAGCGGATTTTACGGTGATCTGACACGGGAGCTCTTTGCCCGTATCGGCATAGACGCAAAAGTCATCCGCCTGCCTTCCGCCCGTTCAATCATCAACGCCAACGAGGGTATTGACGATGGCGTAGTGGCCCGAACCGCGGGTATGGAGAAAAAATACACGAACCTGATCATGATCCCGGTTCCGGTCGTGACATTCAAGTTTGTCGCCTACAGCCTGAATGAAAAAATTTCGATTACCGGCTGGGATAGTTTTGCGCCCTATTCGGTAGGGTACATCCGCGGTTGGTATATTTATGAAAAGAACCTGCCCAAAACGAAATCGCTGACCATCGTCAACGACGCGGAGCAGTTGTTTAAATTATTGATGAATGGCCGGACTGAACTTATCCTGTTCGAATATTATCGCGGCACCTGGTGGAACAGCCATCTCAATGCCAATGCCCATATTATTGGCTCGCCTATCGCCGAAGAAAACATGTTTATGTACATGCATAATAAACACAAAGATCTGGTGCCAAGAATTACCGAGACACTTTCAGCAATGAAACAGGATGGCACATACCAAAGACTCAAGGATAGAACACTCTCTGAACATTTGAAGTAAATTGTTTTTGACGGTAGATCGGTTACATACTAGTTGTTATCAAAGAGAGCCATGCCAAAAACGGAAAAGCAGCAGAAAATATCGACCAGGCTGATTGTATACATCATTTTATTCAGCTCGATGATCACAGCGATTGTCACGGTGATGCAGCTTTATTTCCAATATATCGAACACAAATCCCTTCTGGATTCCAATATCCAACACATTAATACCGGATATCGTGAAGGCATTACCAATGCTGTCTGGCTGGATGACAAGGTGCAGTTGGACTCCATCCTCGCCGGCGTTGTTGCGCTGCCTGACATCAAATATGTTGAAGTTCGCGTAAATAGTGAGATCTATTCCTCGCGCGGAAGCGCCGTCCAAGCCAACGCCCTGAGCAGCTCTTTCCCGTTGCATTATCGGCACGACAACAAAATGCTAACCATTGGCGAAACCTATGTTGAAGCCAATTTGTCAGCCATATATCAACGCCTGATTAACCAGGCATGGACAATTTTGGGATTAAATGCCATCAAGACTTCCCTAGTTGCAATATTCATGTACTTTATATTTAACCGCTTAGTCGTCTCAAGAGTGGAAGATCTTTCCGGTTTTGTCCGCCGTTATAATGTCCATGGCCTAGAGAACAGTGTGGAAGTTGTATCCCTGACTGACAACACCTATTCAGATGAAATAACCGAAATAGCGACTGCCCTCAACAACATGCACCGGGACCTGTCACAATCCATCAAGGAGTTGTTGGGATTAAAAAAGACATTGGATTCAACCCTGGACAGCGTGGTCATGTTTCACCCGGAAACTTACCGGATTTTCTATGCGAATGCCGGGGCTACGGCCTTGCTTGGTTATACAACGGATGAACTCATGGCAATGACGCCCGTGGACATTTGCCCGGAGCTCACTGAATCAGTTCTTTCCAGATTGGCGACCGCTGCATCCAGCCCCGACAACCAGGCGCTGGATATCGAGACTTTTTTTCAATCAAAGCACGGCAAACTAATATCTGTTAGGCTGTTGCTGCAATATTTACATCCGGACAACGAGGCGCCACGCTACGTGTTTATTGCGCGCGACATCAGCGAGAGCATCAAAGCCCGGATGGAAATTCAGGCGTCACTGGATGAAACAAAAGCCGCCAATGCCGAACTGGAATCCTTTTCCTATTCGATCTCGCATGATTTACGCGCGCCATTACGCTCAATTGACGGCTTCAGCCTTCTACTGCTGCACGACTACGGCGACAAAATAGATGATGAAGGCAAGAATTATATCCAGCGGGTGCGCGGCAATGCCCAGCACATGGGCCTGTTGATCGATGACATGCTATCGTTATCCAACGTGACTCGCGGCGAACTGCATCGGACAAGCTGCGATCTCAGTGAAATGGCAAAATCCTCTATCAAGAAACTGCAGGACTACGATCCGGAACGAAAAGTCACCGTAAACATTGCTCCCGGAATCCGCGGCTGGGTCGATAAATCATTGTTTGTAAATTTACTGGACAACCTGCTCGGTAATGCCTGGAAATATACCGGCAAAATAGCTGATCCACGCATCGAATTTGGGTCTACAACGCAAGGCGGGCAAACCGTCTATTATGTGCGTGACAACGGCGCCGGATTTGATATGCAATACTCAAACAAGCTGTTTACCGCCTTTCATCGCCTGCATGATAATAAAGAATTCACAGGCACCGGCATCGGTCTTGCCACCGTATCACGCATTTTGAGCCGGCACGGCGGCCGCATCTGGGCGGAAGCCGAAATCGGCAAAGGCGCAACTTTCTATTTCACACTTGACAATGCCCAGCACTTGTTAAGTCATAACACACCCAAACAGCCGGCGAATAGGCTTGTGGTCCCTTCAACTAATCCGTTAAAAACCCCACTCCATGAGTAAGCACTAGGCTGGCGCACCATTTTCGCTCTGACTGGATTCAAATGAATGTAACGCACCAGCTCCAGTAAATAACTATCCTGTTCTACAAGGATCGCTTTATACCGGCCTTGAAACAAATGACCGATTCGTTTTTGCTTACGATTTACCCAACGAGTATATCGGAACGACAGGTTTTGCATGATTTTCGATAACGGTTCCTCTCCCACTTGTACGGCTAAATGTACGTGATTGCTCATTAAACAGAATCCATGGATACGATGGCCGTACCGTGACATCCCTTCTTGGAGTAAAAGATAAAGATGATAACGGTCTTCATCATTATAAAATATCGCCTGACCCGCGTTACTCCGTAGCATAACGTGATAGACTCCGCCAGCAACATGTAATCGTGGTTTCCTCGCCATGAGGATTAGCTTGGTTGGGCTGGATTAATAATGCAATAATACAAGCCTGACCCTTTTCCCCTGTGACCCTTTTCCCCTGACCCTTTTCCCCTTTTGGTGGTAAGACTTCCATTGCTCTACGTGCATTTAATGCAAATGAACTCAATACTTCAATTATTGTTGCGTTTGCATTTTCTTGGATTAGCCCATTCTTGAAAGGAAATTGTGCACTTGCAAGTGCCCAAAGTTTCACAGCTTCTTCAGATGCTTTTTCTATGGAATGCAACGTAATTTCTTCCACCGTTCTTTCCTTTTTAATGACTAACGACTGAAATCAACCGCACGGTGCAAGGAGCGAATGGTTATGTGCCTATTTCTCAAGCCAGAAATACCAGATAGGTGAAACTACAAAGAACAAACCAACCGCCACTTGTAATAGCCAATGCCAACCAACGGCCTTATTGAGAATTGGCGCTGGCCCCATTTTGCTCTCGAGAAGTCGTGCCGCCAACCAGAGCAAAGAGTTGATCGCGAGCACAAGGGCAAAAAGCCAGCCGAGAGTTATTCCATAAAACCACGCTTGCCATCTTTCAAGCTGTGAATTGTCGAACGCCACAAACAGCTTCCCAAGCATAAGGCCAAAACCAAGCAATCCCATTTCAAATGCTACTCTGAGAACAGGGCTTGATATTTTCGCAAATAAATTTGAGATTGCTTGTATTCGCAACGATGCGACAGTTAAACCGAAAAACAAAAGACCGATGGCCCCAGTAACATTCCATAGTTGGGGGCTAATTCCTTGGCTGATGGCAGTTTCAAAGTATTGGGCAGAATGATGCCGCGAGAACCAATTGATGAAGATCACAGCGAAGAATGATGGAAGTAACCAGGCAGCGGATAAAACAAAGTACTCCGAAAACCCAACAGAAGGCCGAAAGTCTGATATTGCTATCGAGCGGCAAAACTCTCGAACCCTATGCAAGAATTTCACCGGACGCCTCCTGGCACATAACGCTACAAATAACTGGTGGACAAAAGTGGCGAAATTTTTGCTTGTTTTGGCAAAAATTGCGGCGCTTTTGGCCATCCAGGTTGATTTGACTTGTTAGAAGTCATTTCTCTTTTTCTTCTATTGCTAGTTTAGAACTGAAATTTTCAACTTCTTTTTTTACTTTTTCTTTATCGCCAGATATCGAAATATAGTTGTTACCATCATAAACATTTATTTCTATTGTTGTGTTTTTTTGGTTTTGCTCTTGCCCTATTTCAAATATTTTATCTATAACTTTATTTATTAGGTGAGTACAGGAGCCAGAAAGGATAGCAATACCTATTACCAATGCTACAGAAGTTTTTTCCGGCGCAGAGAATAACCGAGGCACAAGAAAACTAACGCCTTCCTGAGAGAACTCATTTTTAAATTCATTTTCAAGTTCAATATATGGCTTTCCCTCTGGACCCAATACTCTGAGTTCTATGCACTGAGTTTTGTCAAACATATATTTTCCTTTTCTGACTTCTAACGTATAAGCATTTATACCCCGTGCGCAGTTCAGCATGGGGTATAAATGTCTGTTGAACTATGCCGCGCCTGGGCGCGAGCTACTCTATAGGGGGATTGTATTGGGTTGGGGATCGTCTGTCTAAGCGATTTTGCCACGGGGGGTGGCGATCCAGGCGATGGGTGATGGGTCGTGGTGGTTTGGTCATGCCGCGTGTCCGAGTATTTTGGTGAGTGATCAATCAATTACGGTGTTCAAGGCCAAGCCGCACCGCCGGTGGGTCAACACCGGTCGTGTTAAACAGGCACTGGTACAGCACGCCGGGATGCAACTGCACCCAGCCGTTCAGGTCATGCGGCAAGGTAAACACCAGGTGAAAGTAATTCACCGGCAACACCTGTTGTAACTGACGTTCACACCACTGCTGCGTGGCCTGTTGTTGGC
>DATCIR010000296.1:0-15847 GCA_036507695.1 Gammaproteobacteria bacterium
TTCTGGTGGATTTGCCATACAAGCCGCTCAAACGATACAGCAACCGGATGACTCGTGACGTCACATCACTGGATGTAACATCCATGAGCACTTCACTTAACTCCCTTAGGCGAAATCCCAGGAGCTGAACCATCGGTAAAAAGGCCGTGGGATTGCCCATTATAAAATGCTCGAAATCGGATTTTTTAATGACCAGCAATTCCGCCGGGCTGCATGCCTGAGCATTGATTTGATGACTGGAGAGCGTGGATGCCGCCAATGTTTCGCAAAAGCCAAACAATTCGCCGGTGCCGCAAAACCATAAAATGATTGCTTTGCCACATGCCGTTGATTCGAAGATTTTTACCCGGCCATTAGTAACGACAAAAACACTTTCACTTTGACCGCCCAGGCGTGCTATCAATTCATCTTGATGAAAGCGGCGGATTGTCGCCAAATTCAGTAGTTGGTATTGTTGAGGTTTACCTAAGCGGGCAAAAAAATTCGCGTATTTAATCATGCTCGCGTCATCCTAGACGAATGAGTAAACCAATTTTTATGCATCCCGGTGAACAAAATAAGTAAAGACCTGGATAGTGGTGAAATGAAATCATCCCGATGAAGTGCATTGATAATATCAACGGTTTCATATTGTGTTGGAAATCCGCGAGAAAATCCCATCACATTCTTTATGCTGGGAATTATAAAAATCTATGTTCCGTTCATGAGTTCATTAATAGATTTCATTTTGATGCACATTTGCGAAATTAATCAAGACGCCATGCATGCCAACACCATTTGCCACGTCAATCACCCAATGACAAGGGCTGTTATTGTATTGCGTGTTGGTATTTAACGCGGGCATTCCACTTTGAAGCAGGAACCTTAATCCGCACCGATTCCGTTATGGCGTCATATTCGTCGCGGTCAGTGAGCGCGATTGACTGACTGCTGTTCCCGGTATTCATCAAGAGCAACGTTTGACGAATTCAATTATCAATGCTCCGTATATTCATATCGCATTGTCATCTAACCCACCATGAACTTTGCAGCGCATTACTGGCCCTATTTACGCGTGGCTGCCACAAATGCTGGACTAGGAGTCTGTCGGGCTTAGGACTGATCTCTCGGCAACCGCTCCATGCGTTGCCCTCGACAATTGCTCCTGCATTGTTCTCGACAACTTGTTCCGGACGTTGTCTACCTCGCACATCCTTGTGCTCGTACCTTCGCCCATCCATGGGCTCGTACCTCCTGCATCCCTGCAGTCGTACTGCGCCGGTGGGAGAGCGGTGCATTTTTCCGATCCTTTTCGTTACACGCTACGGCTATTCTCCTCAAACGATCGAAAAACTGTCCTCGTTCTCCCACCTTGCTCGCTACGATCGCCTAAGTCCGGCAGGCTCCTAGATGGCAGTGTAAATGCATCGGGATTTACCGGTACTCGCGCGTTGTCAGCCAGCGCAACCAAGGCGACTTACCAGTCGCGGATTTCCCTCATGATTTTTTGCCTTAGGCGGGCGGCAAGGTTCTCACAATACACTGCTGCGATTAATAATTTTGAGACTTGTTCTGCTAAACCTTCCCGCTGAAATGCCGAAAATTAAAGATAGCCTTAACTATATATCCAGTTGTATTGATAGCAGCGATTCGGGAGTAACGGATTTATATGAAAGTAATGATTGACCCCAAACACCTGCAGAAAGGTATGTATGTCGCGGAGCTGGATCGTCCGTGGCTGGAGTCTCCCTTCTTATTCCAGGGGTTCAGAATTACCAATGTTGCCGAACTGGAGCAGCTTGAGAAAATTTGCGAGTACGTATTCGTTGATCCGGAAAAAAGTGCAATTCCGGTTCCCGCTAATCTGTCCGCAATCCCAATGCGTTCCAAGGTGAGCCATACTAAAACCTCGACCTACATCAAGCCGGTGACCGCGTTTCAGACAAGCTTCGAGCAGGAATATCCCCGCGCCCGTGAAATGTACAACCTGACTAAGGACAATGTGACGAATATCTTCGGTGATGTTCGCCTGGGCCGCAGTCTGGACGTGGCGGAAGTTAAATACACCGTCACTTCCCTGGTGGACAGCATCATGCGCCACCCGGATGCTTTGCTGTTACTGGGAACATTACAAGACAAAAACAATCAGGCAGTATCCCATGCCGTCAACGTTTGCACCTTGTCGATAACCTTTGGCCGGTTTCTGGGATTCACAAAACAGGAGCTAACCGAGCTTGGCATGGGCGCACTGTTGCATGATATTGGTGAAACCAAGATCCCCAAAAGTATCCTGGAAAATTTCAGCAATTGCAGTGCCGAGGATATTAAAACCTTCCAGGATCATACCACTTATGGGGCCGCAATCCTGCACAATACCAAGGGATTGCCGGAAACAACTATCGCCATCGCCCGTGATCACCATGAACGGGCCAATGGGTCTGGTTATCCGCAAAGCCTCAATGTTGATCAGCTGGATATCTTCACCATGATCGTGGCGATTGCGGATGTCTATGATAATGTCACCACCGGCATGTACGGAAAACCACCGATATCCTGCACCGAAACGCTGAAAAATATTTATGTGTGGCGCGAGGACTTGTTCGATGCATTACTCGTGGAAAAATTTATTCAATGCCTTGGCATCTATCCGGTTGGTGCGGTAGTGGAATTGAATACCGGTGAAGTGGGTATTGTTATCACCAACAATCCGGAAACCCGCCTTTTCCCCAAGGTATTGCTGGTGCGCGACAAAGACAAGCGGCCGATCGACCCCCCCAGGATAATCAATCTCGATATTTTCCGCACCGAAGACAACAAACATAAATATGAGGTCACCCAGGTTATTCAGCCGGACGATCACGGTATTGACTTGCGTAACTATATTTTGCGGGAAATGCCGATACAAACAGCGTAGATCGTTTTTGGCTTGGCGACTTGAATCAAACCAGACCGGGATCGAGACCCGGTACTTTTGCTTCTTTATTTCAAGCGCGATCTAAAAATTACCGGTCTTCTTCGGAGGCAGATTAACGACATTACCGCCCTTCTGGTTCTCCAGACGGGGCACCGCACCGTAGATATAGATGGGCTGTGACTTGCCGCGAATGGATTGTTGCCCCAGATCCACAAACCGGTCCTGTGCGTCGCGCGCCAGATTTCCATACACTTCACTGGATATAATAATTTTGTAGTTAAGCCGCTTGCTGAGCCCATCCAGGCGGCTTGCCGTATTCACGGCATCGCCAATAAACGTATATTCATAGCGTTCCGCAGAACCGATGGTACCCGCGGCTGCACGGCCCTTATGCACACCAATACCGATATCAAACTTGGTCCCATCACGCATGGTGGCACAATTGGTATGCATCAGGATATCCCAAGCCGCATCCACCGCCTGATGAACATAGGTTGAACCACCATCGATACCGAATACCGCCAGGATAGCATCGCCCATGAATTTATTGATAATACCGCCGTGTTCGGCAACCACATCGGCAATTTTTGCAAAATAGGCGTTCAGGAAAAAAATGACTTCTTCCGGAGGCGTGTTTTCCGCATAGGTTGTAAACTTGCGTAAATCACAGATCAATATCGCGATATCGTATTCTTCACCCTGTTTCAGCGAGGTTTCAGTACCGCTCAGCAACTTTTTCATGATGTTCGGGCTGACAATACCTTCCAGGGTTTTTTGGATTTTATCCTTACTGC
Organism: Gammaproteobacteria bacterium; assembly: GCA_036507695.1. Lineage (GTDB taxonomy): Bacteria > Pseudomonadota > Gammaproteobacteria > SZUA-152 > SZUA-152 > JAKEGK01. Next base: position 3,688 of record DATCIR010000296.1, read on the forward strand.
GCAATTGATCAATCATTCGATTGGTTTGCTGGGCAATAACCCCGAATTCGTCATGCGTCAACACGGGCACATAACGAGCCAGATCCCCTTGTTCTACACGGTGCAAAACATCCATTTGATATTCAAACAAACGCTGCACGTTAATCGAGTACGAGAAAATGATACGGGTCGCAAGCGCTACAATGATCCCCAAAATAAACAGCGTATCAATAATAAATGATTCCCGGATATCCACCGACAACGCCTTGATTGCGGAAGAATCGAGGCTCATGTAGGTATATGCGGACAAACCCATACCCACAACGACGATCAACACCGTAATACTCAGAAAAATATTCAGCCGGTGTGCAATTGGAACTGTTTGCTCGCTTAACTGATTGTTGTGCGCCTCCTGAGATTTAAAATTTCCGCGCATCCTGTATAACGCGCTGTCAATACAGGCGAAATAGCCGATAATCATCGACCATATGAACATTTTCAGGAGTAAAAGATAATCCAGATTTTCAAGCAGGTATTGCGTGCCAACGATGATGACAGCCGCCAGCGCAAACAAACTGAGATCCAGCTGCATCTGGCGTTTGGGACGGTCAATGCTTTTTTGCTTATTAACAAACAGGGATTCCAGGTAGCCGCGACCCAAACCCAGAATCACAAAAGGCGCAGCAATAGACAGAATCAACCAGAAGCCTGCCTGGCTGACTTCAGTGCCGAAATTGCGCATCGCGAAAACGCTAAGGACAACTGTGCCTAATAAATAATAAGCAAAAATCTGAAACTTGTTTGACATACTCATTACGCTGCTCACCTTCCCATTATTTCGTCCAATAGCCACCTTCTCTTAAGCCATCTGACGCTAAGTTACCGGCATTTTTGGCAGTTTTTGAGGGATTCCGCTATTTTAGATAAAATTTGTAACCGTATTGTGACCAATAGCACGATTCTTGCCTATCAACCGCACAGCGCAAAAGATCGCGTGTTACATCGTAGCGTGATTATTAGCATTATAGATTTACTAATCACATGATTAGCTAATTACAGCGATGCAAATCCGTCAATTTCGCAGCTCCGCCACAGCAATTGCTTAGCTACCAGCGGATACTAAAACGCAATGAGCACTAGGTATTGAATCAAGCCGTTTGCCCAAAACTCAAGCGACTGAGTTTATATACTTAACGTAGGCTAAAAACGGCAGCAATAAAAATACAATAAACGCTGTAATCAATTTGTGAATTTTCTCCGTGCGCACGTCGTAGGTATCCACAACAAAACGTGCGTCCCCCTGCCTGATGAGAACATTGCGCTTGAAACTGCGGAATAAAAACACCAAAACGAACGCAACCGCGCATCCGATAAGAATCTCAATCATGTATTGATCTACCAGTTTTAAATAACTTTTCATGATGGGCACTACCTACTGCGTGGACGGTCATTCCTGTGCGATCATTACAATTCAATCTTTGTATTTAATTTTGTATTAATAATTTGTATTAACAAACAAGCTTTGGAACCACCGATGGCACAACGAAGTTTGAAAGATACTCGAGATAAGAAATTTTGACAAGCTTGAATATGGCCCGATTCCACCACCCAAGTCAAGAGGAATGGATTTATTCACGCATAAATTAATTCAAAGCTGCCTGTTGGCTCGTTAACAAATTGCAAACTGCCATAAATAGATGACATCGTATTGAGTGAGCGGCCCGTCAATCGGTTTCAACCCGCTTTCCGGGAGTGCTTGATTTGCTCGTAGGCTCGCCTGATTTCCTGGGTTTTTTCCGTGGCAATTCTTGTCATTTCCTCGGGTAAACCTTTTGCCACCAGCTTGTCCGGATGGTGCTGATTCATTAGACGGCGATACGCTTTTTTAACTTCTTCATCCGTCGCGGATTGCTCCACTCCCAGCACCGCATACGCTTGACGCAAATCGCGCGCAGCCGGCTTTTTGTTATCGTTTGTATGCGCATAGTATTGTTGTCCCTGAACCATCGCAATCAACTGATCGATAACATGTTCACTGACACCCAGCTGGCGGCCGACCTCGTGAATAATAAAACGTTCTTTTTGGTGAACCACACCATCCGCCAGGAGCGTAGCAATCTGAATCTCCAGAAACATTTGAATTAAATGAAAACGCCGATGGCACTCTTGCCTAAACTGACCCAGTACGCCTTGCAGATCAAAATCCTCCCGCTTGCCGGCATTGAACAGGCGCCGCGCCAGTTTTCTTTGTTCCTCGTTCAGCGACATCTGCGCCATGATCTGGTCCGCCACACTGATTTCGACTTCTGAAACCCGTCCATCGGCTTTTGCAACATGGCCCATTACCGAAAATGTCGCGGTAAAAAACGCCTGTTGCGTTCGCTCCGTATCGTCAGTGTTGGTTCTATAGGATTGCGAGGATCGCGATAAACCACGATCAAAATTATGTCCAAGCGCGGCACCCAAAACAGCGCCCAACGGGCCCCCAAGCATGAAGCCAAATGCACCGCCGAGAACTTTACCCCACCAACTCATGAATTACCTCCGCACCGATTGTTCATTCTGTTTGAAAATTTTCCGGCAAAACGGCAGCATCGGGCTTGCGACCGGCATTTCTGAATGGAAAGCGGTAAAAGAAAACCAAAAATTGATATCGCAAGAAATTTCTATGCGCACGAATTTCAAATGTGAGCTGCAAAAACCACCTTCTATAAAAACTCTTCTATTTATAAAAGATATGCCGCCCGATTTTGGCGACGCGCATTTTTTGCGACGCCCAACTCGGCTCAACATAGTCAGCATGAAAAAACAGGGCGTCCTTCACGCTCACTTTCCCCGAATGTTCGTCTCGATAAACGAGTTCCGCAATTTCAACGGCTTTATGCCAGGCAATAGAATCCTTCGGCATATAATCCTGCGGATTAAGCGTCCAGGAAAATGCCGCAACGTAACGCTGATGAACGGAACTCCAGTTCACCTGATAAACCACACGGCATATATCGTCGGGATAACGATTGGAATTAACCCGGTTCACGGTGACCATAGCGACGGCCAACTGGCCCAATTGGGGTTCGCCCCTCGCTTCATGGTAGACATTCATCGCGAGGCATTTAATATTCCGCAAATCATACTGCTGTTTGGCAAACACCAGCATGGAACCCATCAGGCCAAACGAAATAACGCCGGCGCCCATAATCAGTCCCCGATTAATCCGACCCAGCGCACGCCATTTGCCGGCTATCGCCAGCCACCTGTTTGTAATAAAAAGAATTTTCACTTGTGTTGCACCTGGTGAATTACCGCCAATCTTTTCCTGTTAGTGGGTAAGTTATTTTATGAGACGCAGTGTTGCACAAATTGTTCAAGCCGGAATCGTACACGCATTCGCGTTTATACTTGACAATCAGGGAAATACAGCGGCAAACATGCTAAATTCGGACAGGAATTCAAACAAACGCGCTACGAAGTAGAACCACTTCGATGCCAATCCCAGGCACAATCCAAATGCGCGCGCACCGTTTCCACGTTTTGCAATCCACCTTCAATCATATATAGTAGTGGCGTTTTGTTGTCGAAACGCTGATTCTTTTGATTTAACCAGAAAGACGCCATATGGCCGTTGAGAGGAAAACTGGTTCGCAACGCATCGGCGATTCCCAAGAGATGCTCTATCCGTTCAAACACCGCGGAGTCCTCGGGCAATAACTCATTATCATAAAAACGGCGCATCGTGCGCACGCGAATACTGCTTGGTAAGGCAAGTAAAATAATCTTGTCGCCATGACTAACCCCCCACTCATCGAGCATGCGCATGATCAAATGAGTTAGTTCTATCTTTTGCTCGTGGGTAAGATTTTCCAGCATAACGAAACATGCAGACTCTGCGAGTGAATTTTCCGGCTCAGCTGTTTCCCGGTTCAACTAACTGCGAACGCTGAAGCCACAAACAAATCATGGTAACACGCGTCGAACTTCTGAAACTATCTATTGGGTGTTGATGTAAGACCGATTTCGACTGGTACTGGTTCACTTAGCCATCGCCTGCGGTGGAAATTCAAGGTCCAAACGTCCTTGCTCTGAGCGTATAATGGTAAGACACCCCTCCCCAAGTAATGACGTTGATTGAAGATATATATAATTCTGCTATGTGGTACGTTTTTAATTTACTATCCATATAATGATTTCATCGTCACCCACACTGCTAAGTGTTATGCAGTTCGATATAATCTGCTTGAGCACCGGCCCGGCACAATATTTTATCTTTTCGGCAATTTCCTATAGAATTTCCGCGCTTTTCTTGGTATGAATAGACTTGTAATTCGTTGCGTAAGTAGGCGATGCAAACTACTTAAGGAAAACGCCAAGTTTCAGTCAATACTACTAACTAAGCACTAAGCACTTCCAGGTATACTAGAAAGTGGACACCTATTGGCAGTCACTACTTTACAGAAAGGGAGAGGTAATGATGTATCGCTTTTTTCAGCTGTTCCTGTCCGCGAACTTAGTCATGTTAAGCCATACCGTGTGGTCAGCGGAGGAAGGATTTCCCGGCAGGGATAAATATCCTGATGTTCCCTACATGGAGCTTGCGGACTTATACAATAACAAAATCAGTGGTAATGTTGTTATTGTCGACACTCGCTCCAATTACGAATTTGAAACGCTTCGCATCAAAGACGCTTTGAATATACCCTTGGCGAACGATACCTTTGAAGAAAGCATCCGGGAACTGCGGCAAAAAACCGATAAAACTCTGGTCTTCTATTGTAACGGCCATCGCTGCATGAAATCCTATATCGCAGCCAAACGTTGCATCGAGGCCAATATTGATAACGTCTCTGCGTATGACGCGGGCATATTCGATTGGACCAGGAAATACCCCAAAGAAGCGGTGCTACTAGGCACCAGCCCGGTCAGCCCTGACAGGCTTATAGCATCAAATCACTTCAAATCCAAGTTGCTGGATCCCGATACTTTTAGCTCTTATATCATGGAATCAAACAACCGGGTCGTTATCGATGTGCGCGACAAGTTTCAACGTGCCGGTGTGGGTTTTTATCCAGGAATCGAACGTTGGGCCGCGTTGGACGACCGGGAAAAACTCGAACGTTTTATCGTCAAAGCCAAAAAGGAAAACAAAACCTTGTTTGTCTATGACGAGGTCGGCAGCCAGGTGCAGTGGCTGCAATACGCCCTGGAAAAGGCCGGTGTCCAGAATTACTATTTCATGGATAAAGGCGCCCGCGCCTATTACGATATGATGGCAAAAATCGAGTGGAAAAAGTAACAGCTCAAACGTCATCACTTTACATACCATTCGTTTTTGACCACCGCAAACGAAACGGGTAACGCCAAAAGCGTTACCCGCGAGTTGTTCATCCAATGCCAGCGTACTGCCTCAGCGTTGCCTGTATCGTCTCCGCGGTCAAGTACCTAACATCATCATAGTAACCGTGGGCAACAGTGCATTTCATGGCGCTGCCGTTTGCCAGACGCCGGTCGATTTCCGCAATAAACCCCGTAAAGTCAGTGCTATTATGCGTTGTCAGTTTCTGTTGTTATTGCGGATTAAGCGCAGGGCTGGTTGCGCGGTTGACGTTAATATTGATAGAAGAATAATTATGGAGGGATTTTATGATTTGAGTAGCGCTTGTTTCACACCAGTGTTCTCACCAGTAATAGGTCAGCATTACCTTGACGAAATCCGTCGTTGTATCATCATAGTTCTCCTGGGTACCGGCAGTTAAACCGATAGTCCAGTCATCAACCCGGTTGGTCGCTATATATACTGTCCAAATATTGGATATGTCCCCATCGATGGCAGACTCGACACGCGCCCAATCCAATCCGAATGATTCTGTATTCCGGAAATAATTCATGCCCAGCAGTATCTGCTTATCATCCGCAACGCTTTTTAAGCGGCCTACCAATAACGGAATGTCTTGAGATTCCGCGCACGCCAGCAAGGCCTCGCGATCCTTGCTGTAATCCAATGTCACATAACCCGCGCTTAACGCAAATTTTTTATTGGGAAAATATTTCGCGTCCAGTGCGATGGCGGTGTTATCCAGTTGGCTTTCACAATCCGCTTGCACAAAAACGTCTATTCGCCGGTATTGCGGTGATACGGTGAAGGTTAAATCGCGGAAATCCAGCGCCAGAAAAACACTCAATGTATCCGTTGTTATTTTGTTTTCCTCACCCCAGTGTTCAAAGTCAACTCCGATGCGGAATTTTTTGGCTGAATGAAAGGCATAACCGGCTCCGTAGGTTTGGGTATTCAGTGCTTCCAGCGTGCCACTCACCGTTTCGTCGCGTCTACCATAAGTCAGGGACACTCGATCTTCCGCCGTAACCATCAGGCTCGCAAACAACAACACGTCGCGTCCTTTGTCGGAGTCGATGCCGTACTCTAGATTTAACAGACTGGGAATATATGGCGCTGTTATATCGAGATCGTCGGCGTACACCCCTTGGGCTGGAATTAGCGCACAGAATAAGCTCATTAAAAACCAGACACTTGCTGAAATTTTATATTTTTTATAAATGCGCGGCATGCATCATAAGGTAACCCTTACGCTGCGCGGAGTGCAATGCCTCGAACAAAGATAACGCCAGCTATCGTAACGATAATAAGCTTATAAACTACTCACTCTCCCGTCTGCCGATTTTTTCCGGGCAATTAGTTGTTTTTACCCTTTCCAAGCGCTTTTCCCGGGGGAACTTTCAATTTTTGCATCCGTTTCATTTGTTGATTGACGGCCTGACGTTCTTGCGGCGTCATATCCTTCCATTGCTGCCGAAGTTGCTGGCGCCGGTCCTCGGGCAGATTTTTAAACCATTGGTAACGATCCCGGACCAGGTGCTGTTCTTCCGGGGTTAAGTTCTGAAAACGTTCGAATCGCTGGCGCAGCAGTACACGTTGTTCGGCGTCGAGATCTTGCCAGGCTTTAAATCGCTGCCTTAATAACTGCTTTTGCTCCGGTGTGAGTTCTTGCCAGCGTGAGGCGCCTTTCATCAGGCGCCACTGCTGACCGGGTGGCAGGCTATCCCACTTTTCCGCATATGGCTGCAGAAGCGTTTGTTCCTCGCTGCCCAGGTCATTCCAGGCAATTTTATTTTGGAGTGTCCCGGCCCAGCCTGCGCCTGATAGCACACCCAGCAACACTAAAGTAATGAACCGGTTAATCATCGTCTGATACCTCATTAACATTGACTTTTACTTTAGCGAGCGGATCCTGGTTTAGGTCCTCTTCGCTTACCTCAAGAAATCGCATGGGATCCACCCACTCGCCGTCTTTGGTATGCCATTCCCCAAGAAACTCCAGCAATTCCATGCTGGGATTGTTGTCATCCGTTGCGGCATACGTGTTGAACGCAATACTCAGCAACATAATAATGACCGCAACCGGCGGCAGTGGCATTTGCAGTAGTGACAACACCGGTTTAACTGGCAGTTTGTTCATTGACGGCTAACCACTGATAAAATTCCAGCTCCTTGAAAAGTTCGATCTCATCGGAGGTGGTCAATAAATTCAGGTCTTCCAGTGCCGTCACGGGTGCGTCGCTTTGCGTGGGCTGCTCAGTCCAGGGCGTAAACACAAGCACACCCACCGACATCGCGGTGGCCAAAGCGCCCACCGGCAAATACCATCGGGTGTATCCCAGGACAGGTAGCTTGCTTGAAGCCGCATCCACCGCATGACGCCGAAGCGCCGCGAGGCTGGACAATGTGTCCGCATCAATCTGCTCCAGGCTGTCTTCCAGGGTCGATCTGGCTGCGGCCAACAACACCTGATCATCAAGCGAATTCTGCCTGTTGATACTTGTGTTGTTGCCTGTAGTGTTACCTGAGTTGCTTTCGCCTGTCATAGCCGGTGGTCCTCTAATTTTTGCCGCAACGCATGGATAGCCCTGGAAAAATGGGTTTTCACACTGCCAGCCGTGCATCCCATGGCCTGCGCCGTTTCTTCAACATTCAGTCCTTCCAGCACCCGCAACAAAAACGCTTGTTGTTGCCGCAGCGGCAATTGATGCAGTGCTGCTTCTAACGCTTCAATGGTCCGTTCGTTGACCAGTTTCATGACCGGTCCATCAGCGTGAGCATCTTCGAACAAGTCAATGGTGTTACCCTGAGCGTCACTGCCTAGGTTGTCAGCGCTGTCTTTTTGCGCCCGCTGTTGTGTTCCAACCTTGGTAAATTCCAGCCACGTCCGCCATTGGTTGCGGACTTTTTGGCGCCGATACCAGTCGCGGATCGTGCTCTGCAGGATTTTGTGGAACAACGGCGCCCATTCTTCAACGGAACGATCCGCATAATGTTGGGCAAGCTTCATCATGCTGTCTTGCACGATATCCAGCGCATCTTCCCGGTTACCGCTGGCAATAAATGCCATGCGATACGCTCTGCGCTCAATACTTGTTAGGAATTGATCTAAACCCCTAGACGTCACGAATCCCCGCCAATGGCAACTGTGTCCAACACCTCAAGAAAATCTCAAGCTATTGATTTTGGACGTAATTATACCATTTGTCCAGGACCGCGATGCAGAGCCGGTGAGCAGGCGTAATGATCGATTTAAACACGGCTTATGGGTAATAAACGCAGTGTCAGATCGCAGGTTGACAGTATTCTGCTCAGTCACGGTTGGGAATTAATCGGCTTTGCGCATCAAATGGTTGTTAAAACAAGGAGGAAGGTAATACTCACTCACGATTCGCCAGCGAGCCGGCAGCAGTGCAATTAACTATGAATAACGAAGAACTTGGAATAACGAAGAACTTGGAATAACGATGAACTTGCTATTCACTCTCAACCGAGGAGCCCGCATCCTATCGGCTATGCTCGGCGGGAACATGGCTAGTGCCAATCACAATTGTCAATCACAACCGTGTTCAACTGGCTTTTGCGACCTGTGCGATCAACAACGATTGGGAGGGCATGGAATCGGGCTGGTCAATACCCATGAGTTGCAACACCGTAGGCGCAATACTGCTAAGGCCGGCGCCGTTAGCCAATTGCCATTGCTGCTTGTCCACGATCAGGCAGGGCACAGGAAAAGTGGTGTGCTGGGTATGCGGGGCCCCGGTCGCCGCATCGACCATCTCTTCACAGTTGCCATGATCCGCCGTAACAATCACTGAATACTCATGTTGAATGGCGCAATCCAGCAGCCGTCCGACTTCGTAGTCCAACGCTTCGATAGCCTGAATGATGGCAGCCGGTATTCCCGTATGTCCGACCATGTCCCCATTGGCATAGTTAACGACAATAAAAGCATACTTTTCAGCTTCAATCGCCCGGATAACGGCATCGCTGACTTCATGGGCGCTCATCGCAGGCGCTTCATCATAAGTGGCGACCTTAGGCGACGGCACTATCACCCGGTCTTCATTTGGGTACGCTTCGCCGACCCGGCCATTAAAGAAATACGTGACGTGGGCATATTTTTCTGTTTCCGCGCAGTGAAACTGGCTCAGCCCCTGTTTGCTGATGATTTCCCCAAGGGTTACCCTGGGCCGGTCCTGGCAAAAGGCGTAGGGTAAATGGAAATGTTCATCGTATTCCGTCATACAGGTTACCGGTACGGGAATATATTGATCTCTGGTAAAGCCAGTAAAGTCGTCACTGCTAATCGCGGCGGTCAGCTGCCGTGCCCGGTCTTTGCGGAAATTGTAAAATATCACCGCATCATCGCGATCGATATGGCAGTCGTTACTTAAAACCGTCGGCAGTATAAATTCATCCGAATTACCATTCTGATAGGCAATATCAATTGCCTGTGCCACGGATTGCGCCGTCAGCTGGCCTTGTCCAAGCGCTATGGTGCGCCAGGCTTTCTCGGTGCGGTCCCAACGATGGTCACGATCCATGGCGTAATAACGTCCCATGACAGAGACAACCCGGCCTCCCGCGCTTTCCAACGCCGCCTCAAGTTCCGCCACATATAACTTGGCGGATTTTGGCGGTGTATCACGGCCGTCCGTGATCATATGAACCAGCGGTTTGACGCCCTGCCGCTGGCATAATTTAATAAGTGCTAGCAAATGGTTGATATGACTATGCACTCCCCCATCGGACACCAGGCCAATCAAATGCACGGGTTTTCCATGGCTTCCTGCCTTGATAAGCGTTTCCAGCAACACCGGGTTTTCATAAAAACTGCCATTTTCCACGCTATCATCAATCGTCACCAGGTCCTGGCGGATCACCTGGCCGCATCCCAGGGTCAAGTGACCCACCTCGGAATTGCCCATTTGCCCATGCGGCAAGCCAACCGCATGACCCGAAGCTTTGAGTGAGGTTGAAGGATATTGCGCAAAGAACGCATCCAGGCGGGGGGTATCGGCTTGTGCCACGCCATTGTGCTCCGGGCTGGGGTTGATACCAAACCCATCCAGAATTACCAGCACTACCGGTCTACGAGGAGAGATTTTTCTATTGGTCATTCGGTTAGATTCCATTACTGCCAGATTTCTGCGAATCGAGTTTCGCGATTAGACACGCTGCAAGTGCATTAGTTATCGGAAAACCGCCGCAGTTCTTAAAAATTTTATATTCACTATTTTAGTCGGCCGGCATGATAGAAATGCGACATATTTTCGTAACTATAGTCGCTAAGGTAATTGTTTTAGCGCCCATTTTCTTTGGCGATTATCATTCGGGTAAAGACGGCTTAGCTAATACGCACCCGTTGGCATTGAATCAAGCGGCGAAATTAAACTGGCTGATGCAAATATCATGGCAGAAAATCCAGCGGGTAATTCACTTCATAAGGCGCGGAATTTTTTTTACCGAAATTCATGGTTTTCACATAATCGATCAACTCCTCCTCCAACGCCGGAGACTCTAATTCACTGGACTGTATAGTTACGGAACTGGCTGAACCATCCGCTTGAATGGTAAGTTCAAACATTACGCGGCCCCTGATTTTCTTGTCCTGCTCATAAACGCGCAAATACAAATCATTCACGCTGGATTTGTGTTGAACAAATACATTATGCACATCAAGGTAGCTGCGCTGGTTATTACCGGCGGGATCAGTATCCTCCGTTTCATCATTGGCGGGCGGAATAAACTCAATAGGGTAAGCAACCTTGAACGGTTTAGTACCTTTAGCGCAAAAATTTATTTGCTTGATGGCCTGGACCAACCTGGCTTCAAATTCCGGCGCATCCAGGGTACTGATGGGACGCTTCTCGATACTGGAAACACGGCCGGCGGGATCAATTTCCACTTCGTATTCGACCCTGCCGCTGAGATTCTTGTTTTTTAGCAGCGCAAGATTATAAGCAGAATGAATCGTGTTCCGGTACTGACGGAACACGCGGCTGACATCCTCCCGGGTTCTTTCGGTGTCTTTAGTTTCAATGTTGCCGCATGACGGCTCTTGCAGCGCGCTTGTCGGCTTGGTGTTTTGGATTTGAGTGGAAGTTTTAGGCGCCTGTAAATGATTCCGTCCCGGTTGCGGTGATAATTTTTGAGGTACTTGTTGTTGCTTTTGTTGTTGCTTTTGTTGTTGCTTTTGTTGTTGTTGCTTCTGTTTTAGTTGCGGCACTTCGGGTGATTCCTGCAAATTAACCACGTTGCCCGTTTCCAATTTATACAGACTGTCGAGCATTGGTTTTGCATCACTACGGCCATTTTCTAATGCCAACTGCAGCCATTTATAAGCCTTGTCGTAGTCTTTGGGAATATTGGATTTGCCGTCAAAATAAAGAGTCCCAACACGATATTGGGCATCCACAAGTCCCTGGGAGGCGGCTTTCTCATACCAGTACAGGGCCACGGTGAGGTCTTTTTCCACACCTTCGCCATTAAAGTACAACTGACCCAGTAACATTTGCGCTTGCGGCTTGCCGTCAGTGGCGTCAACCAATGCCTCGTAGCGTGCTTTTTCAAAATCACCGAGTAAATAGGCCGTCGTCGCCTGGTTAAAATCCGCTTGCACAGGCAGGCTTGTTAGCACCCCAAACAGCAGAAACCGGCGGCAATAAATACTGCATTGCATAAATCATCCAGCGAGTAAATCCCAATCGATGGTATCCAGGATCATTTTACGAATCAGTTCTCTTAGCCAGAAATCATAAAAATCAACCGGATTGTAGTTATCGGTAAGAATAATGGCGCGCGTGCCGGCGGGAAAATAAAACCGTGTGCCGAGGTTGTCTCGAATGGTCT
>DATCIR010000297.1:0-4673 GCA_036507695.1 Gammaproteobacteria bacterium
AATCCGGTCGCACGCAGTGCGCCCGCAGGGTGTGGGCCAGGGATGGCCCACAACAACCTACAGGGACGTACTTGTGGCGTCCCCCGGCAGGAGACACCGGCGCCGCCCACGGGTGAGTAGTTACATTTTAGTATAACTAAAGACGAGTACTCCAAAAATAAACCTTGCTGACGCTTCGTCGATATTTTTTCTACCGCGTTAGATATTTATGGCGCGTTTCTGACAGGCCAAGGCGGCTTCGTGCAACGCTTCGGACAGGGTTGGATGCGCGTGTACGGTGCGCGCCAGATCTTCGGCCGATGCGGAAAATTCCATCGCCACAACCGCTTCGCCAATCAGTTCCGACGCATTCGGCGCGAAGATATGCACACCCAGGATTTCATCGGTCCTGGCGTCGCTCAACACCTTAACCATGCCCGTCTTTTCATTCATGGCCAGGGCCCGCCCGTTGGCGAACAGGGGAAAAATACCCGCGTTGTGCGCAATTCCGGTTTCGTTAAGTTGTTCGGTGGTTTTCCCGACCCAGGCGACTTCCGGCCGGGTGTAAATCACCCAAGGCACTTTATTAAAATCCACGTGGGCCGTGTAGCCCGCGATCATCTCCGCAACGGCAACGCCTTCTTCCGAAGCTTTGTGCGCCAGCATGGGTCCGCGCACCACATCGCCAATGGCGTAAACACCCTGCAAACTGGTACGGCACAGATCATCCACCTCGATAAATCCGCGCTGATTCATCTTTAAACCGATTTCATGCTGACATAGTTGTCTGGAATTCGGTTTACGCCCGGTTGCCACCAGCAGTTTGTCGAATTCCTCGCTATGCCGGCCGGTTTGATCGTCGTAGACAACGGTGACGCTCTTGGCATTTTTCTTTACTTCTTTTATGGTCATACCAAGATGAAACGCCAAGCCTTGAGCTTGCAGCTCCTTGTGAACACTCCGGGCAATTTCCTGATCAGCACTGCGGAGGAATTTTTCATTACGGTTGAGTACCGTGACCTTGCTGCCCAGACGGCTCCAGACGCTACCCAACTCCACTCCAACCACACCGGCGCCGATTACTCCCAGGCGTTTGGGAACTTCACTAAAGGCCAAGGCGTCCGTGGAATCCACGATCAATTCGCGATCGTGCGGCGCGATTTTCAGCTTTACCGGTTTGGAGCCGGTCGCGATAACAATATGGTTGGCGACCAGTTGCATCGCTTCACTGGTTTTGTCCAGCGGCGTCACTTCAACTGTGTTATTGGACAACAGTTTCGCGCTGCCTTTGATCCACTCAACTTTATTTTTTATAAATAGGGTGGCAACGCCGGTTGTTAATTTGTTAACTATGGAGCGCTTGCGCTGCATCATGACCGAAATATCAATCGTGGGATTTTCCACGCTGATACCATGATCGGGAAGCTGGTGCGTCAGCGAATAGAAATGATGCGATGAATCCAGCAGGGCTTTGGAAGGAATACAACCGACATTCAGGCACACGCCACCTAACCGGGGTTTGCCGTCTTCATCAACCCAGCGGTCAATACACGCGGTTTTTAATCCCAATTGCGCGCAGCGGATGGCGGCCACATAGCCGCCGGGCCCCGCGCCAATGACGATAACATCATAATCAGCCATGATTTCTTCCTACCCGAAAGTTAACCGCACGTTAAGCCAGTAGCGCTTTTACGTTAGATATCCAGCAAAATGCGCGTTGGATCCTCGATCAAGTACTTGACCGCCACCAGAAACAACACTGCGTCGTGGCCATCGATAATGCGATGATCATAAGACAGCGCGGCATACATCATGGGTCTTATGACGATTTCGCCATTTTCAACGACCGGACGCTCGACGATATTGTGCATGCCCAGGATCGCGCTCTGCGGCGGATTCAATATGGGAGTTGACAACATGGAGCCATACACGCCGCCATTGGAAATGCTGAAGGTGCCGCCCGTCAACTCTTCCAGCGACAACCTTCCCTCCCTGGCGCGCGTTCCATAATCCTGTATGGCGATTTCCACATCCGCGAAACTCATGCTATCCACGTTACGCAGTATCGGCACCACCAGGCCGCGTGGCGTGCCTACCGCAATCCCGATATCATAATAACCGTGGTATACAATATCGTTGCCATCCGCGGTCGCATTGACAATCGGAAATTGTTTCAAGGCTTCCACAACCGCCTTGGTGAAAAACGACATGAATCCCAGTTTTACGTTATGGCGCTCCAGAAATTTGTCTTTATATCTTTCGCGCAGGTCCATTACCGGCTTCATGTTGATTTCATTAAACGTGGTGAGTATCGCCGCGGTGTTTTGCGCCTCTTTCAACCGTTCCGCGATGCGCTGGCGCAAGCGGGTCATGGGCACGCGTTTTTCAAGACGCTCTTCTTCCGGCCTGCGTGGCAACTGCTCCGGCGCGGCCCGCGCGGGCGCAGTGGTTGGGGCGGCTTCAGGATGATTTTCAGCGGGCACCGTCTGTATGTGTTCGAGGTATTCCAGTACATCCCCTTTAACGATGCGTCCATCCCGGCCGCTGCCCTTGATCAGCTGAGGATCCAGACTGTTATCCGCCACCAGTTTGCGCACCGCGGGGCTCAAATTCACATTGCTTGCGGGTTGGGTTCTGATCTGGGCCGCCATGGCGGCGGGTTGCCTGGTCTTGACCGATGCTCCCCGGATATCCTTGACGGCAGCCAAGGGCGCGGGCTCTGCGGCGCCGGCTACTGATATAGCCTGGGCGGTATCGGTATCAATTACCGCGATCACATCATTGCTGCCGACTGTTGCACCGTCGGCCTTGACGATTTCTTTCAACACCCCATCTTTGGGCGCGACAATTTCCAGCATCACCTTATCGGTTTCCATGTCCACCAGATTTTCATTGCGCCGCACGTATTCACCTGGCTTCTTGTTCCAGGTTACCAGGGTCGCTTCTGTCACTGACTCCGCCAGCGCGGGAACTTTGATTTCGATTAGCATTATTGGATCTCCCTATAGCCGACATCGCCAACGTCATGTTGCAGCTGGCTTTGCCCCATGGCTTCGTTCACCAGTGTTTGCAATTGTTCAATATGTTTCTGATAATAACCCACCGCCGGTGACGCCGAGGCAGGCCGGCTTGCCACACTGAGGGTTTGTTTCGCGGTTGCCAGGCCGGCCAGGTAGGGCTGCACAAACCGCCAGGCGCCTTGATTGAGCGGTTCTTCCTGGCACCATACCAGCTCAGCGGCATGCGGATAACGGGCAAGTTGCGCGGCAAGCAACTGCGCCGGAAACGGATACAACTCCTCAACGCGGATAATCACGATATTATTCAGCCCCCGCTCCTGCCGCGCGTCCAGCAGGTCAAAGTAAACTTTGCCACAGCATAGCAGAATCCGGTTTACGTTGCCGGGCGCTATGTCACCGGTTTCGCCAATCACCGGCATAAAGCGCTTGTCGCAAATGTCTTCGAGCGTGGAAACCGATAACTTATGCCGCAACAGGCTTTTCGGCGACATAACGACCAATGGTTTGCGCAACTTGCGCAATACCTGGCGGCGCAACAGATGAAACATCTGTGACGGCAAGGTCGGCACGGAAATTTGCATATTATTTTCCGCGCACAATTGCAGGTATCGCTCCAGCCGCGCCGATGAATGTTCCGGACCTTGACCATCAAATCCATGCGGCAAAAACATTACCAGGCCGCTTAACCGCCCCCACTTCGCTTCACCGGAACAGATAAACTGGTCAACCACCACTTGCGCGCCATTGGCGAAATCACCAAACTGCGCTTCCCAGATAACCAGGGAGTAAGGCGCCGCGGTACTGAAACCATATTCGAATCCGAGCACCGCTTCTTCCGATAGCAACGAATCATAGATTGTGAATTCTTCCTGATCCGATGACAGGTTTTGCAGCGGCGTATAATAATGACCATCGATTTGATCATGCACAATCGCGTGACGATGGAAAAAAGTTCCACGCCCGCAATCCTGACCACTCATGCGAACCGGGTGTCCCGCCAGCAATAATCCAGCATACGCCACGGTTTCCGCAAAGCCCCAGTCCAAGGGCTCTTCACCGACCGACATACGCAAACGGTTTTCCAGGATGCGTGCGACCTGGCTATGCACGGAAATGCTGTCAGGAACGTAGCAAAGCTTCTGCACGATTTGCGCGACCACCTCGCGGGATAAGGTGGTGTCAGCATTTTCGGCCAGGCGCGCATCCAGATGGGGCGACCAATCCACCCAATAAGGTTTATCAAATGCATCCTCAACGATATTCGGCGCCACATATTCTCCGGCATCCAATGTCTCCTGGTATTGCTTGGCGATATTGCGTGTTTCATCGATCGGACATATACCCGCGTCGCACATCGATTCCAGATAGCGGTCGCTGACCGGCGCATGCTTTTTGATTTTCGCGTACATCACCGGCTGCGTCGCGGACGGTTCATCCGCCTCGGAATGTCCGTGACGCCGGTAGCACACCAGGTCGATGACCACGTCGTTGTGGAATTTCATGCGGTAGTCCAATGCCAGTTGCGTGACAAACAGCACCGCTTCGGGATCATCACCGTTGACGTGAAAAATCGGCGCCTGCACCATGCGCGCCACTTCCGTGCAATAAACCGTGGAGCGGGCATCCAGCGGATTGCTGGTGGTAAACCCGATCTGGTTGTTGATAATAATGTGT
>DATCIR010000298.1:0-2127 GCA_036507695.1 Gammaproteobacteria bacterium
CGGATATCGGCGCCGCCCGCCTCTTTTATGTATTCCTGCACCATAAAATCCGCATGCAGTTCCCGGAACGCGTCAATAACACTTTCCGCCGCTTTGTTGGTTTCGGCCAGCACCACGCCCCGGCCCTGGGTGCCTGCCAGCAGTTTGATAACCAGCGGCGCTCCGCCCACCAGATCGATAATGTGCTGGGTATTTTCAAAATCATGCGCAATGGCGGTAATCGGCAAACCGATACCTTTGCGGCTTAGTAATTGCGCGGCCCTTAGCTTATCCCTTGAGCGGCCGATGGCCACCGACTCATTCAAAGGATAAACGCCCATCATTTCCAGTTGCCGCAATACCGCCAGGCCATAGGAGGTGATGGAAGCGCCGATACGCGGTATCACGGCGTCAACACCGGCAAGACGTTCCCCCTTGTAACTGATACCCGGCCGCATCGTGGCAATATCCATATAACATTTCAAGGTGTTGTACACGGCCACCGTATGGCCACGCTGTTTTGCCGCTTCCATCAGCCGGTGCGTTGAGTAGAGTTTCGAATTCATGGACAATATTGCGATATTCATTGCTGGCCTCATAAGTTACTACTAACGTTTTTGGTTTATAATTTTCGCGCCGATTTTGGCAGCTTACCCAACAAATACGAACGTCCCGGATCAACGATAACCCGTTTATCCATGGCGGTTCTTCCCAACAACATGCGAAACTTCATCGTTTCACGGTTTGTCAATGTCACCTCGATTTGCCAGACTTGGCCGCCTATTTCCAGCGGGGTGGAAATCACATAACGCTTTTCCCGATGTCCGCCGGAATCCATCACGGTGCGGTAGTCGACCACCCGCGCATCACAGTCAGCGGCAATCCGGGTACTGTTCTGGTACGGGTGCAGCCCAAATTTGATGCGCAGTTCGCCTTTTCTCTTATAGGGTTTGATGTAATAAGCGTGCAAGGCTGAGGTGCGTGCGCCGGAATCCACTTTGGCTTTGAGATGCGGGATTGCGAATTCGGGTAACGCCACCCATTCCCGCCACCCTATCATGATTTTTTCTGGTTTCGCCAAGCGCGTTATCCCGGATTGTTTTCTTTTACTATCGGCCTAAGAGCAGCCTGATTGGTATGCATTGCGGAATCGTTATTATGATAATTTTATTGTGAAGTAATAGCAGCACCCCGCTCGATTGATTCTTTACAATACGGCGTTATGGTGAACTTTCGGCTGACATCCACGATAAAGCTATCTCTTAAAAAGCTCCGCCCCACGAGCAGCGGATAATCAAAATTTTTACGATCAACCAGGTTAACATCAACCTCTTTCATGACATTACCTAAACAAAGCGTTAATTGGATAACCGGACGTTCCTCCGCCTGATCACCCTTGCGTTTTATTTTCGCCATTCGCAGCACGCGCTCCGTGATGGGTAATGTCCGCCCATCCCGCCCGGTCACGGTAAACGTGACCCATGACTCGCCATTTTTATCAATCAGTGTCACATCCGGCGCATGCAGTGACGAATGCGTTGCCCCGGTATCGATCTTGGCGGCTAAAACCAGGGCATGATCGGTTATCACAATGTTCTCGACCCGGCCGATGATTGGTTTTTCACCGGCAACCGATGGCGCGACCGCGATAACGAACCACAGCATGACCCGCCACGGCATAACCAGCGTAAGAACACGTGTTGTCGTTAAATTCATAGGTTAGCTTATTACATCTGAAGTTCTTTGAATTTCTTTAATTTTTATTATTATTGGACATAGATTCAACAAGGTCCAGTGCGTTTCCCTGGTGAGCCTTTGGGTGTCGATAAACAATCGGTTAATAATTATACTATCGTGGCCACTCCCGTACGGGCGTTTTGTACTGTGCAGGCAGGTCCCGAACCCCTGCTTTATAGCCAGCACACTACAGGCCGGCATTGAAAACAGTCCCACGGACAACATGCATCATGAGCCTCGAAAAAACATGCTTAAGCACTGTTAATCAAAATCATGAATTACTGTCGTTGGACTAGTGTCGCGAACCAGAAATAGGGGAACAAAATAAAGCGGAGGGATTTTTTCGCAGGGCAAGGCGCGAGGAGGCGTCATAGCGGGGACTATGGCAACGACGAGCAACGCGGCCATGCG
>DATCIR010000299.1:0-6120 GCA_036507695.1 Gammaproteobacteria bacterium
GATTTTCAGAGCGCATGGCGGCGTTGCAACTCCTTGGAATGGAACGACCATTCCGCATTCCCTTCCATAGAGCGCAGCGCCTTGCCCTGCACTTCGAAAATCGCACACTCCACCGCGTCCAACTGCGGATTCTAGGTTAAAAGACCAAGGGCTTGTCTCGATTAGTGATCTGTGGATTCAATTTCACCATGTACCTCCGCCCGGACCCTGACACCAGCGCCGAAGGCGCGGAAAACAGTGACGGCAGGGTTAACTTCCACTTTTTTAGTGCTTAACCCTCGCATTGTTTTACCGCGTACATGTTGGCATCGGCCTGGCGAAATAGCTGTTCTTTATCCTCACCCTGCTGCGGATAAACGGCGGCGCCGATACTGGCGGAGATCGTCAGCGTTTGTCCATCCAGTTCGAAAGGTGCAGTGATGGCGGAGGTAATCCTGTCGATGATGATCGAGGTGTACTCCGGCCCCTGGATATCGGTTAACAGTACGGTGAACTCATCGCCGCCGATGCGCCCGACGGTGTCTGATTCACGCACGGATTGCGTAAGGCGGTGCGCCACCTCGCGTAGCAGTTGATCACCCGCTTCGTGGCCGAAGGTATCGTTAACGTCCTTGAAATGATCCAGGTCCAGATAAAGCAGCGCCAGGTGTTCGCCACCGCGGCGTGCCCGGGCTAGCGCAACGTCAAAACGGTCATTGAAAAGAACCCGGTTGGGAAGATCGGTTAGCGCATCATGGTGTGCCCTGTGATGCAGTTCGGTTTCTGCCTGCTTGCGCCTGATGGCGGCGGTGATCTGGGTAGAGACGAAATGCAGAAGCTGTTTGTCATCGTCGGTATAACCTCGTTTGCCAGAGTATGTTTGAATCACCAAGGCGCCCATGACACTTTTTTCCTCGATCAGCGGTACGCCCAGCCAGTCGAAGGCATCGTGGCGAATCGCCGATGCCGTATTGCCAGCGACCTCGTTACCCGCGGAATTAAGTAACAGGGCGTGCCCCGACTGAATGATCTCGGCTATAGGGGTGCCGGGCACCAGTGGCTGTGGTTCGGGTTGTAGCGCGTGCTTATCGAAAAAGTAGGGAAAGGACAGTATATCGTAGGCCTTGTCGTACAGCGCAACGTAGAAGCTCTCCGCGGGTAACAGCTTGTCGATAATGTGATGGATGCGCTGGTACAGCCCAAACAGCCCCTCGGCCGTATGCGCCGCCTCGGAAATCTGGTAAAGCGCACTCTGCGTGTACTCAACACGCTTGCGCTCCGTGATATCGCGGGCGACTGCCAGACGGAGACGGTCGGATTCGGACCAGCAGGCCGACCACATGATATGCACAATGCGGCCATCCTTGCGTACGTAACGGTTCTCGAAATGCGGCTGAGGTTTGCCGCTCATGATGTCCGCAGCCGCTTGCAGAGTCCGTTTCCGGTCATCCGGAAACACGAAGTCGATCATGTTCCGGCCGATCAGTTCGTCCTGCGAGTAACCGAAAATACGCTCGCAAGCGGCACTGACAAAAACAAAATGGCCCTTGTCATCAACCGCACAGACGGCATCGAGCAACATATCCATGATCTTGGGAAGCAACGGCGGTGACTCCATCTTCATTGATGTAAGTATATAAGCTGGGGTTGTACGGAGTATACCAAAGTGGATTAAAACTACTAGCCGACGGCAAGGGCGATTGCGTGAGGAATCGTCCGGAGGAAACCCGGGTGCAAAGTGGCGAGCGGATGGACAGGCAAAATCGCCGGAAGCGATTTCGTGGCGCATCCTTCCCATTCTCCAAAATGGATCTCGCGTAACCTGTCATCCTGCGCATGACGCAATGAATGACGCTGTGCGTAATTCCGGGCAAAAACACTACACCGTTGCCGCGGTGAACTGATGATAATATTCAAGTGCCAAAATCACCCGGTCACATATCGCGGCCGGTTACTGATGGAGACGGCCTGTTCGATTCACCGCAAGCAAGAATTAACGTTCGCATGACAGGTCTCGCCGAGCATGATTAGGTAATTTCAATAATTCCAATACCCGGGCGGTATCCACATACTGATCCACCGTATCGGCAAGTTTTTCAATGTTGCTTTCGAGGAGCTGTTGATAGTCTAGGGTTTCCACCGCGGATAACCCCGCCCAACGTAATAAGCTGGTACGTGCTTGCGGTGAATCGAACAGGCCGTGCACGTAGGTACCCATGATTTGGTTATCCGCGGAAATAGCGCCATCGTGTTTGTGTTGCAGGTATATAGCCGGCTTATGCAAAGCCGGTCCCGTGGTCGTGCCGGCGTGTATCTCATAACCCGCCACAGGCACATTATCGATGAGCAATGTGCCGCTGACATTGCGCAATTGTTTCTCCCCTTGCAACGTGGTTTGCATCTCAAACAGTCCCAGGCCATCACTGCTCCCGGCGGCATCTTCAATGCCTCGCGGATCGTGAATCTGTTGCCCCAGCATTTGGAAACCACCGCATATGCCGATAATTTTGCCGCCATAACGCATATGGCGCTGCAAATAAGACGGCCAATGGTTATCATGCAGCCACTGCAAGTCGTTCCGGACGGATTTGCTGCCCGGCAGGATAACCAGATCGGCGCCTGGAATGGCGGCGCCGGCAGGTATATAAGTCAGCTCTACTTGTGGATGCAGGCACAATACATCAAAGTCGGTGTGGTTGCTGATGCGTGGCAGTACTGGCACGACGACTTTTAGCGGGTGAGAAGCATTCCGCGCCTGGTGTGTTTGAATGGCGTCTTCGGCCTGCAGATGCAGGTTAGGCAGATAAGGGATGACGCCTAAAACCGGTTTCCCGGTTTTTTGTTCCAGCCAATCAAGCCCGGGTTGCAAAAGCGATAAATCACCACGAAACCGGTTTATCACGAATCCGGCGATGCGTTCCCGCTCGCTGGGCGCAAGCAACGCCAGTGTGCCAACGATATGCGCGAACACACCGCCACGGTCAATATCCGCGATTAAAATCACCGGGCAATCCACCGCTTCCGCAAACCCCATGTTGGCGATATCGTTATCACGCAGGTTAATTTCCGCCGGCGAGCCGGCGCCTTCGACAATCAAGGCATCGTAAACCGTGCTCAGCCTTGCATAGGAGTCCAGTACCGCTTGGCGGGCGACTTTTTTGTAGGCGTGATAGCCGCGTGCGTCCATATTGGCCAATGCTTTTCCATGAATAATTACCTGTGCGCCGGTATCCGTATTGGGTTTCAATAGCACGGGATTCATATCGGTATGCGGCGGCACCTTGCACGCCATGGCCTGTACCGCCTGGGCGCGGCCGATTTCACCATTGTCAATGGTCACGGCGCTATTGAGCGCCATGTTCTGCGGTTTGAATGGCGCCGGTTGCAAGCCCTGGCGCAGCAGCCAACGGCATAACGCGGTAACTAACATACTTTTACCCGCGTCTGACGTGGTTCCTTGCACCATAAGTGTGGGAGCCGGCATCGTTATCACCCTCCTTGCGTGTTAGTTAGGTCATGAAAATCGCTAGTTGCGCTTTTACGCCTGCCTGGAATGCATGCTTGACTGCCTGCATTTCGGTTACCGTATCTGCTGCCTTTTTGCGCTGCATGCGCAACCGGTGGCGTGCATTTTCGTCGGAATCCGGCATGGTGACTATGCACCGATTGGCCGGCTATTGCTGGTGTTGCGCCGTGTTACCGCAACCGCGATATGCAGCGCCCCGGCTATGGCAACATAGAATAATAGGTTCCCAAGTGATGACGGGAAGTAAATGATAAAGCGCTCTGCAAAGCCCGTGAGACTGATGTCCGCGAACCGGCCCGAAACAAAATAAAACCCGCCGCTGGAAAAAAGTTCACAAACCAACGCACCGGAAAATATGCTGAATATAAATACCGGTATGTTATTCCGGGCCAGGATAAAATGTGACGCATACCAGCGCCCGGAAAACCACAACGCCGCGTAAGCAGGCAGCAAAAAAGGGTACGCCGGGCTGACGCAGAAATTGCTAACGCCACCCCAGGTCACCGCAACGAGATCGAGCAAAAATGCTTGCATCAGGAAAAACAAAAACCAGCCTGCACGGCGCAGGTAAAAACCCCCGATAAAAAATATCGCCCATGACGCGTTGGGTAAAATTTCCAGGGATATGGAATGACTTGACCGCGTCAACAGCATTAGTATGCTTAGTACGAACAGTATTATCCAGGTTTGCCGTCTGGTGAGTTCCATCATTTTGCATGCTCCTTGTAATTGATTAAGGGAACCTCTGATTAAGTCATTACGGCGTCTTTTAAAGCATGCCCCGGCATGGTGTAAGCCGGGGCCGGAATCCAGGAAGGTATCGATTTAGCTGGACCCCGGCCTTCGCCGGGGTGACGAAAAGTGACTTGTTCAGAGCTTTCTAAGGTTGATAAGTCAGGCGGAGTTGCTGCGTGCGGCCGGGCTGGTTGTAAACACGAATGACGGGTTGAAGGTTTTCTTCGGCTAAAGCGGTAAACGGCAAGCCAAGCGCTTCCAGATACACAGCGATACATACAACGATGTTCACGATTATTCTCCAAACACACACCCGTGTATTGTTTGAACCAAGGGCATTACGTTTGGGCGGGGAAAATCACTGTTGCGCCAATAGTAGAACAGGAAGAATATGGCTTCAACGTAATTGCATTACCCACCGTAATACCCACTAACAGGTTTCAGGCCGGTCTCCGGACTCACGAGTGGTTTAACTATCTTATTAGCTTATTAGCCAAATACCAGCGGGCTTATTAGCCTAATACCAGCTATCGGGCGGATCGCCTTCCCGCGTCAAAACAACACAGTGGCTTAATGATCCGCCGCAACTCGTTTACCGTTGCGGGGGCAGTACCGGGATTGCATGAACGGATTGTGTTATGCGCACCGGTTTCCCGTTTCATCCGTCTGGCGAATGCCTTTCGGACACCTAAAACAAGATGGGCTGATTAAAACATCGAACCTGCTATCAATTCAAGTCTTTTAGCTAACATTTTTGGGTCTTCCGAAGAATCAGTGGGTAGCTTAACACCGGTATTCAACGCAAAGACGCCATGACGCAAAGGAAACCGGATTATTGTTAAAGAACTGTAGTGTACTGTTTTTTGGATTGCGGATAGGGCGGCCCACCGCGTTTGGCAGCGGATTAAGGTTGCATTCAGTAATAGTTTGAATGCTTTGCGGCTTCGCGCCTTTGCGTTAACGTTTTTTCAGGGTTGGATTGCCTATAGATTTTTCTGACGAGACTTGGTTATTAAATACTGTGGATCTTTATACAAGGATTTTCTTTAAGTTCGCGGAGCAATGCATCAGGATCAGGGGAATGTTTCGACATCAGGTACACAAAGTCGGCATAATCTTCAGCGAAAATACCTTTAAATACTAAACCAATCCCGTCAGGTTTTACGTGAGTAATTTTCGATTTGAATTTCAACATCACGGTCTTGGGTCCGTCCGAAAACATCAGTGTAAGCATACACCGCGCGCCGCGCTTTAAGACGGATGCCTGGTTGAATTGGATAAACGCACCGCAAAAGCTGATATTCCGGGTCTTGCCGTTATATTGGATGCCATCGTTGAAGGCCACGTTTGCTGAGACCCGGATATCTAATCTTTGGTGTTTGCGATTCTCGGTATTGGAAACAGCGGGTGCGCTTGCAGTCATGAATCGTGGGGCCATCGGTTTCTCCGGTACATGTTACTTTGGGTGTTCCTGTGAATGCCGCTTCGCACTAATATTGTGCGAACGAATGCGCTTCCTTACAGTGTTTCAAATCATGTTTTCTTTGAGTATAGATGGCGATTTCCAAAATATTTGTTCTGCAATGTAATTGTTACTGATATGGATCATTCAGAAAAAAATATAGCGAGTCTAGCTTGGAATGATTTACACATCCGTGTTGCGGCAAATTACCTAATGTAAATTCTTTAATGAATATTTTTATGGCGCTCTATTTCGGCGTCTCAAGAAAGACGATTACTCACTAACTCTAATGGTAACTACTCACCCGCGGGCGGCGCCGGTGTCTCCTGCCGGGGGACGCCGCAAGTACGTCCCTGTAGGTTGTTGTGGGCCATCCCTGGCCCACACCCTGCGGGCGCACTGCGTGCGACCGGATTCG
>DATCIR010000300.1:0-10491 GCA_036507695.1 Gammaproteobacteria bacterium
CGATCGGCTTGGCGAGAAACTCAACCGCTCCGGCAGTCTTTTCCTTGTCAATACCATCTGGCAAGACATCCGTGGCGATTACCACAACGGGAATATCTTGCATCACAGCATCTTGCCGCCATTGCGTCAGCAACCCATAAGCATCGGTTTCGGGCAGATTAATATCGAGTAATATCAGGCATGGATGGTGGCGTGCCGCCAGTTCCGCGCACTGGGCGGGACTACGGGTTGCGACCAGCCGGCAATTCGGGCGTTGTTTTAACAGGGATTCCACCAGCCTTATGCTTGCGGGATCGGCTTCAACATAGAGGATTGTTTTTTCTTCGGCGCTTTCCCGCTGGTTCAGTACCTTGTCAACCACGTCGTCAGCGGGTTGAGCGCTAACGGGTTCCACTGTTTCGGCAAGCGTGATGACAATGACTTTGCCGGGATCAAATTCGTAGCGCAAACCGCCGCCCATCAACCCGAGCAGCGTCTGACTAATCAATAACTCCAGCCTGGAGTTACCGAACCGGGTAGACATGCCACGTTGCGGACCGGTCTCCGGAGACGGGTCATCATTCAGGCCTGATGCCGGGTTCTTAATGGCAATCCGCACCGCGCCCTGGTGTTTTTCCGGAACAATTTCCACTTTACTTCCGTCAGGCGCATGGTTTACCACACCGGCCACTACGTGCAGCAAAACCTGCTGTAATCGTTGTTTGTCGCCACTGAGTTGAAGACCTTCTTCAGGATTGAGCGGCAAATGCTCCAGCGTAACATTTCTAAGGAGCGCGGTTTCATTTAATGGTTGTACGCACTCGTCGATCGCTTGCAAGACATCGAAGGTTTCATTCGCCAGTTTGGCGTTGCCGGTTTCCAGATTGACGAGTTCCACTAAACGCGCCACAGTTTCCAAAAGTCTGGCGCCGGCATCGGAAATTTCGGATAAATATTGTTTATTGTTTTCATTGAGCGATTCATCCAATGCCATAATCTGGGTAAAACCCAAAACGGCATTAAGCGTGCTGCGCAACTCATGGCTAATGCACGCTAAAAATTCCGATTTGGCCGAGATGGCTGATTCGGCTTTGCCCAGCGCGGCGCGCACGTCAGCGTCCCCGTGCGGGCCTTTTTCAGGCAAAACCCGTTGCCGTTGCAACTCGTCCAGTGACTGCATGGCAGCGTGTAACTCTTGTTCCAGCCGGCTTAATTGCTGTTCCGCGTTTTGAAATTGCCGCCCCCATTGATGCGATTGCTGTTGCGCTTCCGCGAGTTGTTGGTCTTTTTGCTGCACTGCTTGCCGAAGTTGCGCTAACCGCTGCTGCACATAATGCAGATTGTCCACGTCGATCAGCATGCCAACGATTTCCGTTGCCTTCCCTGCCTCATCCTTCACTATCCTTAATTCGTTGTGCATCCAGCAAAATTCGCCATCGGCCTTTTTAAAGCGGTATGCATGGGTGAAGGATTCTGAATCCGGCAACTTGCTCAACGCGTTCGCCAATTGTTCACGATCATCCGGGTGACAATGATTCAACAAAAAGCCGTTTTCGTCCGCGCACCGTGCCGCGGGAAAACCGAACAATATTTCGATATTGGGACTGACATAACTCAGTTTCTGCCCGCCTTGCGGGTCACAGGCGTAAACCACCACCGGACTGCAATCGATAATGGATTCGAAACGCTGCTCGTAAGAGCTGGCCTTGTATTCCGCCGTGATGGCCGGCCCTCGATCCACCGCATAGCCCACCATGCCGTTGACTTCCCCGCCGTGATCCCGGGTAATGGCCAATGACAGCCGCGCGTCAAATACTTCGCCGGATTTGCGCCGCATTTGTAGATCCAGGTCCTGCGATCCTTGCTCCAGCAATATATTGGCGGCCTGGTGCTGGACGAATTTGTAATCCTTTTCCGGATACACCAGCGCGATATGCTGACCGACCGCTTCTTCCGCGGTATAACCAAATGCCCGCTCCGAACCGTTATTCCAACTGGTAATTATTCCTTTAAGATCGGTGGTTATTACCGAATCGTGGATTTGATTGGCCACAATGGATTTGTGGGTGACTTCCGCCTTGTACGCTTCAATTTGTTGCTTCAGGCTTTCCTGTTCCCGGGACTGTTTGATCTCATCTTGTTTTAATTCGGTAATATCCCTGGCGATGACATAGATCACCGCATCGGTTTGCGCGGTGGCATACCACTGCAACCAGCGCATATCGCCGCCTTGCGTGACAAAACAACCGGTAAATTCACCGCTGTGCTTGCCGGCGCCGAACATCGCCTTAAAGCGGGCCAGCGCCAATTCACGATCATCCGGGTAGATGAAATCCAGAAATGATTTTCCCTTCAACGACGCCAGGGGATACTCAAGGACTTTGCTCCAGGTTGGATTCAGGTTGATAAAATGACCCTGCCGGTCACAGGAGCATAAAAGATCCGCTGAGGTCTCGAAAAGTTTTTGAAAATCGATAGCCGTATTGTGCTTCTGGTTTTGGCTAATCATCTGCCGCATGACTTCGGGCAAGCGCTCCAGGTTGGTTTTTAACACGTAATCCGCCGCGCCCCGCCGCAGACAGTTGACGATCGCCACTTCATCCAGAATATCGGAGAACATCACCACCGGCACTGGCAGTTGCATCTCTTTTAAGACTTCCAGCACGCGTAAACCATTACCATCCGCGACGTGATCATCCAGAAATACAGCGTGCCAAAACTGACGATCCAGATGTTCAAAAAATTCCTTACAGATTTTGACATGATCGATAGTGATATCAAAACCTTGATCAATCAGTTTTTGTTTAACTTTTCTGGCAAAGGATGCGTCATCGTCCAGATGGAGTATTGTCAGTGACTTGTTTGAATGCTTCGAGGCCATGGTTATTTAGCTTTATAATCGAAAAATTCGCCGAATCCCTTGTGGGTAAAAAAAATAGCGGCGTAATTTCATATACATCGGCACGATTTAAAGTTTTTTGATCATGTAATCTTGTCGATTTATACTTTATAAATATCAATAAGATATAACGGATACGGGCAATTTAGGCGATTGCGATGGCGGGTTTCATCCGTACTTTGTCCATTCATCCTGGTTCGCGCTTTTCATGGCCGAACACGATCGACCGCAACATAAACGTGTCGCGAATACAATTAGTTGCCGGGCGCAACTGCAACTGATTTTGTAACTACAGAGCTAAGCTTCTGAATCATAGGGTTTGATTGAATACTGTTTTGCGTTTCGCGGAAGAACGGAATTAGAATGAACTACGGAAAATGATCTCGATCCAACTACTATACTTAACCAGTCGAGCTGTTTCAGCTCAACCACCATTGGAATCAAGTGTCGATACTATGGGATATTTAGCGCGGGATATTCATGTCAATGTCGATGGCGTTTCGCTGCGTGGCTCGCTGGCGTTGTGCAATGCTGCCGCGGGTATCGTGGTATTTGCGCAAGGCATCGGCAGCGGCCGCTTCAGTTCACGCAATAAATATATCGCCCGCCAACTTAATGAAGCGGACCTATCAACCTTGCTGATCGACTTGTTAACGCCCAGCGAACGCAGCGTGATCCGGAATCGTGATCAACAGTCCAAATTGAACTGGCTCTATGCCCGTCTTAACCGCGTGATTGATTGGTTGCAAAAATACAAGGACACCGCTGAAGCGTCGATTGCGCTCTTTGGCAGTAATACCGGCGCCGCGGCCGGATTGAAAATCGCGGCGGAACGCGGGGAAAAAATTGCCGCCGTCGTATCATGGAGCGGTCACCCTGCCCTGGTGCTGGATTCGCTTCCCGCTATAATGGCGCCCACCTTATTGATTGCAGGGGCCTACGATCAAGCCATCGTCAATGAAAACCGGAGCGCGGCGGAACAATTCCGGACCACTTGCTATCTGGAAATCATCTCCGGCACCGGCCATGAAATAAAAGAACCCCGCAAACTGGATGAGCTGGCCGGATTGTGCAGCAATTGGTTTATGCAGCACTTGCACGCTTAAGCCCGCAATCGTCCATAACAAATTACCAAATAATTGTTATAAAAGGTTTTAAAACCACGTACGGCCCACGGAGCTGGCTAACTGGCTGCACTTGATCAAACAGTCTTCCTCGCATACTGTCAGCTGCCGGGAGCACGCAGTATCCTTTGTGATAAAACCGTGAAATTTAGCGGCTATGCTGTCAGAATGACGCATCTTGCCACCGCCGTTACCCAGCAAACAGACCTTATGAAACAGATTCTAGTGGTCGAAGACGACCGCGATATCGCGCAGCTATTGGTAATGCACCTGGCCGATCTCGGCTGCAAGGTGACCGTGGCTATCGACGGCAACCAGGGCTACACCCAGCTGTTGAACCACCCGTATGATTTAGTCATCCTGGATATTATGATGCCGGGCATGGATGGATTTGAGTTGTGCAAGAAAATCCGCAACCGCAACAACTATACGCCGGTATTGATGCTAACGGCGCGCAGCTCCGAACTGGACCGCGTGTTGGGCCTGGAGTTGGGCGCCGATGATTATTTAGCAAAACCATTCAGCATTCGCGAATTGCTGGCGCGGGTGAAAGCCATCTTTCGCCGCGTTGAATCATTGGGCAAACCGGAAAACAGCGCCAAAGCGGAGCCGCCCAAACACTGGGGCGACATGGTCATCGATGCACAAAAGCATCAGCTGACAGTGAACGGCAAGGAAGTGGAATTAACCGCCCGGGAGTTCGACCTGTTATGGCATTTCGCGCAACATCCCGGCCAGGTGTTTACCCGCACCCAATTGCTGGATAGTGTATGGGGCTATGGGCATGACGGCTACGAACACACGGTGAATTCACACATCAACCGCTTGCGCGCCAAGATCGAAAAGGATCCGTCCCGGCCTGACTATATACTCACGGTGTGGGGTGTGGGTTATAAGTTTAATGACAAGCTATAACAACCTGACTGTTTTATCATTAATCCATGTTTAATACCTTATACCAAAAACTTGCCGCATTGTTATTCCTGTTACTCACGGCGGTGGGCGCCTGTTTGATCTGGCTCTATGTTTACACGGCGGAAATGTATGAACAGGAAGTCAGTCAAAAACTCAACGCGACCTTGGCCGGACACATTGTTTCAGGCAACCTGCCCATTAAAAACGGCGAGATCGATCAATCCGCGCTGGATGGCATTTTCCACATGTTGATGGTCATCAATCCGGCGATCGAAGTCTACTTACTGAATACCCAGGGCCGGATACTCGCTTACTCCGCGCCGCCGGGAAAAATCAAACGCGAGTCCATCGACCTGCGGCCGGTCCATAAATTCCTGGCCAGTGGCGCCGCGCCGCTTATTAAAGGCGACGATCCCCGGCATTTATCGCGGCAAAAGATTTTTTCCGCCGCCCCCATTCCGGCCGAGGGTCCAGTTGAAGGTTATTTATATGTCATCCTGGGCGGTGAAGCGTATGACAGCACGACGGATAGGATTCAGGGCAGTTATTTTTTAAAGATCGGCTTGACGGGTTTGAGCGTCGCGCTGGTGGTCGCGTTGCTCACAGGCTTTTGGTTGTTACACCTGGTCACCCGGCGCGTGGGCAGGTTGTCTTCGATCATGCACAACTTTTTAGCGGAAGCGAAAACCGATGATTTTTTGCTGCGTTACCCCGCGCCGGAACAGGTACGCGACGAAATCGACACCCTGGGCAGAACGTTTAATATCATGGCCGACAAGATCGATGCCCAATTCGAAGAACTGAAGACCAACGACAGCAAACGCCGCGAACTCATCGCCAATGTCTCGCACGACTTGCGCACCCCGTTAACCTCGCTGCAAGGTTACCTGGAAACCTTGATCTTGAAGCGCGACAGCTTAAGCGATGAGGAAAAACAAACCTATCTGCAAATCGTCACCGGCCATAGCCAACGCCTGGGACAACTGGTCACTGAACTGTTTGAACTCGCTAAACTGGATTCCGTGGAAACCCTGTTGCATATTGAACCGTTTTCGATCGGCGAACTGGTGCAAGACGTGGTGCAAAAATATCAACTCACCGCCGAACAAAAAGGTATTCAACTAACATCCAACTTTGGCGCGGACCTGCCATCCGCCTATGGCGACATCGGCTTAATCCAGCGGGTATTGGAGAATCTCATCGACAATGCGATTCGCTACACCTCGTCCGGCGGCAGCATCACCATTGACCTGACCAGTAACAAAGACAATATTGCGGTTAAAATCATCGACACCGGCTGCGGGATTGAAAAGGAAGAGCTGCCGCATATTTTCGACCGGTTCTACCGCTCCAAGCGCGAGGACAAGGAACGCAGCTACAATTCCGGTTTGGGGCTTGCCATTGCCAAGCGCATCCTGTCCCTGCACGGCAGTGATATCGCGGCGGACAGCGATGCCGGCCGCGGCGCAACCTTTCGGTTCGAGCTGCCGGCGCAACCCCTACCTATATAAGCTATATAAGTTGTTCTATAGGCCCCTTTATTAACCAAAATCCGCATTTCCGCCCGCAAACCCGCCACGCCGGACCATTGACGCCGGGGACGGGTGGCTTTATGGAAACAAAATGAACGATTATTTAGTCTCAAATCCGTCTCCCCACACCCATTTTTGATAACTTTAGGGTATAATGCGCCGTTTTTCAGCGCGCTCAAATCAGGGGTAATCGACTCCCGCTGTTTTGCACCGTCACTAAAAAGTAGATGCAGCACTTTCGCAGGTTCCGCGGTCTTAGTGCTTCCTATATCGATTCTTGAAGAGCGCAACCCAGCGGCAAAAACCGCCGCGGATGGTATGAATTGTGGTACTTGTGACCCCATATTCAGAAGAGCACTAAAATTTGACGTTCCACAATTTGACGTTCCACGGCTTGGCGTTTAAGCAAATCCGGAACAACGGGCCCGCTCATAAAGATGCGAGGCAAGCGTACATTCAGGTAATAAACGGTTTATTGACTAACTTTAGAGTAAAAACATGACTGACCTCAGCAAATACAGAAACATAGGAATATTCGCCCATGTGGATGCAGGCAAAACCACCACCACCGAGCGAATTCTAAAACTCACCGGTAAAATCCATAAGCTCGGCGAAGTGCATGATGGCGCGGCCACCACGGACTTTATGGTGCAAGAGCGGGAGCGCGGCATTACCATCCAGTCCGCTGCCACCTCATGTTTCTGGAAAGACCACCGCTTGAACATTATTGATACCCCCGGCCACGTGGACTTCACCATTGAGGTGTATCGTTCGCTTAAAGTACTTGATGGCGGTGTGGGCGTTTTCTGTGGTTCCGGCGGTGTGGAACCGCAATCGGAAACCAACTGGCGTTATGCCAATGACTCTAAAGTGGCGCGGATTATTTTCGTCAACAAACTGGACCGCATTGGCGCGGACTTTTATAGCGTCGTGAAGCAAATTAAAAAAGTGCTTGGCGCCACGCCCGTGGTAATGACCCTGCCGATAGGCCGGGAAGAAAACTTTGTGGGGGTGGTTGACCTGATCACCCGCCAGGCCTATGTGTGGGATGAGTCGGGTGACCCGACGGGCTACAGCGTCCAACCGGTTCCGGCGGATATGGCCGACGAGGTGGAACAGTTTCGCCAGGATCTCATCGAAGCGGTCGTCGACCAGGACGAAGCGGTCATGGAGAAATACCTGGAAGGCGAACAACCCGATGTGGACACCATCAAGCGCTGCGTCCGCAAGGGAACCATTGCCCTCGACTTTTTCCCGACCTATTGCGGCTCGGCATTCAAAAACAAGGGCATGCAACTGGTGCTGGATGCCGTGGTGGACTACCTGCCGAGTCCCACCGAAGTCCCGCCGCAACCGGAAGTGGATCTTGAAGGTAACGAAACCGGTAATTTTGCCATTGTCGACCCCGACCGGCCGCTCCGCGCCCTGGCGTTCAAAATTATGGACGACCGGTTTGGCGCACTGACCTTTTTGCGCATTTACTCCGGCAAGCTGGAAAAAGGCACGACCGTACTTAACACCTATACCGGAAAAACCGAACGTATCGGCCGTATCGTCGAGATGCATGCGGACGCCCGCGAGGAACTGTCCTCCGCCCAGGCCGGCGACATCGTCGCGGTTATTGGCATGAAGAACGTGCAGACCGGACATACCCTGTGTGACCCCAAGTATCCCGCCACACTGGAACCCATGGTGTTCCCGGATCCGGTTATCTCAATGGCCGTAGCGCCAAAAGACAAGGGCGCGGCCGAGAAAATGGGAATTGCGATCGGCAAGATGATTCAGGAAGACCCGTCTTTCCGTGTCGAAACGGATGAAGACAGTGGCGAAACCATACTTAAGGGTATGGGTGAACTGCACCTGGACATCAAGATTGACATTCTCAAACGTACCCACGGTGTCGAAGTTACGGTGGGTAAACCCCAGGTGGCTTACCGCGAAACCATCACCAAGCGCGTTGAAGATGTTTACATACACAAGAAGCAAACCGGTGGTTCCGGCCAGTACGCAAAGATTGAATATGTGGTAGAGCCCGGCGAACCCGGTAGCGGATTTGAATTTGAATCGGCGGTTACCGGTGGTAACGTTCCCCGGGAATTCTGGCCGGCGGTTGAAAAAGGCTTTCAAAACAGCAAAGATAAAGGCGTGCTGGCGGGTTACCCCTGCCTGGATTTCAAAGTCATTTTGACGGACGGTTCTTACCACCCTGTTGACTCCTCCGCGATCGCTTACGAACTGGCGGCAAGAGCGGGTTACCGTCAAACCATGCCCAAAGCCGGTCCGCAGTTGATGGAGCCCATCATGAAAGTGGACGTATTCACTCCGGAAAGCCATGTGGGTGATGTGATCGGCGACTTGAACCGCCGCCGCGGCATGATCAAGGCACAGGAACCCGGCGCCACCAACGTGCGCATCAAAGCCGAATGCCCGTTATCTGAAATGTTTGGCTACATCGGCGATTTGCGCACTATGACCTCGGGACGCGGCCAGTTCACCATGGAGTTCTCGCACTACTCACCGTGTCCGAAAAACGTGGCTGAGGCGGTGATCAAGGAAACCGAAGAACGCAACAAGAAAAAATAAATAGTTAGGGAACATCTGATTAATTCGTCATTCCGGACGAAGCAAAGCGGAGATCCGGAATCCAGTGGTTTTAATTCAGTGTGTTACTGGATACCGGCCCCGGCTTACACCCTGCCGGGGCATGCTTTAAAAGACGCCGGTATGACGAAACATGAATTAATCAGAGATTCTTTAGTATTGTTGAACGCCGTAGTATTTTTTGAATAGCGATTGCCGGGCAGCCCGAATGCCCGGCAATCCTTCTCTTCAAAACTTCCACCATTCTATTCCATCAACCCGCGCCTACTAAAACGCGTGCTTGGATTTGGTTGCTTCGAATTTTTTAAGCTGTTCCGGCGTGGCTTCGGTCTGATAGTTCCGTTTCCATTCGTCATAGGCCATGCCGTAGATATACTCGCGCGCCTGGTCATAACTGAGCTCAACGCCGCGTGCCTTGCCCGCCTTCATATACCACTTGGCGAGGCAGTTACGGCAAAACCCCGCGAGATTCATCAACTCAATATTTTGCACATCTTTACGCTGTTGCAAGTGTTTTACCAAAGAGCGGAATGCGGCCGCGTCCATTTCAAGCTGTGTTTGCTCATCCATCGTGATCACCTACCGGTCGTTAAAAATTGAATTAGTATATTACCGCCGCCAATACCCCAACACCACCCAACGACAAGCTTGGCGCCATTCGCCGCCAAGTAATGACACAACTTTCCGGCTCTTGACATTTGTACTCTGTTATCGCTAATAAACAAAAACGCAGTGGCAAAAATTAATCATGGAACCATGACCTGCGACAAAGACAATCCCGTAAATCGTCATAACATAAATACGCAAAAGAAATTTTCGAACCGTCATATCAATTAAGCTGTTTGATTTTCCTGGATATTTGGAGAACGCTATGCCAGCAAAGCAAATCGTATTTGGCAGTGATGCGAGAACGCGCATGGCGCGCGGCGCCAGCATATTGGCGCAGGCTGTAAAGGCCACACTAGGACCCAAGGGCCGGAACGTGGTGATGAAAAAAGCCTACGGCGCGCCCGCCATTACTAAAGACGGGGTATCCGTGGCCAAGGAAATTGAACTGGAAGATGAATTTGAAAACATGGGCGCGCAAATGGTCAAGGAAGTGGCCGCGCATACCTCCGAGTTGGCGGGTGACGGCACCACCACCGCCACCGTACTGGCGCACCACATGTTCACCGAAGGCATCAAGGCGGTAGCCGCCGGCATGAATCCCATGGATTTGAAACGTGGCATCGACAAGGCCACCGACGCGGTGGTGGAAGAATTGAAACAAATGTCCATTCCCTGTGCAAGCCGCAAGTCCATCGCCCAAGTGGGAACGATTTCGGCCAACCTGGAATCCGCCATTGGCGAGATCATCGCGGACGCCATGGACAAGGTGGGCAAGGAAGGCGTAATCACCGTTGAAGAAGGTTCGGGCCTGGAAAACCAGCTGGATGTCGTG
>DATCIR010000301.1:0-18574 GCA_036507695.1 Gammaproteobacteria bacterium
GAAAAACTGCAAGCCTGGTATGACCGTATAGCAGCAGGTCTCAATGCGTCACCGCGATCCACGTTTGATTTGTTACCGGGTCAGGAATTGGGATTTGACTTGCCTGAGCCGGTCACTCTGTTTACCGAGGCAGGCGCCGGCGTGGTTGTGCTGGGCAAAAATTCCGGTCCCCAGGGCATCCGCTTCAACGCCGCTAATGCGGCACGCGTCGACGGTATCACCGTCACCGGTTCCGATAACGGCGGTGGTATCGTGGCGAGCGGATATGCCCATCAGCTCCAGATTAGCAATAATCGCGTCTACAGCAACTACGGTGTTTACGGTGGTGGTATCCGTGTGGGCCATCCCGGCTTGACGAATAACGGCGTCAATAACAATGTGAGGATTCATAATAACTACGTAGCCGCTAACGGCGGCAATACGGGCGCCGGTGGTGGTATCAGTATCAACTGGGGTAGTAATAATTACCAGGTGACCAGCAACTGGATCTGCGGTAACTTCACCGGCGGTGACGGTGGCGGTGTCGCGCACTACGGCTTCAGTAACAACGGCCTGATCGCCAACAACACCATTATCTTCAACCAGTCCTTCCAACAAGCCAACCCGGTTGCCGGTGGCGGCATCTTTGTCGGTGGCGTGCCGGGTGTTGCGGGCGCACTGACTGTGGGTACTGGTGATGTTATCATCGATGCCAACCTGATCCAGGGCAACAATGCCGGCGCCGGTAACGGCGGTGGTATCAGCCTGGCGCTGGTGAATGGTGAAGATATCGGCAGTTTTACCAATCCCAACTTTAACAATCGCTGGCATCGCGTGGATGTGTTGAACAATATCATCACCAATAACATCGCTGGTTTTGCCGGTGGCGGTATTTCCCTGCAGGATGCGGCCAGGGTCTATATTGTCAACAATACCATTGCGCACAATGACAGTACCGGGACATCGGGTGAAGCGTTTGACGCCGATCCCAACGTATCGACACCACACGCGGCTGGTATCGTGTCGTTTGGCCACAGTCCGACCTTGCTGGATTATCTTGCTGGCCTGCCGACCAATAACGCCACGCAACGGAATAACAAAGCCCGGTACGGCTGGTTCTCCAATGCCACTATGGCCAATAACATCATCTGGGAAAACCGCTCGTTCCACTTTGCGATCGATACTACGGGCGAGTTGCCGGCCCTTGGCTTAGTGCCGAATATCAGCGCGGGTGACCCGCCGATGTATGACGACATGGCGGTCTATGGACTGTCTGCCGGAGTGCCTGCTGGAGCGCCGACATCGTTGACGTCAGCTACCAGTCTACTGACCGGTGGCGGCAACCCTGCCTTTATTACGCCTTACTTCAACCAGGCGCCGGGTCAAACCATCAACGAAGTGGAAGCGACTACCAGTATTCAGGCGCAACCGGCGTTTGATGAAGGCGGCAACTTTATCAGCATACGCTTCGGACCGCTGACCTTAAGTGGTGATTACCATGTCGGTGCAGGCGCTGCGATTAACGCAGGCAGTGGAGTCGGCGCGTATCAACGGTTAGCCAGGGATATCGATGGCGAGACAAGACCAAGGGGCGCCCGTGTTGATATCGGCGCGGATGAATCGCAATAACATAGTCAATCCCTGGGCCCATCAAGCATGGGTCCAGGATTAACAAGGGGAATAGCAATGAAAA
Source organism: Gammaproteobacteria bacterium (assembly GCA_036507695.1). Classification (GTDB taxonomy): domain Bacteria; phylum Pseudomonadota; class Gammaproteobacteria; order SZUA-152; family SZUA-152; genus JAKEGK01. The sequence goes on from DATCIR010000301.1 coordinate 1,673, forward strand.
ATAGATACCTCAAACCCATTCCCGCAGCGGTCGTCTGTGCGGTCATGGGGCTGGCGGGAAACGCCTTTGCCGCGGCTTATGTACAATGCCCCGGCGACAACAACGGCGATGCCATCATTGATAGCGTTGGCCCGCAGTACGCGAATAAAAAATGCATGCACTTAACCGCGGGGGACGGCTTTATCAAAATGGGCGACGGCCGCTTGCAGTACATGTTCGGGTTTGCCAATGTTACCGGCACTCCCGAAACGCAGGCTATCGATGCGGGGACTTTGGCGGCTTCCTTTCCCGCGCCAACCATCGTGGTGGATGAGGGTGATGAGTTTTACCTTACCTTGACCAATGTCGGCATGATTATGCGTCCTGACCTTGCCGACCCGCATTCGGTGCACTTCCATGGCTTTCCCAACGCCAGTGACATTTTCGATGGCGTGCCGGAGTCAACTATATCCGTCAACATGGGCGCCAGTCTCACGTATTACTACAACCTGGTGCAGCCCGGTACCTATATGTATCACTGCCACGTGGAAGCCTCCGAGCATATGCAAATGGGCATGCTGGGTAATCTCTATGTGCGCCCGGCGCAAAACAAATTGCCGAACCAGACCTTCCCGAATGGTTTTGCGCACCAGCAGGGAAATACGTACGTTTACAACGACGGCGATGGCTCAACCCAATACGATGTGGATGTGCCCATACAGCTGGGATCGTTTGATCCGGAATTTCACGACGCCAGCATGAACGTGCAGCCGCTGCCGTTCGCCAACATGAAAGATACCTATGCCATGTTAAACGGCCGTGGATATCCCGACACGCTCAATACCGGGGATTTGGTGCCACCTCCGGAAAATACCGGTAAGCCATCGCAAAGAGTCAGTTCGCTGGTAGCGGCGACTGCAGGAGAAAAAATTCTGCTGCGTGTTTCCAACCTGAATATCACCAATTTTTACACGCTGGCGGTAAATGGCTTGACCATGAAAGTGGTGGGACAGGGCGCGCGGTTATTGCGGGGGCCGGATGGCAAGGATCTTTCGTATGCCACCAACTCGGTAACCCTGGGTGGCGGGGAATCCATCGATGTCATTATCGATACCGCGGACGCGACGCCAGGTACCTACTTCCTGTACACATCCAATCTTAATTACTTAAGCAACAACGATGAGGATTTCGGGGGCATGATGACCGAAATTCATATCAACTAATTGCTGAAGTAGGGGAGCTGAATCATGAGATTAACGACACACAAAAAGCGAAATAGCGGGCTGCATCTGGCCCTGGTGTTACTGCTGGCGTTTGCCGGGCAAGCCTCCGCGGTCGTGGACGGAGTTACTGATCCTGGCAACACCTTCAATCTGACGGCACGGGCTGGCATTATCAATACGCCGGATGGCGATAGTTTTTTGGTATGGGGTTATGCCATTAATAATAATCCCATGCAATATCCCGGTCCAACCTTGATCGTTAATCAGGGCGCCACCGTTACTGTGACACTGACAAGTGCATTGACCGCGGGCACAGCGCCGGTGCCGGTTTCCATTGTGTTTCCGGGGCAGCAAGGCGTATCCGCCACGGGTGGCAGCGCAGGCCTGTTAACCCAGGAAAGTACCGGCGTTACGGACACGGTGACCTACACATTCACGGCCAACAATCCGGGCACGTATCTCTATCAAAGCGGCACGCAACAACAGCTGCAAACCGAAATGGGGTTGGTGGGAACCATCATTGTTAGGCCTGCTGTCGCCAATCAAGCCTACAATCACCCGGATACCGCGTTTGATCACGAGTATCTTTTTCTGCTCACTGAAATGGATCCTATGATCCACTACAAGGTCGGTGCCGCGCGGAGCCTCGCTGCCTTAGCTGCCATTGACAATACTAAATATCACCCGGTGTTGTGGTTTATCAACGGCCGCAACGCTCCCGACACCATGGCGCCGGCCTACGCCGGCTGGTTGCCGCACCAGCCCTATAATTCCTTGCCCAGGGTTCATCCCGGTGATACCGCGTTACTGCGCTTTGTGAATGCCGGCCGTGATTTACATCCGTTTCATACTCATGGCAACCATTTTAGATTAATCGCGCGCGATGGCCGTATGCTTTCCAGTGCGCCAGGTGCGGGCGTCGATCTTTCAATAGAGGATTTCACCTTAAAGGCCGTTCCCGGTGCAAGCTTTGATGCATTGTGGCACTGGACGGGGGAGAAACTGGGTTGGGATATTTTCGGCGCCAACGATGACTTGTCGCCGGAAGATCCTTTTTACAACCACACCTGCGTGGACGGCAGTGGTGACGGCTATGATGATACCACCCGCGAATATTGCGCGGATCATGGTAAGCCATTCCCCGTGGTATTGCCGAGCCTCACTGATTTAACTTTTGGTGGTTTCTATAGCGGCAGTCCGTTCTTGGGTGCGTTCGCCAGCCTGCCACCGGGTGAAGGCGGGTTGAATCTTAATGGCGGCCTGTTTTTCATGTGGCACTCGCACACCGAGAAAGAAATTATCAACAACGACATTTTTCCGGGCGGCATGATGACCATGATGATCGTCGAGCCACCGGGCGTGCCGATTCCATAATTCAGGGCGGGGGAGTAAAACATGAAAAAGATGAGCGATATGAAAACGACAATCTTTAAAAGAAGTATGCTGTTCACCGCCATGATGATTGCGGCAGGTCAGGCAAGCGCGATCACTTATAATCTTTGCGCGGGCACGGCCAGTTTAACCATGCCGGACGGCACAACCAGTATTGCCATGTGGGGATACGGGATAGACACCGGCGGGGCTTGCAACGCCACTATCCCTGGACCGCGATTAACGGTGCCTCCGGGCGACGCCACCTTGACTGTTAATCTGCGTAACACACTCAGCGTACCGGTTTCTATCGTGGTGCCGGGTTTAAGCAGCACGGAAGCCCCGGCGCCGGCTACTTTTACCGATGCGCAGGGACGGACACGGGCGCGTTCTTTAGTAAAAGAGACGGCGAATGGCGCCACGGTAGCGTACTCTTTCAATGCGCGCACTGGCACCTTCCTGTACCACAGTGGTTCGCATCCGGCAGTGCAAGTGCAGATGGGGCTCTATGGCGCAGTCACCAGTGATGAAGCGGTTGGCGAGGCCTATCCGGACGTTCCCTACAACACGGAAGTGGTGATGCTGTACAGCGAAATTGACCCGGCGTTGCATGCGGCGGTTGATAGCGGTACTTATGGTACCGCCGCATATCCCAGCACTATTGGCTACAGTCCCACATACTTTCTGGTCAACGGCGCGCCTTATACAACCGGTGCGGCCAATCTCGACGGCGGTGCGGTTGGGCAACGTACACTTATTCGCTTTCTTAATGCGGGTCTGGAAAGTCATGCGCCGACGTTATTGGGTGCGCACATGAGTGTGGTGGCGGAATACGGTAATCCTTACCCGTATGGGCGGGAGCAGTATTCCTTATTGTTAGCCGCGCAACAAACACGGGATGCGGTGATCGATCCAAGCGCGGCCGGTACACTGGCGCTTTATGACCGCCGTTTGCGTTTGACCAACAGCAACACGGCTGGCCCTGGGGGCTTGATGAGCATTTTAGCCGTCAGCGCGGGTGGTGGCGCAGGCTCGGCGCCGCTTGCAGTGGATGACTCAATAACAACCGATGAAGAGGTTTCCGCCCTCAATGTTAATGTTGCCGCCAATGATACTGATGCTGATGGCGATCTGAATGTGGCGTCAGTTGCAATCACAGCGCAGGCTCTACACGGTACCGCCGTTGGTAATGCTGATGGGACGGTAAATTATACGCCCGCTCCAAACTATAATGGCGCGGACAGCTTTACTTATACCATACGCGATCTGGCGAACAACATATCCAACGCCGCAACGGTATCCGTAGCTGTGAACGCGGTTAATGATACACCCGTCGCCGCTGGTGAAAGTTACAGTACTAACCAGGGCGCGGCGCTCAATGTTGCATTACCGGGCGTATTGAGTAATGACAGTGATGTGGATGGTGACAGCTTGACGGCTGTGCTGGATACCACAACAACGTCTGGATCATTAACATTTAACGGGAATGGTTCTTTCAGCTATACACCGAATGCGGGATTCTCCGGCAGCGATTCGTTTACCTATCACGCCAATGACGGCGCCGCTAATAGCGCCGGCGTTACAGTGGCGATTACGGTAGTTCCGGCCGTTAACCAGGCGCCTGCCGCAGTTAATGATTACGCGACGGTTCGGCGCAATACTAGAAACTCGTCAAACACGGTAACGGTAAATGTCATCGCCAATGACACCGACAGCGATGGCAGCATTAATGCCGCCAGCGTTGTGATTACCACGCAACCGCGTAAGGGCGGCGTCGTCAACAATGGTGACGGCACGGTTACCTATAGACCGGCGGCGGGCAAAACCGGTTCCGATGCATTCGGCTACAGGGTGATGGATAACCAGGGTGCGCTCTCTAATGTTGGGACAGTTCGCATCAATATAGTGAGGTAGGTGAGTTGCAAAAACGGGAGTGACCCGGCTGTTGCTGCGTGGTGGGTACCGGGGCAGCCGGGTCAATTTTCCAGTGCAATTTTAGTAAAAATACCATCATACTTACGACACCAACAATAACTGTTGTTGCTTGAGGTTTAACGATGAAGTCTCCGTTACTAATGTTCATTCATGTTTATCGAAGTTTCCGGTGGCTGTTTGTCATAGTACCCGTCGGTATGTTATTAGCATGCGCCAACACGCCCGTGGCTACCCCGCATACCGGTGATACGTATACTGGAAATAATAGTGAAACCGCTAGAGTAGACCAGGACGGTAACAAGCCGCTTAACTCAATCGCTGTTGTTGGTGATCTGACAGCAGAGTCATTAAGGCATGCGGAAGAGTGGGGCGTGCAAGTGCTAGGTCTTCGGCCAACCGCTGATGGCTATATGCTTGATTTTAGGTATAGAGTCCTGGATGCCAAAAAAGCCGCGGAACTGGTTAACCGCAAGGTGAAGCCTTACCTGCATGTCGAAAAGGATGGCAGTACCTTAATGGTGCCGGTAACATCAAAATTAGGCCCGCTGCGTCAATCCGCCCAGTACGCCAAGGAAAACCGCAACTACTTCATGTTTTTTGCCAATCCGAATAAACATGTTAAAAGCGGTGATCAGGTAACCTTGGTCATTGGGGATTTCAAAGTCGAACATCTGGTCGTGAACTAAATCAACGATTTCAACTAACGATTTCAACTAATGTGGTGTAATTATGATGAGTAGAATAAGTTTCCTGGCGTATAGCGCCGCATTGACTTTGGGGATACCGGCAATGGCGCACGCCGGTACCATAGACGCGGAATTGTCGCAAGTGCTGGCTAATGGCCCCCCCAATGATAATGTCGCCGTGATTATTGAGATGGCGGACAAGTTAGACGTGAGGGCGATAAGAGTCGCCAATGCGCAGGGACGGGCGGGGTTGGTGCGTGGCCTAAAAGGCCGAGCTTCCGCCTCGCAACAACCGATTACGGCACTATTGGCGAGGAAAGGCGTTGCCAGATCCAAAAAACTGTGGCTGATTAACTCATTGGCCGTGCAAGTGCCCGCTGAATTAGTGCCCGAACTGGCGGCGGCCATACAGGTCGCATCCGTGCGGCTGGATAAGCGCATCACAATCAATGCGGAAATACCGGGCATTCCCAGTGCTGCCGAGTGGAATATTGCCAGTGTCAGAGCTGACGCGGTCTGGGCGCAGGGTATTACTGGCCATGGCGTTGTTGTAGGGTCTATGGATACAGGCGTCGATGCGCTGCATCCGGATTTGGCAACACGCTGGCGCGGCGGTAATAACAGTTGGTTCGACGCGCATGGCCAACACAGTACGCCCTATGATGCGAATGGCCATGGCACACAAACCACCAGTCTGATGGTCGGTGGTGACACCAGCGGTATTACCATCGGCATGGCGCCTGGTGCGCAGTGGATTGCGGCAAAAATATTCGATGACGCGGGAAACTCTACGGTCAGCGCCATCCACGCGGCATTTCAATGGATGCTGGATCCTGACGATAATGCGGATACGAATGATGCGCCGCAGGTGGTGAACAATTCCTGGAATATTTTCAGCACGCTGAACCAGTGTGATACCGAATTTCAGGCCGATATCCAGGCCTTGCGCGCCGCCGGTATCGCGGTGGTGTTTTCCGCGGGTAACGATGGTTCAGCTGCCTCTACCAGCTTGAGTCCTGCCAACAATGCAGGGAGTTTGGCAGTGGGCGCAGTGGATGAATTCCTGGCGGCGGGTTATTTCAGTAGCCGTGGCCCTTCCGCGTGTGATGGCGGACTCTACCCGCAACTAGCAGCGCCGGGTGTGAATATTCGCACCGCCGATAAAACCTATGGCGGCATTTTGTTGAATTCTTATACGTACAACAATGGTACCTCTTATTCGGCGGCGCATGTTGCGGGCGCGCTGGCACTCTTACAGAGTGCCTTTCCAGGCACCAGCCTGGAACAACGGGAAACGGCGCTGCAGCAAACCGCGGTGGACCTGGGTAGCACAGGTGCAGACAATACGTATGGCTATGGCTACATTGACGTTAGCGCTGCTTATAATGCGCTCGTCAACAGCAATCCCAATCCAGATCCAGCACCAGATCCAGCACCAGATCCAGCGCCAGATCCAGCGCCAGATCCAGCGCCAGATCCCGTTCCAGATCCCGGTCCAGTGGACGCGGATGGAGACGGCGTGGCAGCTGACCTGGATTGCAACGATAACAATGCCGCCGTTTATCCTGGGGCGACCGAGATCAAGTTTGATGGAGTTGATCAAGACTGTAACGGCTATGATTTAACAATAACGATTACCAAAGCCAGCTACAATAGAAAGCGCGATACCTTGTCCGTTGAAGCAACCAGTAGTCTGGGTAAAAGCGCCGCATTAACGTTGCGTGGCCATGGGAGTATGAATTGGATCGCCAAAAAGCGTCTTTGGTCCATTACTGTTCGCAATCTAGCGGTTAAGCCAGGCTCAGTAACGGTTGTCGGCGTGGAAGGTTCTGAAACTGTCAATACGTCGAACTAATAAACAGCAAACCATGCGCCTGTTGCTGCGTTAGCAGCAGTTAGGTAATCCGCATGAGGGTATGGCGTGTCACTATTTCGCATAACAAATAACCGGTGCGCGCCTGGGCCGGAATATCAGCGTACGCTACTTCACCGGCGCTTACCAATAGCATTGCTGCTATTGGTAGTTGCTACCAATGTCCGTGCTTTGAGTTTTGCCCCCCAGGTTTCTTATGAACTTTCCGAAACCACGCCTGCCGGCATTGCCGCGGCCGATTTTAATAATGACGGTTACGGTGACCTGGCTATTACGATGTCAGGCGCCGATGGCGGTGTAGGCAGCGTATCGATTCTGCTCGGTGACGGTACCGGTGCATTTCCTTCCCATAATCAATTGACAGCCAGTGATGTGGATGGGCTTGGATACACGCCGTGGGGTATCGCGGCGGCGGACTTTAATAACGATGGGAATCAGGATCTCGTTGTAACCGCCTACGGCGCCGGGGTGTACCGGGTCAGCGTTTACCTGAATGACGGTAACGGACTTTTTGTTGCCAGCGACCTCCTCGCGACAGTCAGCCAATCACCCTCGACCGTGGTGACCGGTTTTTTCAACAACGATGCACATGTGGATATTGCCACCGGTAGCGATTCCGGAACCGGCGCGGGCGTGTCGGTGTTTTTCGGGGTGGGCGACGGAACGTTTGGCAACGCGAATCCGATTACCGCCAGTACCTCGCTCAGCGTCAAAGACATGGTGACGGCTGATTTTAACCTCGATGGCGATACCGATCTTATTACCACGCGTCAGGTTTTGCTGAATGATGGCAACGGTGTTTTTTCCGTGGCGGGTATTACTGGCGGCAATACAGCAGTCGCCGTTAGCGCATTTGATATAAACCGCGATGGCCGGGTGGATATTGTCCTGGCAACTAGCACCTCAATTGATATTTGGCGCAATGACCAAAACGGATCGCTGATTTATGTCGATACGTATGATCTCGCTTCCGGTAACATTACCGCTCTAGCATCCACTGATTTTGATAACAACGGCGATCCGGATATTGTGGTGTCGGACTATACCAACAGCCAGGTGCATGTTTATCAAGGATTAGGTGACGGGAGTTTTGCCTTACCGGAATCCTTTACGACCGGCGCGCAACCCAAGACCGTGATCGTTGCTGACTGGAGCGGCGATGGCGCGGCCGACATCGCGGCAGCTTATCGAAACGGTGGAGAAACACCGTACGCGTCGGTGTTAATACAAGTGGCTGATACGACTCCGCCACCCACCGGCAGTTTTCAATTCAGCTCCGCGACGTACAGCGTTGCGGAAAACAGCGCGAGCCTGACCGTCACCGTGAGCCGGGTGGCGGGCAGCGCCGGCGCGGTCAGTGTGGACTACGCCAGCGCGGATGGCAGTGCGACCGCGGGCAACGATTATAGCGTAGTAAGCGGCACCTTGGATTTTGCGGCTGGCCAGATTAGCCAAACCATTGTCGTTTCCCTGCTGGATGACGCGAGCTACGAAGGCAATGAAAATTTCACGCTCAGCCTGAGTAATGCCACGGGTGGGGCAAGCGTGGCGGCGCCTGCTACCACAACAATTACTATTCTTGAAAATGATCCGGCGCCGCAACCGGGCAGCCTGCAGTTTGGCGTGAATAGTTATTCCGTCACCGAGATTGGAGTCAATGTCAACATAACAGTGACACGCACCGGTGGCAGTTCTGGATTAGTTTCAGTGGATTACGCCAGCAGTGACGCCAGCGCCACGGCAGCCAGTGATTACACCGCGGTGAGTGGTAGGCTGAATTTCGACGATGGGGTAGTCAGCCGATCCTTTACTGTTTCCATCCTGGACGACACGGTATATGAAGGCAGTGAGACATTTACTATCAGGTTGAGTAATGTGTCGGGGGGCGCCGTGTTAGGCGCTATCACGGCAGCCACGGTCACGATCACTGAAAATGACCCTGTGCCACCGGCGGGTGCGCTGCATTTTAGTGTGGCCAGCTATTCAGTGGCTGAAAATGCCGGCACTGCGCTTGTTACTGTTGTGCGCAACGGCGGCAGTTTCGGCGAGGTATCGGTAAACTATGTCACGAGCAATGGTACTGCTAATGCAGGCAGCGATTATACCGCAACCAGTGGCACGCTAACTTTTGTTAATGGCGTTACCAGTCAGACAATTACTCTCCAAATCGCCGATGATGCTGAATACGAGGGTAACGAGACTATTTTTGTTAGTCTGGCGAGTGTAATAGGCGGCGTTAGCCTGATTGCGCCAACAACCGCAACGCTAACTATCGTAGAGAATGATCCGGTACCACCCGCCGGTAGCCTGCAGTTTAGTGGCGCGAGTTACTCAGTTTCCGAGAACAATAGTAATAATAATGTCGTAGTAACCGTAACCCGGACCGGAGGTAGTTCTGGTCAGGTGACGGCGGATTTTATGACGAGTGATGGGACTGCTATCGCCGGCGACGATTATACTGCACAAAATGGCACACTGACATTTGACGATGGAGTTACCAGTCAGACTATCACAATACTGATTAATGATGATCAACTGTTTGAAGGTAACGAGAATTTTAATATTCGCTTAAGTAGCGTCAGCGGTGGCGCGAGCCTCTCAAATCCTTCCGCAACTGTAGTTAATATTCTGGAAAATGATCCAGTACCACTTGCGGGCAGCCTGCAGTTCAGTGGTTCGACGTACAGCCTTGCTGAGGACGGCAACAGTCTGCTGGTTACTGTGACTCGTGCAGGTGGTAGTTTTGGCAGCGTAACGGTAAGCTATGTATCCGGCGACGGTACTGCAACAGCAGGTAGTGATTTCACTGTTGTAAGCGGTACCCTGACTTTCTCAGATGGTGTTACCAGTCAAACCTTCGAAGTGCCAGTTATCGATGATCAGCTGTTTGAAATTGACGAATCCTTTGCCATAAGCCTATTGAATCCCACAAACGGTGCGGTATTAGGCCAGCCGGCTGCCGCAACAGTTACCATTATGGATGACAGTGATCCTGCGTCCCCGCCATCGGCTCCATCCACCCCTGCTCGGCCGGCTAAATCCGGTGGCGGCAGCATGCCGGGATTGTTTCTACTCTTAATGGCAACACTGATGGTTTACCGCCGCCGCGGACGTTAGACGACGGCGTTAGGCTCACTGTAACCGTCAAACCTGCTGTTTTGCCTGTACATTTCGATAGCTCTACCTAAAAGGAATATAGTTCCTGCGTTTTTATTTCGTTTATACTTTCCGGGCGCATTACACAAAAATCCCATCAGGCACCTAGACTTAAATCGCGCTGTAACTTACTAGCTGTTATATAGTTAACATTTCTCTCGGGTATTGAGGTTTTTCCATGGCAGTGAGATTAAAGACCAAATGGCATCGATCCAACCGCTCGGAACGCAACCGGCGCGGCTCCACTGCGCCGAAAAAACTGCAGGATCTATCCAGTGTCATCGCGATCAGTATCTGGAAGCTTGCCAAAGAAGCCTTTACCCGCATGGAAAAAGAAGGCTTCCGGTTTCGCGAAGATCAGCAAGCGATTAGTTTTATCAGTGAATTCATTATCTATCAGTTGCACATCACCGACCGCCTGCTATATGGCGCCGTCTCCGAGGAGGAACGCATTGCATTTATTAATGCGACGGCCAGGCAGCTCACAGAATCGGTTGTGGACAATCAAACAGACTTGCTCGGTCCTGGCGACTATGCCGAATTATTTATCAAGTTAGTGAATGATCGCATGGCCAATTATGCCGAATGCGGTTTTAAGGATGGCCAGCCGGGTTATGATTTTACGCGTTACCTGGCGCGTAATATTGCCGACATTATGCAGGCGACCGACGAGAAGTGGGTGGTGGAACAGGTTATCGATATCGAAGCGCCTGCCGTGGTAGAAAAAATTACCGGTGTGGTGACGGAAGTGCTGGGTCTGCGGCAACGTCAGCAACAAGAACAACGAAAAGAGCAAGAACAGTAACAGTAAGCCTCACGCAACGCGAATTACTGTTTTTTGGGCCGCAAAAAGAAAGCCCCGTTTCCGGGGCTTTCTTATTTTAAACAATATACCTATTGAATTGGCTTAGTCGTCGCCGCCAAACGCGGTGAGCAAATGCAACAGGCTCAGGAACATATTATAAATACTGACATATAATGTGATCGTCGCCAGGATGTAGTTGTTTTCGCCACCATGCACGATTGCGCTGGTCTGATACAGGATCAAGCCAGACATCAACAATATAAACATGGCTGATACAGCCAGTGACAACACCTGCATGTCAAAAATCGCGGCGCCGATACCTGCCAGAAACGCCACCAGGATACCTACCATCAGGAACCCGCCCATGAAGCTGAAATCCTTGCGGGTTGTCAGTGCGTATCCGGAAAGACCCAGGAAGATGGCACCCGTACCGCCTAATGCAGTCATCACCAGTTGATCACCATTGGGCAGGCTCAGGTACATACTGAGGATGGGACCTAATGTCAGTCCCATAAAGCCGGTCAGGGCAAATACAAACAACAGGCCCGTCGCGCTATTGGCGGTTTTGTGAGTGAGAAACAACAGCAGGAAATATCCGCCCAGGGTGATAAAAGGATTCAGAGGCGGCATGTTTGTTATCATGGCTATACCCGCTGTGACGGCACTAAAGATCAGTGTCATCGCTAACAGCGTATAGGTGTTGCGGATTAGTTTATTGGTAGTAAGGACAGCTGACTGTGAACCTACTACTGCCGGATTGTGCTGACGCATTGTGTGAGAACCTCCAAAGTTATTTTTCCATATTTAGGCGATTAGAACCGCTGCAGAAAGGCTAAGTTCAAGCATATCCCGAACAAAAAGCCCGAATCAAGCTGGAACTCGTTGTGGAACTTGAGTATTATTCCACGCCTTATGGCCTATATAGCGGCTGGTGCCACCAATTCAAGTAATTGGGTCAATTGATAACCATTTTTTGACACCGAGTCACGACAGTTTATACGGCTTAGGTGAAAAAGTCTTTGACAATGTCATGAAGCCGTATGATTTATAAGGCTTAATACGGGGCTAGTGGATTTGGCCTATTCAATCAACTAGATATAGATGTAAATAGGTAGACTGAAGCGGGAAACCGCCGCTTGAGACCAAGTGAGAGTTAACAACTGAAAAAACTTACGACTACCAAAAACTAAATAGATTGGAGAGCTGGCTGAGCGGTCGAAAGCGGCGGTCTTGAAAACCGTTGAAGGGTAACCTTCCGGGGGTTCGAATCCCTCGCTCTCCGCCAATTTTAATCAATTGTTCAAACACTCCTATAAGCGGTCCTTCGCGTTCGATCAATTGTTTTGCGTCAGGTAACTAGCAATGGTTGTAAAAAAGGTGATGGTTGTTCTTCTCTTCACGCTCGTGGCCACGAGTTGTGTTTTTCAAAAAGTAAAACCCTGGGAAAGAGACATTCTTGCACAAGACAAGATGAAGCTCGAACCCAATCCCATAGAGAACGCGCTTGACGAACATATTTATTTCAGTAAAGAAGCCGCCAGTGGTGGTCAGGGAGTCGGGGGCGGGGGTTGTGGCTGTAACTAAAAAGTATTCAGACGTCAGTAGCGCCCTAAAGCTTGCGACCTGCACCTTGCTTTCGTCGACGGCATTATCGGCACAAGCGGCGGAATCCAGCAGTGATTGGTTGTTTGATGGCGCTATACTGCATTATTCCGAAAGAGATCGCGTGCAAGTATTGGAGCCCGTCATCGCCTATCGAAAGTACGCGCAATTTGACGAGTTCATAGAATACAAACTAACGGTCGATTCCATGACCGGTGCGTCACCCAATGGTGCGACACCTTCCAATGTTCCGCAAACGTTTACCGGTTCCTCGGGTCAGTCTGGCTATTCTGTTCCCGCGGATGAAACGCCGCTGCGTGATTTCAGTGATACCCGTATAGCGTTTAATATTAGTTCCGAAACACCCTTGAGCAATGTGTCGCGCCGTTCTACCGGCTCTGCGCTTTCAATCGAACAGGACTATGGATCGGTGGGATACAATACGTCATATTCCAACGATGTTAATGAAAAGCATACAACGCTGACGGCAGGCCTCGGTATTAGTCTCGACCTGGTGTATCCTGACGGTGGTGCGCCTGATGCGCTGAAAAACGTCAATGAACCCAGTGCTCAAACCGGTGATGAAGAAGAAGACGAAGATGAACGAGATGGCGAGAGTTTTGATCCTGAATTCAAAGGCATGTTTGATGTATTGTTTGGTATTACCCAGATTCTGAATCGTTCCACCTTAATGCAATTAAATTACTCCCATGGATTTATTCGCGGGTACTTGACCGATCCCTATAAAGTGGTGAGCGTGGTGGATAGTATTACCGGTGAACCAGTAATTACTCCCACAACCACCTATGGCACGTATCTGAATGAAAGTCGTCCTGACGCACGTGATACCAATTCCATTTACTGGAAAACGGTGGTTAGTATCTTCGGCGATGTTTTGCGGGTATCGTATCGTTATTTTTGGGATGACTGGGGCATCAAGTCCAATACAATGGATGTCCACTACCGGTTTGGCATTGGCAGTAAATTTTATATTCAACCACATTATCGGTATTACACACAAACCGCCGCGGATTTTTACCGGCACAGCCTGCGTGATGATGAGCCGCTGCCAGAATTTGTCAGTGCTGATTTTCGATTGGGTGAATTCGTCGCAACGACGGTGGGCGTGAAGATAGGTGCGGATTTTGGCGCTTCGAGCAAGTTTGCTGTTCGTTTTGAGCAATATAAGCAAAGCGGTGAAAGCCATCCAGACGACGCCGTGGGTATCCAAAGGAATTATGATTTATATCCCACGTTGGAAGCCACGATTTTCCAAATATCGTACTCAAAATACTTTTAGAAGGCCGTGGATCGATTAAAGGCCCGCAGCGGCTCTAAGATCCCCCCAGTTTGACGAACACTCCTGTTTAGGGCTATTGTCTTCTTCTTGGAGTATCCGGCAAACTGGGAGACCTGTAACGGTTCGCCATTTCAATGCAACGAGTGAATCTATGCCGACGCTACGTAAAATCTGTGCAGGTTTGTTGTTTGTCAGTACCTTGTCTTGCTACGCGGAACCGCCGCCACCACCACGTGCGGTAACGACGAATCTGAAAAGTGATGAGACTGTCATCCTGTTTCCCACCAACGTCTTCTTCGATGCCAAACAAAACAGATGGGTAGCACATATTCACGGCTGGGTTTTTGAACCGGAACAGGATTCAGCCTTGCGTAATAGTCTCATAGGCTCGGTGCGCGCTTTTCTCGATATTGATCAGAGTTCACATGCGTACCCGCTGTTTACGGCGCGCACTCGCATGTTTCTGGTGGACAACGAAGGCGACAAGGATATTGCCCTGCAGGTGCGCGGGCAAAATATCCAGGCACACAAAACCGGCGACAACGGACATTTTGAATTGCTTACGCCATTGGCCATCGAAACTTCCGGCTGTACAAAATGGTTGAACGTAAAAGTAATTACTCCGCAAGATGATCAGCGCGATTTCAGCGGCCGAATCCAGTGTGTTGCGGAACAGGGTATTTCCGTCATTTCGGATATTGATGACACCATCAAGCAATCCAACGTCCTGGATAAAAAGGAATTGATGAAAAATACGTTTGTGCGTGACTTCAAGGCAGTGCACGGGATGGCGGAACTGTATCGGGCTTGGTCGGCACAAGGTTACGCGTTTCACTATGTCTCATCGTCGCCCTGGCAACTTTATCCGGCACTTAATGCTTTTTTACTGGATGCGGATTATCCCGCCGGCAGTATGCATCTGAAACTGGTGCGCCTCAAGGACACCTCTTTCTTCAACCTGTTTGATACGCCGGAAGCGGGCAAGTTTCCCGAGATCACGGCCTTGCTGACTCAATACCCGCAACGCAAATTTATTCTCGTTGGTGATGCCGGTGAGAAGGACCCGGAGATCTATGCGCGCATCGCGAAGGATAATCCCGATCGCATCCTTAAAATCCTGATCCGCCGCTTACCCGGCCAATCAGGCGATTTAACGCCGCGCTTTGCCGGGCTGGCGGCAAGCAAATGGCAGGTCTTTGAGCAGGCTGAACAGGTCCTCAACGCCATAGCGATCCGTGATCCGCGGTAAATTGCGAAACGCGAACCCCGGTGCCGCACTGGATTTGCGCCAGTGTAACGGACAATGCTTGCTTTCTTGGAAAAAGCAGGTGGTAAAGCATTTGCTATAATTGATTTTCGATGGCAACGGTTGTTTTAACGCCCGCCAAAGTCTGGTTTTTTTATTCGCTATTCTCAAATCCAATAAAGGCGGCTTTTCATGAAAAAATCAATGCTTGAATGTTCTGCATTGCGGAACGCGGTGTTTTCCGTGGCGCTAATGGTATGGATAACGCCTGTCATGGCTGAAGACCTTGCTTTCCGGCTGTATCAAGATTCCGGTATGCAAACACAGCTGCAATCAATACCGGCAACCTTTGATCAGGAGTTCCAGCAATACGCAAAAGACATTCCCGAAAAAATATTGAAAGATGTAGTCCAGATGGGTAAGGACTCATTTGATGAACCCACCATGCGTAAAATAATCGTTGCGCGCCTCAACGAAAAATTAACTCAAGACCAACTGAAAAAAGTGCTTGACTGGCATTCGTCTAAAATAGGCAAAAAAGTGACACAATTGGAGAACGCGGCTGCAACGCCGGAAGGTCAGCAAAAACTGATGGCGTATGCGGAACAACTCGCCACCAAGCAACCGGACGCGGCTTATGTCGCCCAAATCCAGCAACTCGCGGTCGCCAGTAAAGCAATCGATTTGGTCGTTGAAATAGCGGCCAACATGCAATTCTCCATGGGCGTGGGATTAGCGATGGCGACCGCAGATGGTGAGTCCGTGAATTTGGATGCGATAGCCGCCGAGATTGAAGCAGCCAAACCGCAATTACAACAACAAATGTCCCAATATATCCTTGTCAGCATGCTTTACACATATCAGGATTTGTCGGAGCAGGAATTGAGTCGCTATATAGAATTTGTCAGCAGCCCCCTGGGTGCGAGTTTTTATGCCGCTCTGTTTAGTGGCGTGGATGAGGCATTTATCAAGGTCGGTAAAAAATATGGCAAGGCATTGGGAGAATACTTCGAACAGGACGCCAAGCAAAGCAACACCTAATAATGGCCGCATTCGATGCATATCCCGCTGGGAAGCTCTTATAGCACCGCGCAGTTTAAAAGCCTGGAAAAACTGAAAGCCGTTTGTCCGGTCGCGGATGCATTGCTGGATCAGTTAATTGCGGCGGGTTCCGGATTAGCGGCGCAGGAGTCCATTGTACTGCGCGCCGGACTGATAGCAGGTTGATAGAGCGTGCCAGAGACCGCAAGCGATGACGCGCATCACTTAAGTCTCTGGCCTGGTAAGGCTTCAGAAAGTGTTTTTGATTACATCATTTCATCCATACCGCCCATGCCTATGCCTGGCGCCGCGGCTTTTTCCTGTTTCGGTTTCTCAGCCACCATGGCTTCGGTGGTGATCATGAGCCCGGAGATAGACGCGGCGTTTTGCAGCGCGGTACGGCTTACCTTGGTGGGATCCAGGATACCCATGCTGATCATGTCGCCGTATTCGCCCGTCGCGTGGGCTATTTGCCGCAAAAGGTAAAGGGGACAGTTAAACCTAGATTCCGCAGTTAACCACTTTATAAAATAGCTACCCAACTGATGTCATTCTATTTTCATGCACGAACGAGGTTCACCTGTTGGGTGAACAACGCTACGCAGTGGATTGCACGCTTGTCTTCACGATCGTCAAAGCGCATGGCGGCGTTGCAACTCCTTGGAATGGAACGACCATTCCGCAT
>DATCIR010000302.1:0-3863 GCA_036507695.1 Gammaproteobacteria bacterium
TCCATTCCAAGGAGTTGCAACGCCGCCATGCGCTTTGAAAATCGTGCAATCCACTGCGTAGCGTTGTTCACCCAACAGGTGAACCTCGTTCGTGCATGAAAATAGAATGACATCCTATGGGTAGCTATTTTATAAAGTGGTCAACTGCGGAATCTAGGATGATGTAGCCCGCAAACGCGACACTCCAAAAATGATTGGCACAGCCTATGCTTAATTTCCATGCAAAGTAGCTTAAAAAAGCCGGTTCAACGGTTTTCAAAATACAACGCCTAGCACCATTGGCATGGAGACAGCATGGATTACTCAGAAAAACGCGGCTTTATCCGCATAAAAACCCAGTCAAAAATAGAATACCGGGTAATGGGGTCACAAGAAACTTACTCGGGTGAATGCATTAATCTCAGCGCGGGCGGTGTATTATTTACCAGTGAACGCCGGGTTGAGCCGGGTACACTCATGAAGATTACCATCACACCGCAACTGCACATGGTGAATCCCCTGGATGCCACGATTAAAGTCGTGAGAACCCAGAATAACGCCGATGGCGGTTTCGCTATCGCAGGACAAATCAGGGACCTGGTATAACAGCGAAAAAAAGGGATGCCTGCGCATCCCTTCTCTTCATGGCAATGACAAATTTGCTACTTTTTACTCGCGAAAATTAATTCACGTCGTCAATTTTCGACGCACCAACACCATAACCAACAGCGGTAGCAGCGCCCATAGGTTCATGGCCCCGCCGCCACCGGTCGAAGCACGGGAGCCCGAAAACATCGGCTGTCGGGTATCGGCGCGGCGCTCGGTTGCCGGACGCTGGGCACGCTGCGTTTGCGCCGTATGTTCGGCTTGCACACGCTGCTGGTTAGCACGCGCGATATTGCGCTGGGCGAACACGTCCTCGCGCATCACCACCATCGAGGTGTAATCGGTAACCAGGCCGTATTGCTTGGCGATATCCGCCGCGGCTTGTTTGAGATCCGCTTTTTCGCCAAAATCACTCATCTCCTGCTGAATATCATTCACCATGGCGAACGCCCACAAACGTTCCAACTCAGGGTTTTCCACGGCAAGGGCGGAAAAGGCAAATTGTGTCTGGTAGGTTTTGGGCGAACCCGAGATGCGCGTTTCCAAAGTAACCTCGGCAAGCCCCTCTCCCCAGTAATGGCCAAACACCACCAACTGCTGCCCGCGATAAAGACTGCCGATGTTACGCGGTGATAGATCACTGGTTTTTACGCCTGTGATGTTCAGCTTAACGTCATGCATCGCGGCGTGTGTCAACTTACCCGAAGCCAGTAAAATCTGGCCCACGATATCATCGCTGTTAGAAACGTTCAGCGCAAAACCACCCGATGCCTTGGCGAGCATCTCCAACAAGGGACGATTGGCGCTGTTACCCATGATAAACGTAAACAGCCGAATGTCTTTTTGTTTGATTAATTCCAGGAACCGCCGCTCATGGCTTTCACCGACATTGGCAACGCCATCGGTGACAAGAATGATACCGGTCGTACGCTCGGCCTCGATGCTATCAATGCCGATTTTCAGGCCGGCGTACAGGTTGGTGCCTTTATCGGGTGATACCGCGGCGACGGCGTTCGCGTAGCGGTCGACGTTTTCTTGGGTGGCATATACATAACCGTTGGTCAGTTCCCGCGCCGTATCGTTAAACGTTACGATACGAAACCGGTCATTAACCCGCATTTTTTTCAAGGCGCGTTGCACGCCTTCCGCCAGGCTCGCGTATTTACCGCGCATGGAACCGGAAATATCCAGCACAAAAATCCAGTCACTGCCTTCCTGAATCAGCGCCAAATCGTCGCCCGGCGTTAAAGTCAGCATAAAGGTGCCTCGGCCGTCAGCCTGCGGTTTGTAGGCGGTCAAGTCAACACTGCCCGGCAGGCCTTCGGCGTGTTTCCAATACACCACGATATCCTTATCAAGCTTAAACGCGGGTGTCGTGCGCGCGGTTTGATTTGCAGAATTGCCGGCGGCATTTTCCTCGTTAACAATCACACCGTTTTGCGCCGCCAGTGTTACCAGCCAGCCGCCCTGCTGGTTTTGCGAAACCTGCGCCAGTGATTGATTAGGCACACGTACTGCCTGGATTGGATAAGTTGACTTGACCACGAGCTTGAATGAGAAAACATCTTCCACCTGCGCATTGTTGGCCCAGAAGTTCTGCTTGGCTTCGTCAGTACCGCCTTCTTCCAGCGGATAAACAAAGCGGCCAATTCCCGTATCTACCTGTGCAGGCTGAATATACACCAGCTTGATTTTGGTTTCCTGTTGCGCCCGCACCGGCGTCACAAAGATTTCAAAAGTCTTGTAGCTGTTTTTCTCCGTCAAGCCCGCTTCCCTGCCGGCCTGTTTCTCTTCCTCGTAAACACGGCGCGCCTCTTGCCTTTCCAGGACTTCACCGGCCACCGGTTGGCCGTCAATCCAAACAGTGAACTCCGCCACGGCCGCTTGTTCGGGTATCGGAAACGAATAGTTGGCTTCCAGGTCCTGCGCGTATGGATTGTAAAACACCTGCTCGACGCGGGTGATGGCGTAGCCGTCTTCAATCACCACGTTCACGTGATGCTGGCGAATGCTGAGTGGTTGGGACCCGTTTTGCGCCGGGGTAAGTAAGCCTGCCGCCTGGGTGGAACAGGAAATTACAGCAATAAACAGCAGACTCGCCGCAAGATAGTACTGTTTAAGACATTGGGTAAAAATATTCATATCAATCTCCTTAATTAACTGAACACTGTTCATTATCGAATCAAATAAAAACTATTACCGATTGTTAAAAGCGCATGTATCGATATCGCACGTTGTCTCCTCCTATTATATTGAGAAAAAAGTCTCAGTTTAATAATCACTTGCCAACTCCACTTGAGAACTCTCTATTTTCCCAGCAAATCGCGGCGAGCTGGGTTGTTAGTATTGATACCTGTCACCGGCTTCACTGATGTATTGGCGGACAAACCGCTGAGCATGTCACCGAAGGCGCGCTCGAAACTTTCATAACGCTTGTTGCGTTTGCTTTGCGTGCTGCCAATCAATGTGGTAGCGGATTCCGTGTTATCCACGCCGACAGCGCGCAATACGATTTGCCTGGATTTAACGTTAACCAGCACTGCGTCAACAAACGTTTGGGTATCGTACTCGCTGCCGGGAACCAAATACGCCCCGACTACGGTTAAGTACAGGAAGGCCAGTTTATTGTCGTCGGTGTGAATGACCTGATCGTATGAAACCAGCGCCACGGTATCCACCTGGAAGCTCTGTGCAATGTGTTCCAGTTGCTGAAAACCTTTGCCACGCCGTAAATGCATCTGCGGTATGACTTCGACATGCTCGATGAATGAATACCGGGAAAGGATTGCATGCACCTGCCGTAGCAAACTGACTTTGCGCGCTTCACTCAACCCGGGGATTTCCCCCTCGGTTGGCACAAAAGCCAGCCCGACACGCAAAGCGTTCGCCGGCGGAGACTGACTTAACTGTTGGCGGTTTAACTGGGCGGAATCAGGCGCAGATGCAGCCGGTCCCGCAGTCCCGGACAGCCAAAACTGCGGCGTGTCTTTGAGCGGCCGGACCGGCTGTTGCGCGGCTTTAACGGGTTGCTGATCCGGGTAAAGGTAATCCACCAGGCTGCTGGAAACATGATGGTCGGTTTCGGAGCGGTAAACATCATTCCAGGCCTGGGTGCAGCCCGATGCCCAAAGCGGTAGAAAAATCAAGAAAATTCCGCGGCTTGTTAGTCGATACATAAGTCCTCCGTATTATTAATCGTTGGTAACTACTCACCCGCGGGCGGCGCCGGTGTCTCCTGCCGGGGGACGCCACAAGTACGTCCCTGTAGGTTGTTGTGG
>DATCIR010000303.1:0-5191 GCA_036507695.1 Gammaproteobacteria bacterium
AGTCATAGCCGTAGCTATGGCTTGAGTGAAGAGCAAGCCTACGGACGCGAAGACAAGCCAGAACCGCGATAGGTCGAAAGTTGAAACAGTGTGTTAAAGGATTAAATTGCATAATCGTTTGTATTTCCATCTCATCTTGGCTTTTGGTGGCCGCCTGGTGAGAAATGCGGGCTAGATCCCAAACTCCCGCGCTTAACCGCCGGCATACTCCTGTTCAACAATCTGGGCCAACTGGCTGGCGACTTGCTTAACCTCGGTGGGATCCTCGCCTTCCACCATCACCCGCACCAGTGGTTCGGTTCCGGACGGCCGGAGTAACACTCGGCCGCGGCTACCCAATTGTTGTTCCATGTTGCGAACCGCCGCTTGAATGCTGCGGGAAGCCGCGAGATTCACCGGGCCATTTACTCTTACGTTGATTAACAGTTGCGGGTACTTGTTCATGCCCGACTTGATATCACTCAGTGACTGTCCTTTTTGCTGCAGGGCATACAACACTTGTAACGCAGCCACAATACCGTCACCGGTCGTGGTGCGATCCAGACAAATAATGTGTCCTGAACCCTCACCACCCAATTGCCAGCCATCCTGCTGTAAAAGTTCCATGACATAGCGGTCGCCCACTTTGGCGCGTTTAAATGCAATTCCCGAAGCCTTGAGTGCGTGCTCCAGGCCGAGGTTGCTCATTACCGTGCCAACTACGCCGCCATTAAGCTGCGCGTCACTCTGCCGGGATTTCGCAATCACGAACAGCAGCTCATCGCCGTCAACCAGTTCACCTTTGTTATCGGCCATCAGCACGCGGTCCCCATCGCCATCCAGCGCGATACCAAGATCAGCGCCTTGGTCAAGCACGGCTTTTTGCAGGGCCTCCGGTTGGGTGCTGCCGACACCCGCATTGATATTGAGACCGTTGGGTGAGGTCCCTATAGTTGTGACATCCGCGCCTAACTCATTAAACACGCACGGCGCCACATGATACGTTGCACCATGGGCACAGTCGACGACGATTTTCATGCCTTTTAATTCCATGCCAAGCGGCACGGTGCTCTTGCAGAACTCGATATACCGGCCGGATGCGTCTTCTATCCGTCCGGCCTTTCCAAGTTTCGATGATTCGACACACCCAAACGCTTTGTCGATTTCCGCTTCGATGGCCAGTTCGACTTCATCGGAAAGCTTAGTGCCATGAGCGGAAAAAAACTTAATGCCGTTATCATGGAAAGGATTATGTGACGCGCTGATTACGATCCCCGCCTGGGCGTGCATAGTACGTGTCAGGTATGCGATTCCCGGCGTGGGCATCGGACCCAATAGCAGAACATCAACTCCAGCCGCGGACAATCCTGCTTCCAGCGCGGATTCAAGCATGTAACCGGAAATCCGGGTATCCTTTCCGATAACGACCTTGCTACGCTGCTTGGCGCTATCTCCCAACACCCGGCCGACCGCCCAGCCCAGCTTCATTATAAAATCCGGAGTGATTACCCCTTCACCTACCCGTCCACGAATACCGTCGGTCCCAAAGTATTTTCTTTTCATGCAATGCTACCTTTGAAAATTTATACCGACTGCAGCGCAGTCACGATTTTAAGCGCCTCAATTGTTGGCTCCACGTCGTGGACCCGAAGTATATCGGCTCCCAGCCAGAAAGAAAGCGCCGCCAAACTGATATTTCCGGCTAAGCGTTCATTGACCGGTTTATCCAGAATTGCGCCGATCATGGATTTACGGGATAACCCAACCAATAATGACACACCCATGGCTTTAAATTTTTTCAGGTTCTTTAGAAGCAGTAAATTATGTTGCAGGGTCTTGCCAAATCCAAATCCCGGATCAATCACTATCCTATCCTTGTCTATACCCGCGGCAACGCACACTTGAACCCGTTGCTGCAGAAAATTCCAAACCTCTTCGACAACGTTATTATAATGTGGATTGCTCTGCATAGTCCGCGGCTCCCCTTGCATATGCATCAAACATACCGCGACTTTACTACTGGCGATGACATCAAGCGCGCCAGGCGAACGCAGTGCGTTAGTATCATTGACCAGCCGTGCGCCGGCCGCAATCGCATCAGCCATTATATCCGGCTTGCTGGTATCGATTGACAGGATAGTATCGGGGAATTCTTCGTGAATGCGTTTGATGACGGGCAAAACGCGTTGCCTTTCCTCCTGCGCCGGCACTGCTTGCGCCCCCGGACGAGTCGACTCGCCACCGACATCGATAATGGCGGCGCCGGCGCTTATCATGTTGCGGGCTTGTTCGACAGCGCGGTCCACGGAAAAAAACTGACCCCCGTCTGAAAAAGAATCGGGGGTCACATTCAGTATTCCCATGACACATGGATTGCCAAGATCGAGCGTTTTATCAGCGCAGCGCAGTGCGTGGCTCATGCTTCGATTGTAACGGACGCTTGTATCAGGTGTGTGATTTGCACACTGATCGATTTACACAAGCCGCTAAACTAATAGTACTAGTTAGTGCTCACCCGCCGGACCGCCAATGGGTCCTTCCGTTTTACCGTCAGTTCTGGCTTTTTTGCTGTCTTCCTTACCACCCGGCCCTAGCGGCGGTTGATCTGACCAACCTTCCGGCGGCCTTGGAGTCTTGCCGGCCATAATGTCACTGATCTGGCTCTGGTCGATGGTTTCATACTTCATTAACGCATCCGCCATCTTGTGTAACTTATCTACATCGCGTTTCAATATTTCTTCCGCGCGCGCGTAGTTTTTATCGATAATCTTACGAATTTCTTCATCAATAAGATTGGCGGTCGCGCCTGAAACATTCTTGTGTTGTGTAACGGAATGCCCAAGGAAAACCTCGCCTTCATCTTCGCTATAGGTTAAAGGCCCGAGTTTTTCCGACAAGCCCCACTTGGTAACCATGTTCCGGGCAATTTCGGTCGCGCGTTGGATATCATTGCTCGCGCCGGTCGTTACACTATCACTACCAAATATCAACACTTCCGCGATGCGCCCGCCAAACATACTGGATATCTGGCTTTCAAGACGCTGCTTACTGTAGCTATACCGGTCTTCTTCGGGAAGAAACATGGTCACACCCAAAGCCCGGCCTCGCGGAATGATCGTGACTTTGTAAACGGGATCATGCGACGGCACATTCAAACCGACAATGGCGTGTCCGGCTTCGTGGTAAGCAGTCAGCTTTTTCTCGTTTTCACTCATCACCATGGACTTACGTTCCGCGCCCATCATGATTTTATCTTTGGATTTTTCAAAATGCGTCATGCTGACCAAACTCTGGTTTTCACGCGCGGCAAATAAAGCCGCTTCGTTAACGAGATTGGCTAAATCCGCGCCTGAAAAACCCGGAGTACCCCGCGCGATAATGTTTGGTTTCACATCATCGGCTAATGGCACTTTGCGCATATGTACTCTCAGGATATGTTCACGGCCGCGAACATCCGGCAGCGGAACAACCACCTGGCGGTCGAAGCGGCCCGGGCGCAACAGCGCGGGATCCAATACGTCAGGGCGGTTAGTCGCCGCGATGACGATGACGCCTTCATTGCCTTCAAAGCCGTCCATTTCCACCAGCAACTGATTAAGAGTCTGTTCGCGTTCATCATGGCCTCCGCCAAGACCGGCGCCACGGTGACGGCCCACGGCATCAATCTCATCGATGAATATAATGCAGGGCGCATGTTTTTTTGCCTGCTCAAACATGTCGCGTACCCGCGAGGCGCCCACGCCGACAAACATTTCCACAAAATCGGAACCGGAAATGGTAAAGAAAGGCACTTTCGCCTCGCCGGCGATGGCTTTTGCCAGCAATGTTTTACCGGTACCGGGAGAACCGACCATCAATACACCGCGCGGAATTTTTCCGCCCAGTTTCTGGAATTTACCGGGATCGCGCAAGAATTCCACCAGTTCAGCCACTTCTTCCTTGGCTTCTTCAACGCCGGCGACGTCATTAAACGTCACCTTAACCTGGTCTTCGCCCAGCATGCGCGCTTTTGACTTGCCGAATGACATGGCGCCACGGCCCGCGCCACCACCCTGCATCTGACGCATGAAGAAAATCCACACCGCAATCAAAAGCAACATCGGGAACCAGGAGATGAACACTTGCATCAACAATCCTTGCTGCTCCGGTGGTTTGGCTTCAATGGCCACGCCATGATTCAACAAATCGTCGACTAATTTCGGATCCCCAGGACTATAGGTCGTGAAGTTTTCGTTATTCGTGGTACGGCCATGAATACTCCGGCCTTCAATGAGTACCTTGGATACCACACCGTCTTTTACATTGCGGACAAACTCTGAATACTCCATGGTTTTAGCGGGGGCTCTGGGCGGAGTAAAATTGTTAAACACCGATATGAGCACAATCGCGATGACGATCCAGAGAAGAAGATTTTTTGCCAAGTCGTTCAAGAGTCAAGCCTCTGTTAATTTATTTAAACCGTTTCTACCGCATCTTATCCCGAAACACAACTGATTGGCCAACCAAACGAAATCATGCATTATCGATTTGACGCCACTATCACACATTTCTATTTTCGAAACCCTCTTGCCAATAAGTATACTTCACGGGAATTTGGCTTGGAGGCCTTGGGTTTTCGCGTAAGAACTTTGTCAAATAGTGTTCGTAATTCCTTGAAATAACTATCAAACCCGCTTCCCTGAAAAACCTTCACCAAAAAATCACCCTTTTTACAAAGCACATTTTGAGCCATATTCAATGCTAATTCAGCGAGATACATCGCTTTGGGCTGATCAACCACCTTCATACCACTGATATTGGGGGACATGTCGGACATTACAAGATCAACTTCCCGGGCCTCCAGAACTTCTAAGAGTTTGTCAAAAACCGTTGGTTCCATGAAGTCTCCCTGGATAAATTCCACATGAGCCAGTGACTCCATGGGTAAAATATCCAGCGCTATCACTTTCCCCCCGGGTCCGACAATGTGCCCCGCCACCTGGGACCATCCACCCGGCGCCGCCCCCAGATCCACCACGGTCATGCGAGGTTTAAGAATACGATCCTTGTCCTGTATTTCAAGCAGTTTGTAAGCCGCACGGGAACGATAACCCGCTTTTTGGGCCTGCTTGACATAGATGTCTTCAAAATGGTCTTTAAGCCACTGCCGGCTGGATTTGCTCCGCGACTGGCGCTTTTTTACTGCCATTTTCTTTTAAAGCCAAAGTTCATG
>DATCIR010000304.1:0-29743 GCA_036507695.1 Gammaproteobacteria bacterium
CCCCACGCTCCCAGCGTCGGCGACTCCCAGTTATCCTCGACGAAACGGATATCGTGCACCAGCGGATCAAAGCCCAGCATTTTCAGTGAACCGAGGTACAGCTCCTGAATATCCAGTGG
This sequence comes from Gammaproteobacteria bacterium, assembly GCA_036507695.1. Lineage (GTDB taxonomy): Bacteria > Pseudomonadota > Gammaproteobacteria > SZUA-152 > SZUA-152 > JAKEGK01. The sequence goes on from DATCIR010000304.1 coordinate 120, forward strand.
CGAAGGTTTGATGACCACCTGAAACTGATAATAATGTTGCAGCCGGTTGGGATTTTTCCCGTAACGGCCGTCGGTGGGCCGGCGCGAGGGCTGCACATACGCCGCGCTCCAGGGTTCCGGACCAATGGCGCGCAGGAAGGTGGCGGGATGAAAAGTGCCGGCGCCGACTTCCATATCGTAGGGTTGCAAAATGACGCAGCCTTGCTCGGACCAATAGGTCTGCAGCGCAAAGATCAAACCCTGAAAGGTGGATACATCGATTTTCTGCTTGGACATGGTTGTTTTAGTAAATGTTTAATGGATGGCGTCTCGCGGCGCCGAAAAGTGGCTAAGTATAACGTGCGCCGTGCTATTTGCGAAAATATCCGTGAAGTTTTCGGGTTTACCTGACCGGCACCGGCAGAGCAGGTCAAATAAGCTGGCATACTCCCGCCGCATGTGCCTAACTTGTTGTTAAAGCGTATTAATAGTTAATTTAGCGAGGTTAGCCATGGGCCAGGAAATCGACGGCTCGCATTTTAAAAAACAGGATTTCCAGCGGTTTTTAGCGCGCTTAAAACAGGAGACCGCGCTGCTCGGCCAGTGGTTTGCCGCGCAGCGCTTTGACACGGAGCATACCGTGGCGGGTTTTGAGCTGGAAGCCTGGTTAGTCGATAAACACTGTCTGCCGGCACCCATCAATGCCGAGTTTTTGCACGCCATGGCCAATCCCAGGCTGAGTCCGGAGCTGGCCAGTTTTAATGTCGAGTTCAATTACACCCCGCGGGGATTACAGGGCAGCGCTCTGACTGACATGCAGGCTGAAATGACGGATCTGTGGCAGCAAGGCAGTCAGGTCGCCAATCAGCTGGAGAGCCAGTTAGTCATGATTGGCATCCTGCCCACGGTGGATGAAACCTACCTGACCCTGCAACACATCTCGGCCATGAACCGCTACCGCGCGCTGAACGAACAGGTATTACGTTTACGCCAGGGCCGGCCAATGGAGCTGAACATTCTTGGCGTGGATCATCTGAAAACCTCGCACCGCAATGTCATGTTCGAGTCTGCCGCCACGTCGTTCCAGATTCATTTGCAGGTGCCGCTGCCGCTGGCCGTGCGCGCGTATAATGCATCGCTGATCGTGTCCGCCGCCACGGTGGCGGTCTCTGCCAATTCGCCGTTTTTATGCGGCAAGAATCTCTGGGCGGAAACCCGGGTGCCGCTGTTCGAACAGGCGGTGCAAGCCGGCGGCTACGAATCCGGGGCGCATGGCCCGATGCGGCGGGTGACGTTTGGCTCCGGCTACCTGCACGAATCGGTGTTGGAGTGCTTTTGTGAAAACCTGGAACACTATCCGGTGTTGTTGCCGGAACTCAGCGATGATCCCCCGGAAAAATTCAGCACCGTGCGCTTGCATAATGGCACCCTGTGGCGCTGGAACCGGCCGCTGATCGGCTTTGCTAACAACCAGGCGCACATCCGCATCGAGCACCGGGTGATTCCGGCGGGACCTAGCGTCATCGATGCGGTCGCCAACGCGGCGTTTTATTTCGGCCTGGTCAGCCAGCTGATGCGGCGCGAAATTCAACCCGAACTGCAATTGCCCTTCAACCAGTCGCGCGACAATTTTTATGATGCGGCGAAGTTTTCTTACGATGGCCACATGGTGTGGCTCGATGGCAATAAAAGCAATATTCGCACGCTGATATTAAAAGAATTACTGCCGATTGCGGCGCAAGGCCTGGCGGCGGCCGGCATTGACGCGCATGCTATTGATACTTATCTTGGCATTATCGAGCAACGCACTCAAAACGCCTGTAACGGCGCGGCCTGGCAACGGGCCTTTACCACGCGCCACGGCCAGGACCTGTCAAGCCTGACCAAGGCCTACATCGAGCGGCAGAACAGCGGCGCGCCGGTGCATGAATGGGGTATATGATTGCCGGTGGCCATCTGACTAACGTATGACATCAGCTAAACATAACCGAAAAACCATGCTTAACATAATTCAGCACCTGCCTGCCGGCCTGCTCAGCACGCCGCCCACGGAATTATACCGCCTGCTGGACCGGCCAACCCTGATCCATTTAACCGGCCAGCGCGAACCGCCGTTGTTTGTTTCGGTGTTGTTGCACGGCAATGAAACTTCGGGCTATTACGCGGTGCAGGAGTTACTGCAACAATACCGTAACGCCAGCCTGCCCCGGTCGTTGAGTATTTTTATCGGCAATATCGAGGCGGCAAAATTTGGCGTGCGGCGTTTGGATAACCAGGTGGACTACAACCGCATCTGGCCGAATAGCGGCTTTCAACCCCCCGCCGCGGAAGCCAAGCTCATGCGGCAAGTGCTGGATGAAATGCGGCGGCGCCGGGTATTTGCCAGTATCGATATCCACAACAACACCGGTCTCAACCCGCACTACGCCTGTGTCAACCGGCTGGAAACCGCTTTTTTTCAGTTAGCGCTATTATTCAGCCGCACGGTAATTTATTTTTTACGGCCCGAGGGCGTGCAATCCAAGGCTTTCGCGGAACTTTGCCCGGCGGTCACGGTGGAATGCGGCAAGACCGAACACCGGCTGGGTGTCAGCCACGCGCTGGAATATATCGAATCTTGCCTGGGACTCACGGAGTTACCGGACCGCCCGGTGTTAAAACAGGATATGGACCTGTTCCACACCGTGGCCACGGTGAAAGTGCCGCCCGGCATTGATTTCAGCTTTACCGACAGCGCGGCGGATATCTGCTTTCGCTCGGATCTGGAAAATCTCAATTTCTGTGAACTGCCCGCCGGCACCGGCATCGCCGATATCCGCCACCAGCCGCACCAACCACTGCTAAGCGTCACTGATGAAACGGGCAATGAAGTGTATGCGCGCTTTTTCCGCGCCGACCCGCACCGCCTGGTCACCCGCTGCGCCATCATGCCGTCGATGCTCACCACCGACAGCGATATCATCCGCAAGGACTGTTTATGCTACCTGATGGAGCGCATACCTTTTTAATCAACCTGCGAATCCGTTGATCCCGGCAGACCGAAAACCTTAAACGCAGAGACGCAAAGAAAAAACAGTTTGCTTGTAACTACTCACCCGTGGGCGGCGCCGGTGTCTCCTGCCGGGGGACGCCACAAGTACGTCCCTGTAGGTTGTTGCGGGCCATCCCTGGCCCACACCCTGCGGGCGCACTGCGTGCGACCGGATTCGCTCCCGGCGAATCCGTCGACTGCGGCCATCCCTGGCCGCAGACGCCCCCGGCAGGAGACACCCGCACCGCTTTAACCTATGCTGCACACGGGGTGAGTAGTTACGTTTGCTTTTTATTTCTTTACGTCTTGGCGTTTATGTCGCTTTTGATTAATAGTAGCGCAGGCCATACCACCACTGGCCGAAGATTTCATGAAACGCCAGGCCGGAAGTTTTTAAAGCTTCGGATGAAGGCAAATAGTTATCGGGCTGGCCGGGCGCCAGCCGGCCATAAAATGCCGTGGGTGCCGGAATCACCTGTATATCAAAATAAGCAAACGCCGCCTTGGCGCGCGGCATATGCCAGGCGTGGGTCACCAGGGCAATGCTGCGCAACTCGTTTTCCTTTAAATATTGCGCCGTATATTTCGCGTTTTCAAACGTGGAGCGGCTTTGTTCTTCCAGGTGGTCCACAATCACGATGAATTCTTTCTGCAGTAATTGCTGCATTAACTGCGCTTCGCTTTGGTGTTCGTTATGCACGCGCCCGCCACTGATAATCAATGGCAAGCCGGTGCGTTTGACAATCCAGGCGGCGTAGCGCGCCCGCTCGAGGGAATAACCTGAAACCGTGTCATCGCCAAACTCCTCCGACGCTGACCGCCGGCCACCGGCCAGGACCACCACCGCATCCACTTTGGCCAGGTTTTTTTTCAGCTCACTGTCGGGAATGGGAAGGTCGGTTTGCAGTGTATCGATCAGCAGCGCCGACACCGCCGGCAGACTGCACAGCAACAGTCCCGCCAGGCTCAAGGCCGCAACCCACAAACCCAGCTTTTTCCATAGCAGCGAAACGCCGATACCGATCATGGCCAGTATGATCAGGCCGGTGGGCGGCAGGATAAAACCAGCGATTGCTTTGATAAAGTGTTGTTCCATACAGCACTCGTTGTTATTCCGGCAGCAGATTGGCTAACACCGCAAACTCCTGCAGGGACAGCGTTTCACCCCGGCGCGCCGGATCAATACCGTTAGCCTGCATGCGTTCCGCGCTAATCAGCTGTTTTAGATTGTTGCGCAGTGTTTTGCGGCGCTGGGCGAACGCCGCGCTGACCACTTGTTCGAACAAGTTAAAGTCGTTGACTTGTACCGTGGGTTCATCACGCGGAATTAAACGGACCACGGCCGAATCCACTTTGGGCGGCGGCGAAAACGCTTCCGGCGCCACCTCAAACAGTTTTTCCACACAACAGTAGTATTGCACCATGACGCCGAGTTTACCGTACGCACTATCCCCCGGGGAAGCGGCCAGCCGGTCTACAACTTCTTTTTGCAGCATAAAATGCATGTCTACGATACATGAACTTTGTTGCAGCAAATGAAAAATCAGCGGCGTGGAAATGTTGTACGGCAGGTTGCCCACGATGCGCAGTTTTTCCCCGCGCTTGGCCAGCGCACAAAAATCGAATTTCAACGCATCCGCACCGTGGATGCAAAAATTACCCAAGGACAGCCGTTGCAGTTTGGCGACCAGGTCACGATCCAGTTCGACCGCATCCAGAAACCGTACCTGCGGTAATATCGCCTGGGTCATCACACCCATGCCCGGTCCGATTTCCACCACATGGTCGGTGGCGCGCGGAGCAATCGCGTTCACAATTTGTTGCACCACGAACGGGTCTTTCAAAAAATTCTGGCCGAAGCGTTTGCGCGGCCGGTGCGGGATGACGGAGGACATGCGGCCTTAGGACACCCGGCGCTTGACGAGATCGAGCGCGGTTTGAATCGCGAGCATAAAACTGCCGGGGTCAGCCTTGCCTGTACCGGCCAGCGGCAAGGCGGTGCCATGATCCACGGAAGTGCGGATAATGGGCAAACCCAGGGTGGTGTTTATGGCCTGGCCGAAGCCTTTGAATTTCAGCACCGGCAGTCCCTGATCGTGGTACATGGCGAGAAAGGCATCGGCCCGCGCCAGGTTCTCCGGGCTGAATATCGTGTCCGCCGGCAACGGACCCAGCAGTGTCATGCCCTGGCGGCGCAACTGATCCAGCACCGGTTCGATGATTTGTTGTTCCTCGGTGCCGAGGTGCCCGCCTTCGCCCGCGTGCGGATTTAGGCCGCACACATAAATGACCGGCTCGGCGATACCGTATTTGTTTTTAAGATCCGCATGCAGAATTTCAATGACCCCGGCCAGGCGCTGCGGCGTAATCGCGTCAGCCACCTCCCGCAACGGCAAATGCGTTGTTGCCAGGGCCACCCGCAAGCCTTTGGTCTCCAGCATCATCACCGGCAAGTTAGTGTGGGTCAGTTCCGCCAGGAACTCGGTATGCCCGGAAAATTTAACGCCCGCGTCATTGATAACACCTTTATGCAGGGGCGCGGTCACCAGGCCTTGGCAGGCGCCGCTCAGGCAGGCTTGCGTTGCCTGCTGCAGCAGATTTAGCACGTAAGGCACATTGTCCGGGTTAAGCTGACCGGGCGTAACCGGGCTGGCGAGGGTTACGGGAAATACCTGCAGCACCCCCGGCCTTGACGCGCCGCACGGACTGTCCAGCGTGTCGAGCACAATAATATCCAGTGCAATCTTTAGTTGCCGCGCCCGTTGTTCGATCAGCTGCGGATCGGCGAAAACGATAAGCTGTGCGCCCAGTTGTGCAGCGATGCCGGCTTGCGCCAGTTGCACGCAAAGATCCGGCCCGACGCCCGCCGGTTCTCCCGAAGTTATAGCTAAACGCGGTTGCAGGAGTGTCATCATTGTTGCCTGAGCGTGCGCGGCAATACGTTACAACCGCAGCTGGACAAACGCCTCTTCTTTAATCTGCCGTAACCAGTTTTCGAGGGCGGGCCCGAGTTTTTGCTGCAGAATATAATCACCCGCCCGCCGTTTCATAAATTCCTCGGTGTTGTCGTGATCACGGCGGTCCACCACTTTTATTAAATGCCAGCCGAACTGGGTTTTTACCGGCGGACTTATCTCGCCCGGCTGCAGCCGGTTCATGGCGTCCTCGAATTCCCGAACCATGACGCCAGGATTGACCCAGCCCAGGTTTCCGCCATCCGCGGCGGAGCCTTTGTCATCCGAATGCGCGGTCGCGATTTTGGAAAAATCCTCGCCGTTGTCAATCCGTTGTTTCAATTGCTGCATGCGCTCCAATGCTTCGTTGCTCGACACCAGCTCATTAGCTTGTATCAGGATATGTTTGGCCAGGGTCTGGTTGACGATATGCTGGGCGTCCGAGCTGCGCTTTTCCGCCAGCTTGATGATATGAAAACCGCTGGGACTGCGGATTACAGCGCTTATTGCGCCCGTTTCCATGTGCCGCACTAAATCGGAAAACAAGGTGGGTATTTCCGCCAGTTTGCGCCAACCGAGATCGCCGCCCTCTAAGGCCTGTTGGCCATCGGAATTGGCGATGGCAACCTGCGCGAAATCCTCACCGGTTTGCAAACGTTCCAGCAATTGCTGGGCTTTTTGTTTTACCGCCTGAATGCGTTCAGCGGCAGCCGCTTCCGGCACCACCAGCAGGATATGCTGCAGGCGGTACTCTTCGTTGGAACGCTCCTGTAAATCCTGATTCGCCAGAAAATCCTCGATTTCCTGTTCGCTGACATTGATCCTGCGCTGCACCTCGCGTTGTTGCAGGCGCGAGATAATGATTTCATTCCTGATTCTCTCGCGGTAATCCGCGTAGCTCAGGCCGCTGGCTTCGAGCGCGCGCCGAAAACTATTGATGTCCAGCCCGTTCTGTTCGGCAATGTTGGCGATGGCTTTATTCAAGGATTCATCGTCCACTTTTAACAAACGCTTTTCCGCGTACTGCAATTGGATGCGCGTTACCACCAGCCGGTCCAGGATCTGTTTTTGCAGAACGGAATCAGGTGGCAGCTGAGGTTGCTGTTGACGCAATTGTTGCTTGATAATATTCAACTCTACGGATAATTCCGCCTGGGTTATGACATCGTCGTTAACAATTGCGACAATGCGGTCAATGGCGTTACTTTTATCCCCGCTTGCCGCTGACGCGGTGGAACCGCAGCACACGAACAGGAACATCAATAGCGGCCAATGCCAGGTTCGGAATATGTATGCTTGGAGGTTTGTCATAAGCTCTATCATGGGAATGGTTGCAGTAATTATTTTAAGAATTTTGTGGCCTGTTTTTCACAGCCCGGGCAATATGCCGGTTTCAAACGCGGACCTGACGTTTCTACCGACACTGGCCAATCCCTTAAGTTCAAGCTCGAACCAGATGGAATTGTTGCTCGTATTGGTCGCCAGGTCTGTAATATAGTCACGATACACCAAACGGATTGACCAGCAGCAGTTTTCGTATTCGATACCACCCACGGTTTCCAGATCTATGGTATCCAGAAAAGAGTAATAATAGCGCGCGTAGGCTTTCCACTGCGGCAGCAACGGCCAGAGCACGGAAATATCCGTCTGGTTAATCGCGTCTTTTTCATAGCGATAGGAAAGATGGGTGATTTTATCGCGGTTGAATTGATAACGGAACTGTACCGAGCCTTTATCCACCTGATTTTCCACCTGGTCCCATTCCACGCTGGCGGACGCCCCGAGCTGCTTGCTCCATTGGCTGCGCAGCACGCCCGCCACCACGGATTGGGAACGCGTACGCGGTGTTCCACCGGGTAACACCACTTCCTGGTTCTGAAAATAAAAAATTTGCCCCAGGCTGGCCAATAGCAACTCATTGCCGGTTTCATTCAAAAAGCGGGTAGACAACGAAACGCTCACCTGATCGGTATCCCCGATACGGTCGACACCGGAAAACCGGTTATCGCGGAACAGTTCTGAATAACTGAACAAGGGCAGGCTGGTATCAAATACCGGAATGTCATCCTGATCCCGGTACGGTACATATAAATAGTACACCCGGGGCTCCAGTGTCTGGATCAGCTTGCCCTGGCTTGAACCGGCATCACGTTCAAAAAACAGGCCGCTATCGAGACTTATCTGCGGCACCGTGCGGCTGATCTCCTCCGGATACAACGCGTCCTGATGGTTCAATTGATAGTGGGTGTAGTGTAATTTGACGCCGGGGTCGACAAAACCGGCCGCCTCCCGGTAGGGCCAGGTGACTTTTGGCTCGATATCAAACCGTATGCCCGTCACACCTTCGGACCGGTAAAACTGGACCAGCTCCGCTGCGGCGGTGGACTCCAGGCCATTATTCAGAATCCATGGATTGGTAATGACCTGTAATTGGGGTAAACGCTGGTAGGGCCGGTCGATAGGCGCGATGGTCTCATCCAGTGTTTGAAAGTTTTGCACTTTTGCCTTGGCGCGCCACTCCGGCGCCAGATAGTCTACCTCTAATTTGCGTTCCAGGTGGGTAATACTGGACGCGCTCAGGCTGTTCCAGAAGTCAGCGAGATACTGTCCGTCTGAGGCATAGCTGTAATGCAACAATGTACGCCAACCGTGGCCCGGATTTCCGCTATGGTTTAACGCGGCATAGGTCCGGTCCTCTTCACCAAACTTTTTATCATCAGGCAAATACTCGGCTTCCAGGGCGCCTTCATGCCGCTTGTGCAGGTAACGATACTCGCCGACAAATTGCGTGCCGCGTTTGCTGTAGTAGCGCGCGGTCAGTGTCGCGTCCTGGTTGGGGGCGATATTAAAATAATAGGGAACGGATATTTCCGTGCCCGAGGTATCGGAAGAGCCAAAATTCGGCGAGAGAAACCCGGTCTTGCGGCCCTTAAGCGGCAGGCTCATGTACGGCAAATACAAAAAGGGTACGCCCATAAACTGCAGCCGCGCGTGCCAGGCTGTGCCCTCGTTGTTGGCGAAATCCAGGTTTAAACTGGAGGCTTTTAATACCCAGCGTTCCTCCTCCTTGTCACAACTGGTAAATAACACTTTATCCAGTTGCAACACGTCTTCACTGAGGATGGATATGGTCTGGGCCTTGCCGCGCAGGTGATTTTCCAGCAGCCAGAATTCCGCATCACGGATGCTGCCCACATTATTTTCAACATTAACATCGGCGTTGTTTCCCAACAGCACATGGCCGCGGGTTTGATAGCGCACCGAGCCTTCGGCATGAACGTTATTGGTGGAGCGCTCATAGATGGCATGATCCGTAAACAAGTTGCCTTGCGCTTGCTGGATTACGACATTGCCTTCGAAATAAAAAGTTTCATGTTTTTCCACCCTGACTTGGTCCGCGGCAACCAGCAGTTCATCGTCGGCAAGCTTTGTACTCTTATACGCGGTATCGGCGAGATAATTCGGGGGCGCAAATTGCGTGCTGCAATATTGCCAGCGAATGTCGGCGCCGGCCGCATAACGTTGTTGCGCGCTGAATAGCAGGCAAAAAACCACTCCCAGCCCGGCAATCCGAATTGACGCGAAAGCGCGCTCAGGCAACCATGTCATGGGTGAATTGCCTTGTGGGTAAAACCATCATGCTTAAGAATATCATCGAACGCTGTTGATTGTGACTGCCGTTATTTGCCAATACAAAAACTGGCAAAGATTTTTGCCAATAAATCATCCGGTGAAAACTCGCCGGTAATTTGCGCTAACTGCTGTTGGGCCTGCCGCAGTTCTTCCGCCAGCAGCTCGCCGGCCTGATTGACCGTTAACTGCTGTTGTCCCTGCAGTACGTGCTGCAGCGCCGCGTGCAAGGCTTCAAGGTGGCGCCGCCGCGCCATGAAACCACCGTCCCCGACGGTTTGATAACCCACGCACTCTTTCAAATGCTGGCGTAAGGCCGGAATACCGGCCCCCGTTTTGGCGGATACCAAGCAGTGCGGATATTGCGCCGCGGGCAGTGCCGTGGGCTCTGTCAGCAAATCCATTTTATTATATACGATAGTAATGCCGGGACCGGCGGCTTGCAGCTCCTGCAGCAGCGGGTCACTCGCTCCCGGATCATACTGTCCGGCATCCACCAGATACAGGATGCGGTCGGCCTGGGAAATCGCCTTCCAAGCGCGGCGAATACCTTCCGCTTCCACCGCATCGGACCCCTGGCGCAGGCCCGCGGTATCAATGATATGTAGTGGCAAACCATCAATCTGGATCTGCTCCCGCAGCACATCGCGGGTGGTGCCGGGTATATCCGTCACAATGGCGCTGTCTTTGCCCGTTAATTGATTGAGCAAGGTTGACTTGCCCGCGTTGGGCCGGCCGGCGATGACGACACTCATGCCTTCGCGCAATAGCTGCCCTTGCCGCGCCTCCGCCAGGGTTTGTTGTAATTGCTGTATGACGGAGGTTAGCTGATCACTGACCTGCGCGTCCTGCAGAAAATTAATTTCCTCTTCGGGAAAATCAATGGCCGCTTCCACATACATGCGCAGCGCGATCAGGGAATCCACCAGTTGGTGAATGCGTTTGGAGAACTCGCCTTGCAGGGAGCGCATCGCGGAGCGCGCCGCTTGTTCCGAAGCGCTGTCAATCAGATCGGCGATGGCCTCGGCTTGCGCGAGATCCAGTTTGTCATTCAAAAACGCCCGTTCGCTAAACTCGCCGGGCCTGGCCAGGCGCGCGCCAAGATCGACAATACGCTTGACCAGCATATCCAACACCACCGGACCGCCGTGACCCTGCAACTCCAGCACGTCTTCGCCGGTAAAGGAATGGGGCGCGGCGAAATACAGCGCCAGCCCCGTATCAATGGTTGCGCCGCTCGCGGCTTTGAACGGCAGATATTCCGCAAAACGCGGCGCGGGGATTTTGCCAAGCACGGCCTTGGCAACCAGGGAACATAAGGGGCCGGAAACGCGTATGATGCCGATACCACCCCGGCCCGGCGGGGTTGCCAGCGCGGTAATCGTATCCATGGCTTGGGGTGACGTTGCCATGCTTACCTCAACCAGGAAATTGCGTGGTCCACTTCACTAAGCGGCGGCACGCTCAATCTTGCGCGTGATAGCCCATTGTTGAACGATCGATAATATGTTGTTGGCCACCCAGTACAACACCAGTCCGGATGGGAAGAACGCAAAAAACAAAGTAAAGACCAGCGGTAAAAAGCTCAGGATTTTTGCCTGCATGGGATCCATCGGCGCGGGATTTAATTTTTGCTGGATAAACATGCTGATACCCATAATCACGGGCAGGACAAAATAGGGATCTTTCGCCGATAAATCATCGATCCACAGAATAAACGGCGCCTGGCGTAATTCCACGCTTTCCAGCAGCACCCAATACAAGGCGATAAACACCGGGATTTGCACCAGCATGGGTAAACAGCCGCCCAAAGGATTAATTTTCTCCTTTTTATAAAGCTCCATCATGGCCTGGCTCATGCGTTGCCGGTCATTGCCATAACGTTCCCGCAAGGCCACTATTTTGGGCTGGAACTTGCGCATCTTCGCCATGGAGCGATACGCGGCTTCAGACAGTTTATAAAACACCAGCTTGATAATCAGGGTCACTAAAATAATCGCCCAGCCCCAGTTGTTCACGTACTCGTGAATAAAATCCAGCAACCAGAACAACGGGTCCGCCAGAATGGTTAACACCCCATAATCAACGGCAAGCTGCAGATTCGGCGCGACCTGGGCCAGCCGGTCCTGCTCTTTGGGACCAATGTACAGGCTGCTGCTCAGGGTGCCGGTTTGCCCGGCGGCGACCTTGATGTCATCGGTGGAAATACCGATCAGGTAACGCCCATTGGGAAGCGCCTTGGTATAGAAATAATTATATTCATCCTGCCTGGGGATCCAGGCGCCGATAAAATAATGCTGGATCATGGCGATCCATCCGCCTTTTATAAAATTCTGTTCCGCTTTCCAGGTCGCCATATCCTCGAGCGCCACTTTCTCATACTTGGTCAACTCATTGGACACGATGCCGCCGGTGTAGGTATAGATAAAACGCGATTGTTCCTGCGCCGTGACGTCACTGCGTTGCAGCTGCCGGTAAAACCGCCCGGACCAGTCCTGGCGGGTGTGATTGATCACTTCCACCGCCAGGTCAATCACGTAGCTGTTACGGTAAAAGGTGTAGATTTTATTAACACCAAAACCATCACTGCCCAGCCAACTCAAGCTTACATTGATTTTGTCCTCCGCCGCGGCGAGCTTATAGGCGGGCTGCGCGCTGCGAAATGGCGCGTGATGGTCGGCGGACTGCCCGGCGCTGGCCACTAAACCGGATTGGGCTATTAAAATCCGTGGCGCTGTATCGTTGAACAGCACCACCGGCTTATCCGGATCGTTGAGCTTTTCCGGATAAGTGCGTAGCGCCACCCTACGCAGGTCCCCACCCGTGGTGTCGATGTCAACCTCCAACAAATCGGTCACCACGCGAACCCGCTGCGCCTGCACCAAGGCCCCGCTATCGGATAACCCGGGGGTTGCGGCTGGCGCCGGCGCAGCGGTGGCCGGCCGGGCAGTGGGAACATCCGCACTGGGAATCGGGGGCGCGCCGGATTGATCGGACGGAACCGCGGTTTGTCCGGGTATCGGGGCGCCGGCGCTGGGCGTTGGGCGGGGGGCGACTTGCTCCTGCCAGGCGCTGTACAGCATAAAAACAACCAGTGCTAAAGCGACAAATAAAATCAGGCGTTGATTTTCCATTGCACCACTCAGTCGTTTTTACGGGTGTTTTTATGGGTGTTGTTACGGGTATTGTTTGGCACCGGATCATAACCACCTTCGTGCCAGGGGTGACAACGCGCGATACGGCGTACTGCGAGCGACAATCCCTTCCAGGTCCCATGTTCCTTTACCGCAGTCAACGCATACTGTGAGCAACTGGGATAATACCGGCAATAATTGCCGAGAAATGGGCTCAGTAAATACTGATAGCCTCTGATCATGATGAAGATGATTTTTTGCATTTTGCCGTCAAGTTTTTCCAATGAACATCCAGGCTAGCGAGTATCTCTTGATTGGATACCTGTGCCGCCCGGGTTTGCCCAACGACCACAATGTCGATATTGGGCAAGGTGTGTTGATGGTGTCGAAAACTTTCCCGGACCAGCCGTTTCAGGTGGTTCCGGGCCACCGCGGTTCTTATTCTTTTTTTTGAGAGCGCCAGTCCCAAACGCGCCTGATCACCGTCGTTGAACGCCGCCAGCAAAGTGAGTAACTGATCAGCCGATTTGCATTGAGTATTGTTAAAAACGTGCTGGAATTCCCGGCTCTGAAGCAGCCTGTGTTGGCGGGTAAAGCATGAATTGGCAGCCATGCAATTCTATCAGCCTGTCTTTATTATTATCGAAAGTATTATCGAAAAGCACCGTAATCCGGTGCCAGTGGTGTTACGTCGAGGATGAATGGTTCCAGTACAACACCACACAACCGCCCAGTGGCCGGTACGTTGTTACTTTTATCGCTGATTATTTTTTAACCGCACCATCAAACGCCGGGGCATTAAACGGCGACGCGCTTACGGCCCTTGGCGCGGCGCGCATTCAGAACACGGCGGCCTCCTTTGGTACTCATCCGGGCACGGAAACCGTGCGTTCTTTGGCGGTGTAACTTGCTGGGTTGATAGGTTCTTTTCATAACTTTCCCAATTTTTATGTTCGAAGGCGCAGCCTACGTTATAGTCCGTAGAATCCCAATAAAAGCGGCGTAGAATACTTTGAATGTCCCGCTGGCGTCAAGCAACAATGCGGGAAAAATTTTCGCTTCGGGTGTGGATAACTCTGACTTTCAAGAGTAGACTCCACGGTCTTTCCCTAAAAAAGACACAGCACGAATGGAGGAATTGCAGTGGGGACGTGGCAATTTTGTCTAGACCGCTTGGAGGGTGAGCTCACAACCCAGCAATTCAATACCTGGATCAGACCGCTGCAAGCTATCGAAGACAAGGAAACTTTGCGGATTCTGGCGCCCAATCAATTTGTGCTGGACTGGGTTAATAACCGGTTCCTCGATCGCATCACCACCATCCTGGGTGATCACCATCAAGGTCCTCACAGTCAACGGGTGAGCCTGGAAATAGCCCACGTTACCAATGATGGATTGGCCAGTGCGCCGGCGGCAACGCCCAAAGAGCTGCGCACGCCGCACACCGACCTCGGGGTGGTGACGGCAACACGCGACGCGCCTAGGCCGCGTCGCGCCAATGACATTGTGCACAGCGCGAATTTAAACGCCAACCTGAGCTTTGCGAATTTCGTCGAAGGAAAATCCAATCAATTGGCACGCGCCGCGGCATTCCAGGTCGCCGGCAACACCGGAGAAACGTACAATCCTTTGTTTATCCAAGGTGGGGTCGGTTTGGGTAAAACCCATCTGATGCATGCCGTCGGCAACCAGATTATTGCCAGAGACCCCACCGCCCGGGTGATTTACCTGCATTCCGAACGATTTGTACAAGACATGGTAAAGGCGTTACAACACAACGCGATCAACGATTTTAAGCGCTATTACCGGTCCGTCAATGCGTTGTTAATCGATGATATTCAGTTTTTCGCCGGTAAGGAGCGATCGCAGGAGGAGTTTTTTCACACCTTTAACGCCCTGCTGGAAGGACAGCAGCAGGTCATATTGACCTGCGACCGCTACCCGAAAGAAGTCACGGGTCTGGAAGAACGCTTGAAATCCCGCTTTGGTTGGGGGCTCACTGTTGCCATCGAGCCACCGGAATTAGAAACGCGGGTGGCCATCCTGATGAGCAAGGCGCAACAACTGAACATCGAGTTGCCCCAGGAAGTCGCCTTTTTTATCGCTAAACGTATCCGTTCTAACATCCGCGAACTGGAAGGCGCCTTACGCCGGGTCATCGCCAACGCCAAATTCACCGGCCAAAACATTAGCCTGGATTTTGCCAAGGAAGCGCTGCGTGATTTGCTGGCCTTGCAGGATAAACTGGTTACTATCGATAACATCCAAAAGACGGTGGCGGAATACTACAAAATCCGGGTGAATGAATTATTATCCAAGAAGCGTAATCGTTCACTGGCAAGGCCGCGCCAACTCGCCATGGCGCTGGCCAAGGAACTCACCAACCACAGTTTGCCGGAGATCGGCGATGCGTTTGGCGGGCGGGATCACACCACGGTACTTCACGCATGCCGAAAAATTGAAGACCTAAGAGTTAGCGATATTCGAATAAAAGAAGACTTTTCCAACCTGTTAAGAACGCTGTCCTCTTAATGTGGTTAAGCTGTGGATAACGTTTACAACATCGCGTGCCATCAACATATTCACATTTTGCCCACAGATTGTAAGCGGGTTGTAAGGCTTTTATACCCGGGGTTTGCGGTAGTATAACGTATTGATATTTAAACTAGGAATAAGGTTATCCACAGAAACGCACCGGCTTAATTGTAGTAATAACAGTTGTTATATACACAATAACTTAATAATAACCATCTAAGGGATTCGATGTATGAAATTCACCATTCAACGAGAGAATATTTTAAAACCATTACAATTCGTGATTGGTGTTGTTGAAAAACGGCAGACATTACCGGTGTTATCCAATGTATTGGTGACCGCAAAAAACAATGCGCTTTCCATCACCGCGACCGACCTGGAAGTTGAAATTGTTGCCCGGGCAACACTGGATGTCGGCACATCAGGTTCCATTACTCTCCCGGCCCGAAAATTTATCGATATCTGCCGTGCGTTGCCGGACGCGGCACAATTGGATGTTACGTTCGATGCGGACAAAGATCGCGCGGTGATTCGCTCCGGGAAAAGCCGTTTTAATTTGGCCACGTTGCCGGTAACTGATTTTCCAAACATCGAAGATATCAGCGGCGTTTTAAAATTTCAGGTTTCACAAAAGGTACTCAAAAACCTGATTGATCAAACCCAGTTTTCCATGGCGCAACAGGACGTGCGTTATTACTTGAACGGATTACTTTTCGAAGTATCCGATGGTGTGATCAAGGCGATTGCAACCGATGGGCATCGTTTATCCTACTGTGAGCGTGACGCCGATGTATCGCCCGCAGCCCGAACCCAAGTAATTTTACCGCGCAAAGGCGTGGTGGAATTATCCAAGCTGTTAGACGACTCCGAGTCACCCGCAGAAGTGATCATCGGCTCCAATCACATTCGCATTAATTTGGCTAACGTACAGTTCACCTCCAAGTTAGTGGATGGGCAGTTTCCTGATTACGAGCGAGTGATTCCCCGGCATGGTGACAAGGAAGTCATTGCCAATCGGGAATTACTGCGGCAGGTGCTGGTGCGCACCTCCATTTTATCCAACGAAAAATACCGCGGTGTTCGTATTCGGCTGCAGACCGGGGTGCTACAGGCCCAGGCGCATAATCCGGAAATGGAAGAGGCCGAGGAAGAAGTGGAAGTGTCCTACCAGGGGGATAACCTGGAGATAGGCTTCAATGTCAATTATTTGATGGATGCGCTGGCGGCAATACCGGGCGACTCGGTGAAAATGATTTATGGGGATCCAAATAGCAGTTGCCTGATCTTACCCTTGGCGGAAGACGTTGGCTGTAAATACGTTGTAATGCCAATGCGCTTGTAATTTATGCACGACATCTGGCGCGATTGTCCACACAAGCTGACATGCTTAAATGTAGTTTCGCTTGCTACTCAATAAAGATGAAGCATGGCCATTGAAGAAATTGCGATCGACCATTTTAGAAATCTACTCCACCTTCGCTTCAGTCCCTGCCCCTTCATCAATCTGATCGTTGGGAAAAACGGCAGCGGCAAAACCAGCATACTGGAAGCGATCTATTATCTTGGTACGGCTAAATCCTTCCGCACGCCTCACGTCAATTTTCTCATTACCACTGGTGCCGAAAAGTTCACCTTGTTCTCCCGGGTGCGAAAAGGGGATATAACCCTTAGTGTGGGTATTAAAAGAGATAAGAAACAACTCAAAATAAAAGTCGCAAATCACGTCGTGAATAATGCCTCACAATTGGCGGAGCTACTGCCTATCCAGCTGATTAACCCGGATGTACATAAAATGATGGAAGAAGGACCTCGGTATCGACGTCGTTTCATTGAGTGGGGCGTGTTCCACGTGAAACCAAGTTATCTGGGACTCTGGAGGCAATGTCTACATATATTAAAACAACGCAACGCCGCTTTACGTCAAACGCTGAGTTCAAAAGAACTGGATTATTGGGATGACGCGTTATGCGATGTGGCGGACCGTATAAATCAATTGCGATTGGACTATATTAAAAACCTCCAGCCCTACATCCATCAGTTATTATCCAGCGTTCCTGACGTCCCGCAGATCACCGTCGCGCTAGAACAGGGTTGGTCAGTAACCGAACCTTTACTTCAAATCTTGAAAGCCTCGCGCGCTACCGACCTAAAAAAGGGGTTCACCCAGCATGGGCCACATCGAGCCGATCTTAGTATCCAAGTGGGTAATATCAACTTAAAAGACCTGGTCTCGCGCGGACAACAAAAGCTCATTGCTGCGCTGCTGAAAATTGCCCAGCTTAAATACTTGCTGGATACTGGGCCGAGCAACAACCCTATATTATTGGTCGACGATCTACCTGCGGAACTGGATGCGGAGTTCAGAAAGGTATTAGTAACAGAAATTGCCGCGCTACCAATACAGAGTTTCATCACGTGCACCGACCAGTCGGCTTTGCAATTTGAGGAAACAGACAACCAGCGTCGGGTGTTCCACGTGAAACAGGGGCATATTGAACCGCTATAATTTTGCGCGATGAACAGGACGTAAACTCACTAGAATTCGCCATCTTTAACGAGCCTCTTTCTTCACTGTCGAACGTTCCACGTGAAACAAACCCACTGTTAACTCAATTTGTCCTTAAGTGAAAATCCGGCAATCTACTGTAAATAGGGTTATAATGCGCGGTCGCTCCTAACGGAGTACTTCTTTTTTTAATTCCGTGATATTCGAGGTCGGTTATGCCAGAAACTTCCGGTTATGATTCCACAAACATCAAAGTCCTTAAAGGCTTAGACGCCGTTCGTAAACGCCCCGGGATGTACATCGGTGACACCGATGATGGAACGGGTCTCCACCATATGGTATTTGAAGTGGTCGATAATGCCATTGACGAAGCGTTGGCTGGCCATTGTACGGAAATCAATGTAACCATTCACAGTGATGGATCCGTCACGGTAACTGACAATGGCCGGGGTATCCCGGTGGATATTCACAAAGGCGAGGGCAAATCCGCAGCCGAAGTGATCATGACCGTACTGCATGCTGGCGGAAAGTTTGATGATAACTCCTATAAAGTCGCCGGCGGCCTGCACGGTGTCGGTGTATCCGTCGTCAATGCCTTATCAGAATGGCTGCGGCTCACCATTTATCGCTCGAAAAAGGTTCACTACCAGGAATATCGTTTAGGCGACCCCGTTGAGCCACTGAAAGAGATTGGCGATACCGACCGTAACGGTACCGAAGTTCGCTTTAAGCCCAGCCCCAAAATATTTGCTGATACCGAATATCATTACGATATTCTGGCGAAACGGCTACGCGAATTATCTTTCTTGAATTCCGGCGTCCGTATTGTTTTGACGGATGAACGTTCCGGTAAGCAGGATAAATTTGAATACAAAGGCGGAATCAAGGCCTTTGTGGAGCACCTGAACCGGAACAAAACGCCACTGCATGAGAACGTGTTTTGTTTCAACGTGGAAAAAGACAATATCCAGGTGGAATTAGCCATGCAATGGAACGATTCTTACCAGGAAAATATTTTCTGTTTTACCAATAACATCCCCCAACGGGACGGCGGCACGCATTTGGCGGGATTCCGCAGTGCCTTAACCCGTACCCTAAATCAGTACATCGAAAAAGAAGGCTCGGCAAAAAAAGCCAAAGTGCAAACAGCGGGGGATGACTGCCGGGAAGGATTGACCGCCGTACTGTCTGTCAAAGTACCGGATCCGAAGTTTTCATCGCAAACCAAAGACAAATTGGTGTCGTCGGAAGTGAAAGCGGCCGTGGAATCCGCGGTGGCGGAAAAATGCAGCGAGTATCTCATGGAGCACCCCGCGGACGCCAAGGCCGTGGTCAGCAAGATCATTGATGCCGCGCGTGCCAGAGAGGCGGCACGTAAAGCCCGTGAAATGACCCGCCGCAAGGGGGCATTGGATGTGGCGGGATTACCCGGCAAGCTGGCGGATTGCCAGGAGAAAGATCCGGCATTATCGGAATTGTTCCTGGTGGAGGGCGATTCCGCGGGTGGTTCAGCCAAACAAGGCCGGGACCGGAAGTGTCAAGCCATCCTGCCGCTAAAAGGCAAGATCCTCAATGTCGAAAAAGCGCGGTTTGACAAAATGCTGTCATCCGTGGAGGTTGGCACATTAATTACCGCGCTGGGATGCGGCATCGGGCGGGAAGAATTTGATGCCAACAAACTCCGCTACCACCGGATCATTATTATGACGGACGCGGATGTGGACGGCTCGCATATCCGCACCCTGCTACTCACCTTTTTCTACCGCCAGATGCCGGAGCTGATTGAGCGCGGCCATATCTATATCGCCCAGCCGCCCTTGTACAAAGTGAAAAAAGGTAAACAGGAACGCTACGTCAAGGATGACACGGAGCTCAACGATTACCTGCTGCAGGTCGCCTTGGAAAGCGCGCAATTGTTTGTGCGCACTGGTGCGCCGCCGATTGCCGGCGTCACCTTGGAAACCCTGGCCAAGCAATTTTTAGCGGTGATGGCGACCATTGATCGTTTGTCCCGCCGTTACCATGCTGACGTTCTGGAAAAAATGATTTATCTGGGGAAGACGTTTACCGCCGACACCATGAAAGACAAAGCCGCAACAGCCGCCTGGTTCAAGGAATTGGAAGCCCGGTTGAGCGGGGACAGCAAGATCAACGTGCGTTATGAAATCTCGATTGAAGAAGACGTGGAACATGGGGGACACCTCGCCAGGGTGAAAGCGATCAGCCATGGGGTAGCTAACGAGCGAGTCATCACCGCAGAGTTTTTCAATTCGTCGGAGTATGAAAGCATTGTGACACTCGGTGGCCAGTTGGATGGATTGCTGGAAGAGGGCGCGTTTATCCAGCGCAGTGACCGCAGCAAGCCCGTCACAACTTTCAAGGATGTTCTCAACTGGCTGATGGAAGAAGCGAAGCGTGGTCAACATATCCAGCGTTATAAAGGATTGGGTGAAATGAATCCCGAGCAGTTGTGGGAAACCACGCTGGATCCCACGGCCCGCCGGTTGCTGCGGGTACAAATTGACGACGCTATTGCAGCGGACGAGGTGTTCACCACCTTAATGGGTGACCAGGTTGAACCGCGCCGGGAATTCATTGAGGCCAATGCGCTGCGGGTTGCCAACCTCGACATCTAATAGCCAAACTACAACTAATCCAGTACCAAGGGGATTGATTAATAAATAATCAATTCCCTTGTGGTTAATATCTAATCAACCTGCTTTCCTGATGGTACGCCACTACCCGCTCGACCTCATTGCGTGAACCCAGGATCACCGGTACCCGTTGATGCAGGTCCTCCGGTTGCAGCTCCATGATGCGTTCCAATCCGGTCGAACTCATGCCCCCGGCTTGCTCAATAATAAACGACATGGGATTGGCTTCGTACATCAACCGCAGCTTGCCGAGTTTACCGGGATCCTTGGTATCTCGCGGATACATGAAAATACCGCCCCGCGTCAGAATCCGGTACACCTCGGCCACCATGGATGCGACCCAGCGCATATTAAAGTCTTTGTTGCGGAAACCGGTTTTGCCGGCCAGGCACTCGTCGATATAACGTTTCACCGGCGCTTCCCAGAAACGCTGGTTCGACATATTGATCGCAAATTCGTTGGTGTCGGCCGGGATGGTCATATTGGGATGCGTCAGCAGGAATTCCCCGATGGTTTGATCCAAGGTAAACCCGTTCACGCCGTTACCCGTGGTGAGCACCAGCATAGTGGAAGGGCCGTAAAGGGTAAATCCACCACAGACCTGTTTAACGCCGGGCTGCAGAAAATCCTTGGCAAGGGGACTCGCAACGCCTTCGGGACAACGCAGAATAGAGAAAATACTGCCCACGGACAGATTCACATCGATATTGGAAGAACCGTCCAAGGGATCAAACGTGAGCAGGTATTTTCCCTTGGGATATTGCGGCGGAATAGGGTAAATGTCGTTCATTTCTTCAGAGGCCATTGCCGCCAGGTGACCCCCCCACTTATTGGCATTGATAAAGATGTCATTGGAAAGCACATCGAGTTTCTTTTGGGTTTCACCCTGCACGTTTTCACTGCCGGCGGTGCCGAGTGCACCCACGAGCGCACCTTGGTTAACCGCTGCGGATATGGCTTTGCACGCCGTGACCACATCGTTGAGCAGGGCCGTAAAATCGCCGGATGCGGAAACGCAACGGCGCTGTTCTTCAATAATAAACTGGGTAATGGTTTCACCGGTATGCATTGGATTTCCTTCTGCTCTATCTCACAATTTCAGAATTCATTATCTATAACCTTTAAGGGAGGCAGATTCTAGCAGAACTATGCTTAGCTATTAAGCAGTTATTCCTAAAAATATACGTTAAAGTTGCCTAAGCTTTTGGCAACGCATAGCATGGGCATCTTGTTAAAGAAGAGCTACTACACAATGACGGAAATCGTTCGAATCGCCACCCGGCGCAGCCCATTGGCCCTCTGGCAGGCGGAATACGTAAGATCCTGCCTGATCGCCCTGCACCCCGGTATCAAAGTGGAACTCATCAAAATGGTTACCCAGGGAGACAAAATCCTGGATACGCCCCTGGCCAAGGTCGGTGGCAAGGGCCTGTTTGTGAAAGAACTGGAACATGGCCTGCTGCACGGCGATGCGGATCTGGCGGTGCATTCCATGAAGGACGTGCCCGTGGATTTCCCCGAAGGATTGCATCTGGGCGTGATCTGCCAGCGCGAAGACCCGCGCGACGCGTTCGTCTCCAATGATTATGCCGAGATAAAAGCGCTGCCGCAGGGGGCCATCGTGGGTACCTCAAGCCTGCGGCGCCAATGTCAATTGCGCGCTTGGCGCCCTGATTTGCAAATTAAGGATTTGCGCGGCAACGTCAACACCCGGCTCAGTAAACTGGACCGCTCCGAGTATGACGCCGTCATCCTGGCCAGTGCCGGATTGATCCGGCTGGGATTCAAGGAGCGCATTCGCCAATACCTGGATACCACGATCAGCTTGCCCGCCGTTGGACAGGGCGCAGTCGGTATCGAATGCCGGGTGGATGACCCGTGGATCAATCAGCTCATCGCGCCGCTCAATCATGAAACGACCCGAATCTGTGTCATGGCCGAGCGCGCCATGAACCGGCGCCTGGAAGGTGGTTGCCAGGTTCCCATTGCCGGTTATGCGGAGTTGCAGTACGGACAGATTAAAATGCGCGGCCTGGTCGGACGGCCGGACGGAAAACACGTGGTGCGCGGCCACATCGAGGGTTCGGTGAAAAACGCGGAGCAGCTCGGCATTATGTTGGCCGATGATTTACTGTCGCGCGGCGCCAGGGAAATCCTGCAAGACGTTTATTCCAGTGGCTAAACCCTTGGATGGTGTTACGGTCCTCGTCACCCGCCCGGCGCACCAAGCCGAGCATTTATGCCAATTGATTGCCACCCAAGGCGGAACCGCGCGGCGGTTTCCCCTGTTAGCGATAACGGAGCCGCGTGATCCAGAGGCCCTGCGCGCTATTACCCGCCGCTTGGCTGAATTTGACCTGGTGATCTTTATCAGCCCCAACGCGGTTGAAAAAGGCATGCAGGTTATCCAGGAGCAAGGCGGCTTGCCGGTCAGGATAAAAGTGGCGGCGGTGGGGCAAGGCAGCGCCCGGCGATTGGCAGAGCTAGGCGTAAACACCGATATTTTTCCGGCACAGCAATTTAACAGCGAAGCCTTGCTGGCAATGGAGGAACTGCAATCGGTCTCGGGCAAGCGCATTGTCATTTACCGGGGTGAAGGCGGCCGTGAATTGCTGGCGCAAACCCTGCGGGAACGTGGCGCCACGGTGGAATACGCCGAATGCTACCGCCGGGAAAAACCCGATGTCGATCCAGATGCATTAACCAACTGGTTGAACCGCGATGAGCTTGATATCCTAACGGTCACCAGCAGCGAAAGCCTGCGAAATATGGTTGAGCTTTTAAACGGCCCGGCGCGTTCAGCATTATTGGCCTTACCTATAATAGTGGTCAGTGAACGCATGCAACAGTTGGCCTGCGAATTGGGTTTTAAAACGCCCGCGATCATCGTAAAGAAAGCGGGTGATGCGGCGATCGTGCAGGCGATTATCGATGGACGATAGGCGAAAACAGGGTTCCCTGAATGACTAGGAACAGGTAAACAGATATATGACTGACAGCAAACAACCGACTGACGCCAAGTCCACGGCACCGGCCGATGCCGCAACAACTACATCGGCTGAAAAATCCGTTAAGCGCAAGGACACAACGGGCAAGCACGGCGCAACCGGCGCTGATTCATCGGCCCTGGCAGTGAGCGATGAGAAGCAAGCCAAACCGCAACACACAACACCTGCCCGTCCGCTCAAGCAACGGGTTTTGCCCTGGCTTGGCGGATTCGGTGCCGTGATAATCGCCGTGCTGGGCGCGGGCAATTTTTGGCTATATCAACAGGGCCAACAGCTGAAACAGCTCATTGAGCGGGTGCCCGAACAACAAAATTCCCAGGATAACGAGATCAATGCGCTTAAGCAAAATAGCGCAACGTTGCAGGACCAGCAGCAATCACTCGCACTAAAAGCGGAGCAGAATGAAATGGAGCAGCGGAGCCTGCTGGGCGCCCTCGAGCAACTGTCCCTGCAGATCAAAGCGCTGGCCGCGGAGAAAGGCAAGGAACCGTTGTACTGGCGGGTGTCGGAAGTGGAATATTTGTTAACGCTCGCCAATCAGCGCGTGGCGCTGGAGCGCGACGTGGTCACGGCGCTCAGCGCGCTGCAGGACGCGGATAACCGGTTGCGCATTATCGCCGATCCGGGATTGATCCCGGTGCGGGAAAAAATCTCCCGGGAGATCAACCAGCTCAATAACGTGTCGTTGCCGGATGTACCCGGCATGGCCGCCCAACTGAGAAGCGTGTTAAATGCGCTGGATCAGCTGCCGCTTGAGAAAAAAACGCCCGCCCTTGTCGAATCCGCCGCGGAAGCCCCAAGGGAATTCACAGGTGCCGGCAATTTCCTGAAAACCGTATGGCAGGATCTGGTAAACGGCCTGTTTAGAATTCAGCGCAGCGATCAACCCATCGAGCCACTGCTGCCGCCCGAAGAAAAATTTTATCTGGTCTATAATCTGGAGCTCAAACTGGAGCAGGCGCGTATCGCCTTGCTGAACCACGACAGCGCTCTGTTCCGCTTAAATCTCGAGGATGTCGCGCAGTGGGCCGGCGATTATTTTGACAAGGAATCCGCCGCGGTCAGCAATCTGTTACAGGTGGTCAGCAACCTCAAGCAAGTGGAACTGCGTCCACCATTGCCCGACATCAGCGCGTCGCTGCGCGAATTGCGGTCATGGCTGGAGAAACAGCAAAAAAATGTGGCCTACCGCCAGCAGGGGCCGGCATCGTCTCAGCTCGCGCTTTCGACTGACGAGGCGCGCACTCCATGAAATGGCTTTTTTATACCCTGGCGACCATCATCGCGGTAGCCTCGCTGACCCTGCTGGCTTTGGCGGACCGGGGTTATGTGCTGATAAATGTACGGGGTTACACGATCGAGTCGACGCTGGTGACCTGGTTGGTGTTGCTGACGCTGGCGTTTTTCATTCTCCATTACACTCTGCGCTTCCTGACGAACTTGTGGTATGCACCCAAAGGCATGAAACTCTGGCGGGAGCAACGCCGGCAGCAACGCGCCAACCAGACTTTATTAGACGGCCTGGTTAAACTCGCGGAAGGCGATTGGCGCCAGGCGGAAAAAGTGGTGCTCAGGCATATCAACAATAGCCGGGCTCCCATGCTCAATTACCTGGCGGCAGCGCGCGCGGCCCATGAGCTCAATGAATACGACCGCCGTGATAGTTACCTGAAGCAAGCGGGACAATCAGCCAGCGCCAACGATGTCAGCGTCAAACTCACCCAGGCTGAATTGCAGCTCAGCCAGCATCATCAGGAACAGGCGTTGGCAACGTTGCGCACCCTGCAACTGGTGAATCCCCAGCACCGCAAGGTGCTAAAAACCCTGGCCAATCTTTATCTCGAGCTGGGGGACTGGAAAAATCTTATTGATCTGATTCCGCTGTTGCGCCGCCGTAAGATATTTTCCATGGAGGAACTGGATGCTTTGGAGCGCCGTGCGTATATTGCGTTTTTATCCTCACAATCGTCCGCATCCCAGAATCTACTATCCGAACTTTGGTCCCGTGTGCCGCAACACGTGCAAAACCACATCGACGTGCTAACACGGTATATTCAATTGTTACTGAACCAAGGCGGTAGTGAAATAGTGGAACCCATGATACGCAACGCCCTGAAACGGGAATGGAGCAACGAGCTGGTGCGTTTATATGGCGTTATCGATGGCGCTGATCCCAAAACCCAATTAATGAATGCGGAGCAGTGGTTGGTTAAAAAAGCCAATGACCCGGTATTACTGTTAACCGCCGGGCGCTTGTGTTTGCGCAACCGGTTATGGGGTAAGGCGCGCAGTTATTTCGAAGCCAGCATCGCCGCCAAGGGACCGGCTGAAGTGTTCAACGAGCTGGCGCATTTGCTTGAAAGCCTGGGTGAACAGGACCAGGCCATGCGCTATTACCGGGAAGGCCTGGCAAAAACCGCCTATTGCGAGCAATGTGTCGCCGCCAAATCCCGGTTACAGGAACTGGAACAAGCATCGCCGCAGAATGCCAAAACGCTGCTATCCGCGCAGAAATAATTTTTCGGTCATCACCGCGGCGGCGTCAGGCGGTTTATCCGTTACTCTTTTAGGACGAGTTGTAACGTACCCGTCCAGGGTATCGCGAAGGGAGGTAAGTCATGCAAGCGAACGCCGGCGTAAAGGCCATATTGTTGTTTTTTACCTTGTCTTCCACCAGCGCCGCGGAGAGCAGCATGCGTTGTGGAACCAACCTGGTTTCGGTGGGCGATAGCAAAGTCAATGTGCTGTTAAAATGCGGCGAACCCCTGGTGAAAGAATCCGTCGGCGCCAAGGAAGAGTCCAAACGCATCGATATTCCGTTGACTTCCGAAGCCGATAGACGAGAAACCAGGAGATCAGCCGCCTATCGTGACCCCGCGGTCGTAAGCCGTGAAGAAGTCGTCACCAAAACCATCGAACACTGGACCTACCATCAAGGTTCCGGGAGCTTGTTAAAAGTCCTGATCTTTGAAGGCGGGGAACTCGTTGAAATTTCGACGGGCGAACGAATGTAAAAGTAGCGGTAGTTATTGCGGGTTATTTTTGCTGTTCAATCAAGCTGGTTCGGCGTGTTGGAATTCAAA
Source organism: Gammaproteobacteria bacterium (assembly GCA_036507695.1). GTDB lineage: Bacteria > Pseudomonadota > Gammaproteobacteria > SZUA-152 > SZUA-152 > JAKEGK01. The sequence continues at coordinate 26,634 of DATCIR010000304.1, forward strand.
TGCATCAGAATAATAGTGCTCCGGCGGCAAATGGCAGTGGGTAAAAGCGTGCTTACCCGCGCTGACCATCAACGGTGGGCCACTCGCGTAGACTTCATAATTGGATAAATCCGGAAAATCCCCGGCAATGGTTGCATGCACCAGGCCGGTACGAATGGATTGGTCGTCCTGCGGTTGCGGATCCGACAATACCGGAACGTAATGAATATGCGGGAAGTCTTTCGTCCACAGTGCGGCCAGGGCATTCATGTATAAATCCTGCTGCGTTCGCGCCCCCCAATACAAATACATGGGGCGTTGAATGTCGTTAATAATGCAAAACTCAATAATGCTTTTGACCGGCGCAAAACCGGTGCCACCCGCCATGAAAACAATCGGACGGTCCGAGTCTTCGCGCAGGTAGAACTGCCCGTGCGGCCCTTCCACCCGCAGTATGGTTTTTTCTTCCAGTTCATTAAATACGTAGCCGGTAAAATCCCCGCCTTCGACATGCCGTATGTGCAATTCTAAAGTGCCGTCAACATACGGCGCATTGGCCAGGGAAAAACTGCGGCGGCGGCCGTCGGGCAACAATATATCGATGTATTGTCCAGCGCGGAAGGCAAACGTTTCCATAACGGGTAATTTAAGCAGCAATTTAATGACATCGTGGCACAGCCGCTGTTTTTGGATCACCCGGCAGGGCAGTTTTTTTATTACAATCTCTTCGTCGTGGGGAATAATTTGCGCCGCAATCATCAGGTTGGAACGGGGTTGCGCCTGGCATAACAAGGCTGCACCGTGCTGCCGTTCGTCCTCAGTCAAAGCCAGCGCTTGTTCGAAAGGATATGCCACTTCGCCTTCCAGTAACACGCTCTTACAGGTGCCGCAAGTTCCGCTGCGGCATCCGTACGCGAGATGTATGCCTTCGCGCAATGCCGCGCTTAATATGGATTCGGTTTCATCCACATCCAAGGCGGTATTGCTGGGCTGGAAAGTGACGCGGTATCTCATGTTTTTAATGACTGGATTTCAACAAAGCCCGGTTCAGGCGAGTGTCTCGGCAAGCGGCCGGTGAGATTAAAAGATCCAAGCAAGCTATGCGCTTTCTATACCACAATCCTATGCTAAACTGCATTCGCAGCAAGGGACCGCGAATTATGCTTGAATCCGCACACGAGATAAACCATGGAAAAAATATGTATAAGTGGCTGTGGTGATATTGGCCGGCGAGCCGCGGCGCGCTATTTGGCAACACGCGGGACATCCCGGTCAAACATCGAACTTTATGGACTGGCTCGCCGTCCGGAAGTTCAGGCCCAGCTTCTAACGCTGGGCGTCACACCAGTGCTGGCGGATCTGGACCGGCCGGATACCTTGTCTTCATTACCTTCCAAGGATGCAATCCTGTTTCACTTTGCGCCGCCGCCTGAAACCGGGAGAACCGATCCACGTTTACGCGCGCTGTTGGCGGCGTGTGAAAAAACCGGTCTGCCGGCCAAAGTGATTCTCTTGAGCACCACTGCCGTCTATGGCGATTGCGATGGTAAGTGGATCGATGAATCGGAACCCGTCAATCCCCAAACCGATCGCGGCAAACGCCGCCTCGATGCCGAAACCGCCGTGCGCGAATGGGCCGGCAAACACCAAACACCCTATGTGATATTGCGCGTCTCGGGCATTTATGGTCCCGGGCGTTTGCCGGTTGAACGCTTGCAACAAAGGCTGCCGATCTTGCGCGAAGACCAGGCGCCGTTCAGCAACCGCATTCATCAGGATGATTTGGCCTTAGTGTGCGTCGCCGCCGCGGAACGCGCGGCCAACGGCGCTATTTACAATGTCTGCGACGGTCATCCCAGCACCATGTCGCATTATTTTAAATCCGTTGCCAAAGCACTGGGTTTGCCACCCCCGCCCGAGATCGGCCGCGAACAGGCACGGCAACAATTAAGCCCCGGCATGTTGTCCTACCTCAGTGAATCACGGCGCATGAGTAACGCAAAACTGTTGCGTGAGTTGGGTATTACCTTGCAGTACCCCGACCTCGCAGCGGGACTTGGCAACTTGCCACCGCTGGCCAACAATACCTGAGCGGACCAGTCAATCTTGAATTACTGTCTGGCTGTTCGACTCCGGCTGCGTCGTGACTTAATCTCACCTTAAGACCGCAACGCTATAGTTAAACCAGTACCGAAGTTTATAATAACCGGCAACGCCACATAGCAGTTATGCTCCGGTACACGTCGCACCGTGTCATCACCGGTTGCGCGAGGTTGGCTGATTGCCATATCGCGGCAACCACTGCACCCACGGCAATTGGCATCTGCACGATGACCTTCAACAATAGCATGACAAAAAAAGGCGCCGCGTTTTGCATTTTTATAAACATCAAAAAGCAATCCTGCTAAACGGACTGTTGTTGGTTGCCCTGAATAGCGTGGCATTCACATCCAGCGCCGGCCATGTGCTGCTGACGGAGGATACCAGCACCCAGGGCGCGGGCAACTTTCTTCTGGAGTTTATGTATGAGCAAAGCCGGCATGAGGCCGCTGATGCGCAGGAAGTCGGCCGCGATACCGTATGGACGTTATATTATGGTCTGCTTGATCCTTTGGACCTGATACTGGGTGTTCCCTATTCCCAACTGGAGGTAACGGGTTCTCCCGATGTATCCGGCGTCGGCGATATGGAGCTTGCGGTCAAGTGGCGTTTTTACGAAAAGAACGCGCTCAGTTTTGCGCTGCGGCCGGGCATCGTTTTCGGCACCGGTGACGAAACCCAGGGCCTCGGCACCGGCAAAAACACGGCCAATATGTTTGGGGTGATGAGCTACGACGCCGCGCCCTGGTGGTTTCATCTGCATGCGGGCATCACCGACAACCGCAGCGTGCCGGAAGAACGAGAGCATCTCACGCACTATTCCGCCGCTGTCACACGTTCTTTCGGCGATCAATGGCAGCTGGTTGCGGATATCAGCCGCGAAACCAATCCCGACCTGTCCTCTAACGACGATATCGAGTCCGCTTTGTTTGGCATCGTCTACATGCCTGTCCCCAGGTTTGAACTGAATGCAGGCTACCGTGCCGCCATTAGCGACAGCGCAGCCGATGTCTGGCTGCTTGGCGCTGCAA